>JANYFM010000123.1 GCA_025362655.1 Hyphomicrobiales bacterium | reverse complement strand
TGGCGACAAATTGGGCAGACACGTTGCGCTGAGGGCATCCGCGTGATTAACGATTTGAGACGATGGTCATGCCGCGCGGGGCCGAATCGCGCGAGCGCGGCGTTGCTTGGGACATGAGATCAATGCGGACGGGCTTTGCGGCTTTGGCGGGGGCTTGGGGCGGGCGGAGCGGCCTGCGCGCCGCCGCGCTCGCCCTGCTGGCACTGGCGCCCGCAGCGGCAACCGCACAAGGCGTTGATTGCGGGCGGCTGCAATCGCAGCTGGCATCGGCGCGCTCCGGCACCCCCGCGCAGGCCGCGCGCTTCGTCGCCGCCGCCAACAAGCAGCAGGCCGAGGTCGAGCGCACGGCGGCCTACGCCCAATCCATAGGCTGCAACAACCGGCAGTTCCTTATTTTCGGCTCCGCGCCGCCGCCCCAGTGCGGGGCAATCATGGGTCGCCTTGGGCAGATGCGGTCCAATGTGGCTTCGCTCCAGGGACAGGCGCAGGCGGCCAGCGGCGCCGGGCTGCGCGGCGAATTGCAGGCGCGCTATGAGACGTATTGCCGGGGCGGCGCCCAGGGCTCGCGTGGCCTTTTCGACACTCTGTTCGGGGCGGGCAATGAGCGGGTGCAAATCCCCATTGAAGAGGACCCGCGTTCGGCCCGTCCGCGCGAGGAAGCCGAAGACCGCGACGAGCGCCCGCGCGGCGGCTCGATGGCGGTGTGCGTGCGGACCTGCGACGGCGGGTTTTTCCCCGTGAGCTATTCGGCGAGGCGCAGCAACACCGAAGACCTTGAGGAAATGTGCAAAGCCCTGTGCCCGAATGTCGAGGCTGCGCTTTTCACCTATTCGCCCTCGCGCGACATCGATCAGGCGGTGTCGGCGGACGGGGAACCTTATTCCGCCCTGAAGAACGCCGGAAAATACCGGACGAAATTTGATCCGGCCTGCACCTGCAAACCGCCTCACAAATCCTGGGTTGAGGCGCTGGCGGACGCCGAGGCGCTGCTGGGCCGCAAGGCCAAGAGCGATATTCTCGTGACGCCGGAGAAATCGGCGGAGATGTCGCGCGGCAAGGCGCCCCTTCTGCGCGGCAGAACTGATCCGGCCGCGACGGCCGAGGCGCCGGCGGCCGCGGCGGCTCCCGCCAAGGCTTTTGGGCTCACAGATGGCACCAGCCGCGACGATGTCGCCGCCGACGGCGCGCGCAAACGCGTGCGGGTTATTGATCCGAAAATCTAAAGCTCTGCCCCGCCGCCGCGCAATCGGCTCAATTTTCGGCGGCCTCCGCCGCAATTTCAGGCGGAGCGCGCTTTGACAGAATCACCGATCCGATTAATCTTGAGGCGTCGTCAACAATCGAAAGGAGGTGATCCAGTGTCTCATTGTCTTCAACCGCGGTCGTCGGTTTACGGGTCCTGGACTCCGGATTTGAAGGATGCCTGCCCCGCGTAAGCGGCGCCAAAGGTCCCTCCGGACCGTGGTCACGACAATGGAAAGGCCGCCGCGGGGCGGCCTTTCTTTTTTTGCCCGGTTTGTGGCGGGAGGCCCGGGCGGCTAAGAAGGGGCAATCAAGGGAGCGGAAATCATGCGGAACCGGCGCGGAATTCTGACGGGAGCGGGCGCGCTGGGATTGTCGCTCGCCGCGCCGCGCGCGTTTTCGCAGGGCGTCAAAGTTGCCATCGGCTATCCCACGAGCTCGGATTTTCTTCCCGCCCTTGTGGCGAAGGAAAAGGGCTTTTTCGAAAAGCGCGGCATCGACGCCTCCATGACGCGCGTGCCGCTGATCAACAATATTCCCGCCGCCATGATGTCCGGCGATCTCAACATCGGCGCGGCGACGCCGCCGACGTTTTTACAGGCTGTCGACGGCGGGCTCGACATGACGCTGATCGCCGGCGCGGCGCGGCACCTTAAGGACGCGCCCTCCAAGAGCCTCGTCGTCCGCAAGGATTTCGCCTATTCGAAACCCGGGGACTTAAAGGGAAAAAAGATCGGCGTCGCCGGCTTGAAATCCTCGATGGATATTCTGCTGCGCCGCTGGCTGAAAATCAAGGGCGTCGATCCCAAAGACATCACCTTTATCGAAGCGCAGTTTCCGCAGATGCCGGATTTGCTGCGCGGCGGCACGCTTGACGCTGTCACGGTGACGGAGCCGGTGCGCTCGATCATCCTAAAAAGCGGCGTGGGGATAATCGCGGCGGAATATTTCGCTGAGGTTTCGCCCGATTTCATGGTGACGAATTGGATCGCGCGGGCGGATTACGCGGCGGCGAACCCGGCGGTCATCACCGCCTTCCGCGCCGCGCTGGAGGAGGCGATCGCTTATATCGGCGCGCATCCCGACGAGTGCCGCGACATCGAGAAAAAGAATTTCAACGTGGCGGCGCCGGAGTTTCCCGCGCTCGTGGCCCGCGCGGCGCCCGCGGATTTGCAGTTTTGGATCGATATCGGGAAGGAGCAGGGCCTGTACAGGAGCGCGCTGGACGCGGGGAAGCTGGTGCCGGGGTAGGCGCCGCGCTCACGCCTTGCCGCGCACAGCTTTTGGCAAGCGCGAACGCGCGGAACTCCATGGATTGACCAAAGGTCAATTCATTGAGCCCTTGGCATCCTTGCCATTTGTTCGCCGCGCAAGCCGCCCTATTCCTCAAACCGCTCCGCCCCGCCAACAATCTTTTTCGGCGCAATGCTGTTATCCGGCGCCTTGGAAGATTCGCCGGAATCCCTAAACCGATTCACAATGGGGTAGCGCCTGTCCCGGCCGAAATTTTTCTTCGTCACCTTCACGCCGGGCGCGCTCTGACGGCGTTTGTATTCGGCGATGTAGAGCAGGCCCTCGACCCGCTTCACCACGGCCATCTCATGCCCGCGCGCGGCAATGTCGGAGACGCGCATCTCCTTCTCGACGAGGCATTCCAGGATGTCGTCGAGGACCTCATAGGGCGGCAGCGAATCCTCATCTTTTTGATTGTCGCGCAACTCCGCCGAGGGCGGCTTGCGGATGATGTTTTCGGGGATCACCGCGCCATCGGGGCCGAGCGCGCCCCGCGGCTTCCAGCGGTTGCGCAATCCGCATAGCCGAAACACCTGCATTTTGTAGAGGTCTTTGATGGGATTGAAGCCGCCGTTCATATCGCCGTAAATCGTCGCATAGCCGACGCTCATTTCGGATTTGTTGCCTGTCGTGACGACCATCGGCCCGAATTTGTTGGAGACCGACATCAGCAGCGCGCCGCGCGCCCGGCTTTGCAGATTCTCCTCCGTGATGTCGCGCGGCTTTCCCGCGAATAACCCGGCCAGCACCGCTTCCAGCCCTTCCACGGCGGGCGCGATGGGCAGGGTGTCATAGCGCGCGCCCAGCGCTTTGGCGCATAACTCCGCATCGGCGAGCGATTCACCGGACGTGAATTTATACGGCAGCATGACGCAGTGAACGCGGTCCGCTCCCAGCGCATCGACGGCGAGCGCGGCGCAGAGCGCTGAATCGATGCCGCCGGAAAGGCCTAGGACAACGCCGGGGAAGCGGTTTTTGCCGACGTAGTCGCGCAGGCCGAGTACGCAGGCGGCATAGTCGGCCTCGTCGCCCTCCTCCAGCAGAGCGCGCGGCGCGCCGGCGCAAACCCAGGCTCCCGCGCGGCGCTCCCACACCGTGAGCGCAACCGCTTCTTCAAACGCCGGCAACTGGCAGGCGAGCGAACGGTCGGCGTTGAGCACAAACGAGCCGCCGTCAAAAACAAGCTCATCCTGGCCGCCGACCTGATTGAGATAAATCATCGGCAGACCGCTCTCGGTGACGCGCGCGGCCGCGATTTGAACGCGCTCCGCGTGTTTGCCGCGCCAATAGGGCGAGCCGTTGGGGACAAGCAAAATTTCAGCGCCGGTCTCGGCAAGGCATTCGACGGTGTCGGGCGCCCAAATGTCCTCGCAGATCGGCAGGCCCAGCCGCACGCCGCGAAACGACACCGGACCCGGCAGCGGGCCGGCGGCAAAGACGCGCTTTTCGTCGAATACGCCGTAATTGGGCAAATCGTGTTTGAAGCGCACGGCCTCGATGCGGCCGTTATCAAGCAGCGCGTAAGCGTTGTGGCACAACCCCTCCTCCACCCATGGCACGCCGAGCAGAATCGCCGGGCCGCCGCCCGCGGTCTCGCGCGCCAGCGTCTCCAATGTGGCCCGGCAGGCCTCCAGGAAGGCGGGTTTCAGCACGAGGTCCTCGGGCGGATAACCCGCCAGAAACAGTTCGGAAAACATGACGATATCGGCGCCGCCGGCGGAAGCGCGCGCGGCGCGGACACTGGCGGCATTGCCGGCGAGATCGCCGACGATGCAATCGATCTGCGCGAGCGCGATAACGAGGCGGCCGGGGGGCTTGGGAACGGTCATAAGCCGATGTAGCGCGGCCCCGGCGCGCGCGCAATTCGCGTTTCACGGCGGGCGGAGTAGACTCGCCCCGCGACTCAGCGCCTGCGCGGAAAGGGCTCTTCCATGGGAATGTGGATTTTCCTCGGCATCATCGCCGTCATCATCGTGTTCATCATCGGCGCCTATAACGGCCTTGTCGGCCTGCGGCAGCGCTGCAAACAGGCGTTCGGCGATATCGATGTGCAGTTGAAGCAGCGGCACGATCTCGTCCCCAATCTCGTGGAAGCCGTGAAGGGCTATGCCGCCCACGAGCGCGGCACGCTCGACGACGTGATCAAAGCGCGCAACGCCGCCGTCAACGCGCAGGGCGCCGCCGCTCAGGGACAGGCGGAGGGAGCGCTGTCGGGCGCGCTCGGCAAATTGTTCGCGCTGTCCGAGGCCTATCCCGATCTCAAGGCCAATGCGAACTTCCTGGAGCTGCAAAGCCAGCTTGCGGATATCGAAAACAAAATCGCGGCGGCGCGGCGTTTCTTCAACAATGCGGCGGCGGAGTACAACGCCTCGCGCGAGAGCGTGCCCGGCGTGCTCTTTGCCGGTTCCATGGGCTTTGCGCCGCAGGAGTTTTTCAACCTCGACGAGGCCGAGCGCAAAGAGGCCAGCGCCCCGCCGCAGGTGAAATTCTGACCCGCGCGGTTTAACCCGAGGCCGGCCATGCTCCCCGCCTATGGTCTCTACACGCATATTCGCGCCAACCGCATCCGCTCGGTGTTGTTGCTGGCGGCTTTCGCCGCGCTGTTGCTGGCGGTGCTGTATTCGCTGTCGCTTCTGGCGGCGGCGTTTTCCGGCGGCGGCACGGCAGCGGCTGTGTTCGCGAGGGCGCGGGGATTTTTTCTCCAGTCATGGCCCTGGGCGCTTGCCGGGGCGCTCGGCTGGTTCGTTATCGCGTGGTTCTACAACCAGAACATGATTGATTACGCGACCGGCTCGCAGGATATCGCGCGGGGGGGCGCGCCGAAGCTTTACGCGGCGCTGGAAAATCTCTGCATCTCCCGCGGCATCACCATGCCGGCGCTGAAAATTATCGAGAGCGGCGGGCTCAACGCTTTCGCCTCGGGAATGCGCGAGGGCCAATATTCCGTCAGCGTGACACGCGGGCTGATCGACGCGCTGACGCCGGATGAACTCGAAGCCGTGCTGGGCCATGAGCTCACGCATATCCGCAACAAAGACGTGCAGCTGATGGTGATCGCGACCATATTCGCGGGGATCATCGCTTTTGCCGCCGACCTCGCGCTGCGCAACTGGGATTTTCCCTTCGGCTGGTCGCCGCGCCGGCCGGGCCGCGATGATGAGCGGCGCTCGGAGGGAAACAGCGGCGCGATTATCGCCATCGCCGTCGCTGTCGGCGTGCTGGCGCTGTCCTGGGGGCTTTCCGTGGTGATCCGCCTGGCGATTTCCCGCCAGCGCGAATTTCTGGCGGACGCGGGCTCGGTGGAGCTGACGAAAAACCCCGACGCGATGATCTCGGCCCTGCGCAAAATCGAGGCGCATGCGGCGATCGCGGAAATGCCCTCGCGCATGAGCGCCTTCTTCATAGAGAGCCCCGACGCCCGCGAAGAAAATGACTGGCTGTCAACGCATCCCTCGATGACCGCCCGGATCGGCGCGCTGGTGCGCTACGCCGGCGGGCGCGACAGCGGGCCGCTGGCGGTCGAGGCGCCGGCGGCGGACGAAGCGCGCGGGGCGCCGGCCGCCGCGAAAAAAGGGCCATGGGGATAGCGCCTTAATCTTTGCGCGGAAACACCACGCGCAATTGCAGCGGCAGCAATTGAATGCGCCGGCGCGCGCGGATAAATCCCCAGATTCCCCTGGGTTCAACGAGCATGATCCCAATCGCCACCGCGCCGAGAATCATCAGGTAAACCGGCCCAAGATTGGACAGCGTCTCGCGCAGGAAAAAATAAACCAGCGCGCCGATCACCGGCCCCTCGAACGAGCCGAGGCCGCCGATCACCACCATGAAGATGACCAGCGCCGTCCAATCGTTGACGCTGAAGCCGGAGTCCGGGGAAATGCGCAGACGCTGGAGGAATATCAGCGCGCCGATCATCGCCGTGCCGAAGGCGGTGACGACGTAGACGATAAGTTTGACGCGGCCCACATTGATGCCGCTGCTGCGCGCCGCCAGCTCGTTATCGCGGATCGCCGTGAGGGCCATGCCGGTGCGCGAGCGCAGCACAAAGAAGATCGCGGCGAAAATCGTCAGCAGCAGCGCCAGCGTTGTCAGATACACCGCCGTAAATCTGTCCTGCGGCGTGCGGCCCACGGATTGCGCGATGCGGGCGGGAAGACTGAAGCCGGAGCCGCCGCCGAGCGGCGCTATGAGAATGACCGACAGGCGGAAAACCTCCGCCACCACCCACGAGCCGATGGCGAAATAGGCGCCGCGCAGCCGAAAAAGCAGCCCCGCGATGGGAATGGACAGCACCGCCGCGGCGAGCCCGACAATAGGCACGCAAAGCAGGGGCGGCACTCCGCCGTAAATCGCCAGCGCAAACAGCCCGTATCCGCCAAGCCCAACGAACGCCTGCTGGCCCACCGACACGAGGCCGGCATAGCCCGCGAGAAAATTCCACAGGCAGGCGAGCGCCACGTATAAAAATATATCAATGAGCAGGCGGAGAGTGTCCGTGGATGCCCAGGCGGGAACCGAAAGGAACGCCGCGGCCAGAACCGCAATGGCGGCGAGGACAGGGCGCGTCGAAGCGGACGAGCGGGTGACGGACAAACCGGCGGCGCTCATGCCGTCCTCCCGAACAGACCCGCTGGCCGGAACGCCAGCACCAGCAGGAAGGCGATATGTCCGGCCAGTATTTGCAGCCCGGGATCAATGGTCGCGGCCAGCGCCTGCACCACGCCAAGTATGATGCCGCCCGCCAATGTGCCCCAGAAGCTGCTGAGGCCGCCGATGATGACCGCCTCGAAGCCGAAGATCAGCCGGGTCGGGCCGGTCGCCGGATCGAAGTTGGCGCGTATCGCGAGCAGCACGCCGGCCAGCGCGACAATGGAGAGTGACAGCGCCATGGCGAGGCCAAACACGTGCTTGTTATTGAGGCCCATCAATTGAGCGATGCGCGGATCATCGGAGACCGCGCGGAAACCGCGGCCGATGGAGGTCCGGTACAGCAGAAATTGCAGCCCGCCGATCACAACAACCGCCAGCACGAGCTGAAGCAGCGGCAGCACGCCCACGCTGACGGCGTCGCTGAAGCGCACGCTGGCGACCTCCAGAGCTCCCGCCTGAAGGCGGCGGTTGTCGGCGGAGAAAAAATACAGCAAGCCGTTCTGGATAATGACCGACAGGCCGAATGACACCAGCAGCGGGGGCATCAGATCACCGCCCAGCGTGCGGTTGAATATGCCTCTTTGCAGGATATAGCCGATCAGCGCCATGACGGGAATAACGAGGATCAGCGACACCAGCGGGTTCAGCCCCAGCGTCTGCGTGACAATCAGCGCGACATAGGCGGACAGCACGATGAGATCGCCGTGCGCGATGTTGACCAGCTTCATCACGCCGAAAATCAGCGCGAGGCCGACCGCGAACATGGCGTAGAGGCCGCCCGCCATAACGCCCTGAACAATTGTGTTAATCCATTGTTCCATGCTCACACTCCGAAATAGGCTGCGGCGATCGATTGCCGGGTGAGCGTTCCCGCCGCGCCCTCCAGCACGATGCGGCCCTCCAGCATGCAGTAAACATGATCGGCGATTTTCAGAGCCTGCTGAATGTCCTGCTCGACGATGACCGCCGCCATGCCGCCGGCGACGATGGAGCGCAGGCATGCATAAATCTCTCGCACCACAATCGGCGCCAATCCGAGACTGAGCTCGTCGCACAGGAGCAGTTTGGGATTCGACATCAGCGCGCGGCCGATGGCTGCCATTTGCTGCTGTCCGCCGGAAAGCTCCGTGGCGGGCGCCGCGCGGCGCTCGCGCAGCATCGGGAACAGTTCATAGACCGAGGCGAGGTTCCAGGCGCCGGGGCGCTTCACCTGGCCTCCTATGACAAGGTTTTCCTCGACGCCGAGCGAGGCGAACAGCCGCCGGCCCTCGGGCACCAGCGCGAGGCCGCGCGCGACAATATCATAGGGCGGCCGGCCGCCGATTTCCGCGCCTTCGAACACAATCGCGCCGGGTTTGGTTTCGATAAGCCCGGCGATGGAATTCAGCAGCGTGCTTTTGCCCGCGCCATTGGCGCCGATAATCGCGACAATCTGCCCGGCCCTGACCTCAAGATCGAGGCCGTACAGCGCTTGGAAATCGCCGTAGAAAGCCTCAAGAGCGTTGATGCGGAGCAGCGGCGCGTCAGACATCGGCTTCAATGCCCATGTAAATTTCAGCGACTTTGGGCTCGCGGATGACACTGTGGGGATCGCCATCGGCAATGAACCCGCCCTGATACAGAACCAGCGCGCGCCGCACGACGGAGAGCAGCGCATGCAGCACATGCTCGATCCAGACGATGGTCACCCCGGAAGCATGGACGCGCTTCACCAGCGCCACCAGATCCTCGCATTCGTGCTGGTTGAGGCCGCCGGCGATCTCATCGAGGAGCAACAGCTTCGGGTCGCTCGCCAGCGCGCGGGCAAGCTCCAGGCGTTTGCGGTTCAACAGGGTCAGCCGCCCCGCCTGCTCGTTGGCCAATGGCGTCAGCCCGCACTGCTCGAGAATGCCGAGGGCGCGTGTTTGCGCGGCGCGCTGCGGAATGCCGGCGCCAAAACAGGCGGCGACCGTCAGGTTTTCGAACACGGTCATGTCGCCAAAGGGCTGCGGCACCTGAAACGCGCGGGCGATTCCAGCCCGGCAGCGTTTCTCCGGGGTCAGCCCCCCGATATCCCGCCTCTGATATTCAATGCGGCCGCCATCAGGCGCGGCCGTGCCGCTGATTAAACCAAGCAGCGTCGTCTTGCCCGCGCCGTTGGGGCCGAGAATGCCAACGGCATCGCCCTCCTCGACCTCAAGATTGAGGTCTTTGGCAATGACGATCGCGCCGTAGGACTTCGATATATTGCGGAGTGCGAGAACCACGGCCATGCGGCATCGGCTTTCCATGCGCCCAAAACAAGCGCGGCGGGGCCTGGCCCGCCGCGCGTTCCGATCAGGATTTCCTAAAACCCTAGAGGATCGGCTCGAACTTGCGAACCGTTGGTATCCCCGGATAGGAAACATTGTTGACGATTTCGATGTCGTATTTGAAGCCCTTGCCCTTCGCCCATTGGCCGCCGACCAGCGGCGTCGTTGTGACGTTTTTCATCGGGCCGTTTTTCCACGAGACCGGGCCGACAATCGACTGGTAGTCGGTCGCGATGATCGCCTCCATGATCGATTTGGGGTCCGCCACGTTCTTCGCGCGTTTAAGAACGTCGATGGCGACCTCCAGCAGCGCGTGCTTGAACCCGATCGGCTGGACCCATTGCTTGCCCGTGGCCTTGGTGAATTCGGCGCAAAGCTCGGCGGCGGACTGCCCGGTCAGACCCGACTTGAAGGGATGGCTGGGAGACCACCATTCCTCCGACGAGAGGCCGATGCCGCGGTCGCCCAGCGCCTCGACGGCCGCGGGGAAGAGCAGCGCCTTGGCCACCGTCACAACTTTGGGCTTGTAGCCCTGCTGCGCGCATTGCGCCCAAAAGGTCGCGAAGTCCGGCGGCAGGAAGACACCGGAGACAATATCGGCTTTCTCATTCTTGAGCTTGGTGATCTGCGCGGTGAAGTCATTCGACAGAGGCGTGAACCGGCCGGTGTCGATAATCGTGTAACCGGCTTTGAGGATGCCCGGCGGCATGCCCGTGACCGGATCCGACAAGGCGACGCCGTCGGCGTCATTGGACCAGAGAACACCGACTTTCTTGTTGGTCTCAACGCTGTTCCAAAGGCCTGTGAATGTCTGCACGACCTGGCCGAGGCCCCAGAAGAAATGATAAGTCCAGTCAAAGCCTTTTTTCGGATCGCCGCCGCGGCCGAAGAAATAGGCCTCCCAGGGCTGATCGGTGGAAATGCAGGGCACGCCGTTGACCTCGCACTGGTCGGCGACGGGGCTGACGGTGTCGGAGGTGCTCGACACCAGCATCAGCGTGACTTTGTCTTTGGTGATCAGCTCGGCGGCAAGCTCGGCGGCGCGGCTCGGGTTCGACTGGCTGTCGCGCACGAGGATTTCGACCGGGTATTTGACGCCGCCGATCATGAGGCCGTCGCCGATGGATTTGCGCACGCCCGCGATGATAAAATCGTCAGCCGAACCGAAGGCGGCGATCGGTCCGGTCTGCGGGCTGATAAAGCCGACTTTAATCACGCGGGCCTGCGCTGACGCCGGGCCTGTGAGCGCCGGCGCCGCCGCCGCGCCAGCCCCGGCCGCCGCGAGCGCTTTAACGGCCTCCCGGCGGCTGATGCCCGGTCCCGCCGCGCGGTGATTTTTCTGCTTTGCCATTACCATTCCTCCCGAGATTGGCCGTTGGCCCTGTTGACGGGCCGGCCCAGAAACACTTTTACGCGGGGCTGGTTTGCCGCAGCGGATTAAACCCCATTTTCAATCGGCTGAAGCCGCCCGTCAATCGCCGAAAGCGAAAGGGCGCCGCTTTTCATGCGTTTGCTCCAAGGCGAACACAGGGGCCCGTCCCCGTGAATATCCGCGTTTGGAGCCAATCTATTCTCTTTGACAACGCGCGTTTCCGTTGAATAGTGCGGGCGGGGCGGCCGATGCGCAAACCGCGCGCGGAATAAATAAGGCGGCGGGAAATGCTGGAGCCAATCTTCGATGTCGTTCAGGTCGGCTACGGCCCGGTCAGCAAGGCGATGGCGATCATGCTGTCGCGGCTCGGGCACAAAGTAGCCGTTTTCGAACGCTTCAAGGAAATCTACCCGCTGCCGCGCGCGGTCTGTATCGACCATGAAATATACCGCGTGCTGCACGCCAACGGGCTTGGCCCGCAACTCGATGAATTCACCTCGCCCTCGCCGATTTACCGCTGGTTCAATGCGGAATGGAAAGAGCTGCTGACCATCGACTGGACAGGGGAATCGATCTCCGGCGGGCAGGAGACAAATTTTGTCCATCAGCCCAGCGTCGAGCGCTCGCTCGACAAAGTGGTCCGCGCCACTCCCAATATTTCGCTTCATACGGGATGGGAGGGCGTCGATATCGTCCAGCACGAAGACTTCGTTGAACTCACGGTCCGCGACACCGCCGCCGGCACGCTCAAGACGGTGAAGGCGCGCTACGTCGTCGGCGCCGACGGCGCCAACAGTTTCGTGCGCGCCAAAATCGGCGGCGGCCAGGAGGATTTCGGGTTCGAAGCGGACTGGCTGGTGATTGACCTTGTGCTCAAAGAGGGGATCTCGCTCGAAAGCCTGAAAATTCCCGAGTGCGGGCAATATTGCAATCCGCTGCGGCCGACGACGATTGTGCCCGGCGGCATGGAAGGCAACAGGGTTTGCCGGCGTTGGGAATTCATGCGCCTGCCCCACGAAACCAAAGCCGAAATGGAAACGCCGGAAAAAGTCTGGGAGCTGCTCGGCGGCTGGATACGGCCTGACCAGGCCGATCTCGTGCGCCACACCGTCTACACGTTTCGCTCGCTGGTGGCGGACAAATGGCGGGACCGCAGGATCATGATCGCCGGCGACGCCGCGCACGTGATGCCGCCCTTCATGGGCCAGGGCATGTGCGCGGGCATGCGCGACGCGTGGAACCTGACATGGAAACTCGATATGGCGCTGAAGGGCGTGGCGGGAAGCGATTTGCTCGACACCTACCAGCCCGAACGCGCGCCGCATGTGTCCGATATCATCAAGACGTCCATTTTTCTCGGCCAGATCATCTGCATTCCCGACCCCGCCGAAGCGGCCAAGCGCGACGAGGCCTTCTTAAGCGGCCAAGTGCCGCCGCCCGCGCCGTTTCCGATTTTAACCGATGGAATGCTCGACCGCGGAGCGGACGGCAGGCCGCAGGGGCTGGCGGGACAATTGTCTCCGCACGCGGGCGTGCGTTCAAAAGACGGCGAGGGACGTTTCGATGAGGTCGTGGCGAGGGGGTTCATTCTCATGCTGGCGCCGGGCGGGGGAGCGCAAACGCTGTCAGCGGCCAATCGGGAGTTTCTCGCCGCTCTCGGCGCAACCATCGTCCGCCTCAGCGAAACCGCAAATGTTCCGGGCGATATCGTCGATCTCACGGGCAAATACACGGCGTTCCTGAAGGCCGCCGGAGCGCGCGCGATGATCGTGCGCCCGGACTTTTATATATTCGGCGGCGCGCCTCTGTCCGGGGACGTCAACGCGCTCGTCGAGAGTCTTGAAAGCCAGATGCGCCGGGCTGGCTTTAAGGGATAGCCGGCGCGGGCGCCCCCCGCGCGAAAATCAATTCGCCATCTTAATTCCCGCGCTGCTGACGACCTTGCTCCACAGCGCGATCTGCTCAGCCATAAGCGCGTCCAGCTCGGCGGGCGTTCCGCCGGCGGGGTCCGCGCCAAGATTTTTGAACGCGGCGAGAACGCTTTCGGATTTGAGCGCTTTGTTGACGGCGGCGTTGATTTTCGCCGTGATCTCAGGCGGTGTGCCGGCGCGCGCCATCAGCACCACCCAGTCGGCGATTGTGAGCTCGGGATATCCGGCCTCAGTGACCGTGGGGAGGTCGGGAAAGGCCGCGAGGCGCTTGGGCGCCGTCACCGCCAGCGCGCGCAATTTTCCATCCCTGATGAACGGCGTGACAGGCAGCAGCGTCGCGAACATATATTCGACGCGGCCGCTGATGAGCTCCGTGAATGCCTGCGGCAGAAGCGCGAACGGCACATGGGTGCCGGAGACACCGGCTTTCGTCAGAAACAATTCGCCAACGAGATGCGCGGGCGAGGCAAACCCGCCGGAGGCGAAGTTCAGTTTGCCCGGCTTGCTTTTCATCAGCGCAATGAGTTCCGACACGCTCTTGGCCTCCAGCGATGGGGTAACGACCAGCGCGTTGTAGGAAGCCGAAGCCCGGACGATGGAGACGAAGTCCCTGCCGATGTTCAAATTCAGGTCAGGCAGCAAAGCCGGGGCCGAAGCGAAAAAGATGCTGGGCGCAAAAATTGTGTAGCCGTCGGCGGGGGCGCGCATCACATCGCGGGCGCCCAGCGTGAACGCGGCGCCCGGCTTGTTCTCAATGACGACCGTCCAGCCGTTGGCGGTGGACAGCTCATTGGCGATGATGCGGCTGATAAGGTCGGGCGGCGAACTCGGCGGCGCCGGCACGAGGAATTTAATGGGACGGTCGGGAAACGTCTGGGCGGGCGCGGCGCCGGCAAAGGCCGCGCTCAGCGCGAGCGCCGCCAATGCGGAACGAAGAAAAGAATGCGGCTGAAAGAGCGCTGCGATCATGGTGTTGCCTCTTTGGCGGATTTTTGCGGTTCATTCAGTTCGCGGGAGCGGCAACCCGCCGCGGAAAACCAGCTTAGACAGGCAGGCCGATATTGGGAATAACGGCGGGCAGGAATTCGCCGGCGCGGATGGCCGGCTGGAGCGATTGGAATGAGCGCCCGGCGGCAAACGCCCGCGAGACTTTTTCGGGATCGAAAAACGTGCCGATGGGGTTGGCGGCAAAGTCAGCCGAAGTGCGTATCCATTCGCTCGACTTCTCCCAGTCGCCGAAATTGTCGCTTTGGATTTCGACGTAATTGCCCTCGGGATCGCTGTAATAAATCGAAATCGTCAAGCCATGGTCGAGACAGAAAGCCGGAACGATTCCCTCTTTCTTCAGCCGGTCATAAGAGGCGATAAGCTCATCAAAGCTGGCATATTCAAAGGCGCTGTGGTGCATGCCGTTGTGCTTGATTTTCTGCGGATCGTCCTCCAGCGCGGGGACGGCGAGAAAGGCGACACGGTGATTGGCCTCGTCATTGGTCATCCAGGCCGCGCCGGGGTCGCGGAACTGCACCTTCGCGCCGATCATCGCGCCATACCAGTCGATCATTTCCTGGAGGCGGCTGGTCTTGAATGTGACGTGATGCAGCTTCGGCTTTGCGAAACCCATCGCCTTCCCCCCGCGTGGATGCCGGACCGTTGAACCGGTCTTGATGCGACAGCTTTATATCGGCATGGCGGCGCCCGCAATGGCGGGACGAAAATCACAGATGCGCAACACCCGGGAAGGAACCGCCGCTCACGCCCAGGCGTAAGCATCCATCATCAGCACGCCGTATTCGCAACTGGTGTGAACCCGCCTGCCCGGCTTGCCCGCGCCGCCCGCGCCCATGGCGAAAGGCAGCGGCAGGAAATGCTCGGGGCTCGGATGGTTTTTGCGGGCGTGGGGGGCGAGCCGGTCCCAGGCAATCACATCATCAATGGCGCCCGCCTCGATTTTGCCGCGCATCCATTCGCCGAATTCGGTCACCCACGACGGCGCGGGCGCATCCATTTCGCGGCCGCCGCGAAACAGTTCGCCGAGGTTGTGGGTGATCGAACCGGAGCCCATAACCAGCACGCCCTCTTCGCGCAGCGGCGCCAGCGCCTGCCCCAAGGCGACGTGATGGGCCGCGCCCAGCCCGGACTGCACGGAGATTTGCACGACGGGAACATCGGCATCGGGATACATCAGCTTCAGCGGCACCCACGCGCCATGATCATAGCCCCGCCCTGTCACCGGCGCGGCTTTGATCCCAGCCTCCCCCAGCAGGGCGGCAGCCCGCGAGGCAAGCGCCGGCGAGCCGGGCGCGGGATATTTCATATCAAACAGCGCCTGGGGAAAGCCGCCGAAATCGTAGATCATTTCGGGTTTGGCGTCGGCGGACAAAACGGGGATGCGCGATTCAAAATGCGCCGACGCCACGAGGATCGCTTTGGGCTTGCCAAGTTCGCGGCCATAGCTCTCCAGAAATTCCCGGGCGGGCGTATGGCCCAGCGCCAGCATCGGCGAGCCATGCGAAATATAGAGCGCCGGGAATTGCAGAGCCATTGTGCGAACCGCCGCGCGGAACCGCGCGTCCTTTCGGGAGACATATAGGCGCAAAAGCTGACAGCGCCATTGCGGGCCCGCAAGCGCCGTTTTGCGGCTTTAGACATAGCCCAGCCGGCCCGCCAGCGCCAACAGCCAGACCGCCGCCGCGCTGGCCTGCGCGCAAAAACAAGCGGAGGAGCCCATGTCTTTGATCACTTTGATCGTTTCATGCCGCTCAGGCGTGATGTGATCACACAGTTTTTCAATGCAGGTGTTGAGAAATTCGATGCACAGGATAGCAACCAGCGAGATGATCAGCGCCAGCCTTATCCAGCCGCTCGTCCCCACAACGAAGGCCAGGGGCACGCCGGCCGCCAATAGCGCGGCCTCCTGGCGGATCGCGCGCTCCGTGCGCAAAGCATAAACGATGCCGGCGCAGGAATTCAGAAACGCGGGGTAAATTCGGTCCATGCTCTGCCCTGTCACGCGAAACGGCCCGCGCCGGCGCGGCGGCGGGAGCCTTTGGGCATCATGCCCGATTCGCGGGCGGACTATTCCGCCGCCACAGCGGGTTTGGCAACACGCGCCCGCTCCTCTTTCAGCAGTTCCGCGACGAGGAACGCCACTTCAATCGCCTGTTCCGCATTGAGGCGCGGATCGCAGTGGGTGTGGTAGCGGTCGGAGAGCTCGCCTTCCGAGATGGCCCGCGCGCCGCCGGTGCATTCCGTGACGTTTTTGCCGGTCATTTCGAGGTGAACGCCGCCGGCATATGTGCCCTCGGCCTGATGCGCCAAAAAGAACCGCCGTATCTCGTCCATGATTTTATCGAAGGGCCGGGTCTTGTAGCGGTTGGCGGAAATGGTGTTGCCATGCATGGGATCGCAGGACCAAACGACGGTTTTGCCCTCGCGCTGAAC
>JANYFM010000046.1 GCA_025362655.1 Hyphomicrobiales bacterium | reverse complement strand
ATGGAAGCCGACCCCGACGCCTTTCCCGCGCGGCCCGATCTGGTGCTGATCGATGGCGGAAAAGGGCAATATGAAGCCGCCAAACTCATTCTCGATGAGTTGGGCGTGACCGGCGTGTCGCTGGTGTCGATCGCAAAAGGCGTCGACCGCGACGCCGGGCGCGAGACGTTTTTCATGGAGGGCCGCGAGCCGTTCCGCCTGCCGCCGCGCGACCCCGCGCTGTATTTTGCCCAGCGCCTGCGCGATGAGGCGCACCGCTTCGCCATCGGCACGCACCGGGCGCGGCGCAAAAAGGATTTTGTCAAAAGCCCGCTGGAGGAGATCGCCGGCGTCGGGCCGGCGCGCAAACGGGCTCTGCTCAATGCTTTCGGAACGGCGAAGGCGATCTCGCGGGCCGGATTGGGCGATCTTGAGAAAGCGCCCGGCATCAATGCGGCGACGGCGAGGCTGGTGTATGATTTTTTTCATGAGAAGGGCTGAGCGCGGCGGTCAAACCGCCCAGCAATGAGCATCGTCCCGCTCGCCGATCATGGCGAGGCCGTTGGCGATTGACAGCAATTCGTTTCCCGACTCGATGCGTTCAGGGCCGAACCGGCGCGTAAACACATCGCGCACGGCGGGCACAAAGGAAGTGCCGCCGGTGAGAAAGACTTTGTCGATGGCGCCGTCCCGCAGGCCCGCCTGCGCCAGCGCCGCGTCAAGCGCGGCCTCGATGCGCCGGAGATCGTCGGCGATCCACATGTTGAAATCCGCGCGGCGGATGTTTGCCTGAAAATCACGGCCGAGCGGCGCGAAGTCCAGCGCGGTTTCCTCCGCCCGCGACAGCCGCGCCTTGGCGGCGGAGACGGCTTTGTAAAGCGGGTAGCCCTGATCCTCCTCGACGAGATCGATGAAGCGCTGGATTTTTTCCGGCTCGAGGCAAAAACGCAGGGTCTTTTGCAGGTCTTTGAATTCGGGAGACGATTTCAGCACCGACAGCAGGTTCCACCGGCTGAAGCCGGAGAACGCGCTCTGCGGCAGCTCCAGCGTTTTGCCCATGCTTCTATAGCTTCCGCCCCGGCCGAGATGCGGCAGGATGACGTGATCAATGATGCGGGCATCGAAATTGTCGCCGGCAATGCCGACGCCGCCGTGCCCCAGCGGGCGCGAGCGCACCGCGCCGCCGGAAACATCAAATTCCATAATCGAGAAATCTGTTGTGCCGCCGCCGAAATCAGCGACGAGAACTTTGGCTTTTTGACGCAGCGCGCGCGCAAAGAAAAACGCCGCCGCGACGGGCTCATAAACGAACAGGATTTCGTCAAAGCCAAAGCGGCGCAGCGCGGCGCGGTAACGCCCCATAGCCAGCTCCGCGTCCGGGGCCTGGCCGGCAAAAGTCACGGGCCGGCCGACGACGAGGCGCGTTGGCAGCGCGGCCAGCGCCGGCCCCGCATGGGCGCGGACCCTCGCGAAAAAGAGTTCCAGCAAATCCTCAAAACTGTATTTTTTAGCGAAGAGATACGTGCTTTGAAAGTGCGGGCTCGCCGCGAAGGTTTTCAGCGATTGCAGAAAGCGGCATTCGCCGGGATCGTCGATGTGGCGCTGGATCGCCCACGGGCCGGCCTCGGCGCAATCGCGCGCGCGTCCGCCCGCCGGCGGCTTCCAAAAGCACAGGGCGGAGCGCAGGGCGTCGTGGCGCCCGCCGCCGTGAGCGAAGGTCAGCGGCGAAGCGGCGCCGCTGGCATCGCAAAGGGCCATGACGGTGTTGGTGGTGCCAAAATCGAGGCCAAGGGCGCGTTGCATCGAAAGGGAGAATCCCGCGCTTGAGCGCTGGTTGCTGTGGGGGAAAGCGGACGCGGCTTATGGGCAGCCGCGCCGCGGCGGTCAACCCGCCGCGTTCCATTAGCGAAGCGGTTTTCGATGATTGCGCCGCGTATCCTTCATCGCCTGTCTTTGTCGCGGCTCGGCGCGGCGCCCGCGCGAAGGCGGGGGATAAATTTGTTTGCGGCACAGGGCGGTTTCACCGCGCCCGCGCTCCGGCTTTGCATTCCCGCGCCGCTGTTGTATCCCGCTCCGACCCCGCGCCTGAAAGGCGCTTCCCCTTGACCGGCCTGCTGGCGGGCGGAGCGCGCCAGACATGTCGCAAATCATTCATCCGGACCGGCGCAATAACGCGCGCGCCGCGGCGCAAACCCTCGCCGCCGGCGCGGCGGGCGGGCTGCTGTTCATTGCCGCGGGAATCCCCGGGGGACCGCTGTCGGGCGCCGTTATCGCCGTGGCCATCCTCGCGGGGTTGAGCGGCTCCGCGGCCATTCCCGCGCCGCTGCGCACGCTCGCCATCGTCGCGATGGGCGTTGCCATCGGCTCGGCGGTGGGTCCTGGCACATTCGCCAATCTCGCGCAGTATCCCGGCAGCGTCGCGCTTGCCTGCCTCAGCGTTGTCATCGTCACGCTGGTTTCCGCGGCGATCTGGCGCTGGATGTTTGGCTGGCCGCTGGCGCTGGCGGTGCTGTCATCCGTGCCGGGATCGAGCGGATATATCGTGTCGCTTTCGATGACCATGGGGGCGGATGCCGCGCGCATCGCGGTGGTGCAGATGTCGCGGCTGATTTTCCTCGTCACGCTGCTGCCGTTCTTCGTTGCGCGGGATTCCGGCGCGGCGCAGGCGCATGCGCCCGCGCTCGTGCTGGACCCCCTGTCCAGCCTGCCGGGGCTGCTGGCTGCCGGATATGCGGGAGGCGCGGCGCTGACGCGGATCGGGCTGTCCGGGGGCATGATGCTGGGCGCGATCACGGCTTCGGGCGCGATGCATTACTATGGATTGGCGCCGGGCCGCTCGCCCGCGTGGTTTCTCGATGCCGGGCAAATTCTGCTGGGCAGCTGGGTCGGCTCGCGCTTTGCCGGGTTCGACTGGAAACTGTTCAGGCAAATCTGCATCGGCGCGGTCCTGACGATGGCGGCCTCGATGGCCATCATCGCGGTGTGCGCCTTGTTGGCGGGCGCGCTGTTCGGCGTTGGTTTTGGAACGGCGCTGATCGCCTATGCGCCGGGCGGGCAGGATGCCATGATGGTGCTGGCGATGGCGCTGGGAGCCGATCCCATTTTCGTCAGCGTCAATCATTTGTCGCGGTATTTTTTCATCAATCTCAGCCTGCCCTTCGTGATTGCGCGCCTGCGCCGGATCGATGCGGGCGAATAAACGGGAGGGGACTCTTCAATGCTGCTTCGCACTTCGCTGACATCGCCGTTCGGACGCAAGGCGCGGATGGGCGCGGCGCACCTCGGCCTCGCGGCCGATGTTCAGCCAGTCAACGCCAATGAGCCGGGATCGACGCTTGCGGACGACAATCCGCTCGGCAAAATGCCGGTGCTGATTCTCGACGACGGGCGGCGCGTCTACGATAGCCGCGTCATTTTGGAATATTTCGATATGGCGGCGGGAGGCGGGCGGATTCTTCCACGGGAGCCGGACGCGCGCATCGCCGCGCTGACTTTGCAGGCGCTGGGCGACGGCATTCTCGATGCGGGCGTTCTCATCGTCTACGAGGGGCGGTTCCGCCCGCCCGCGCTGCGCCACGAGCCGTGGATTGAGCAGCAGCGAGCCAAGCTCACCCGCGGTCTCGCGGCGCTGGCGCGCAATCCGCCGGATGCCCGCGCGGTGACGGTGGGCACGATTTCACTGGCCTGCGCGCTCGGCTATATCGATTGGCGCAAGCAAACCGACTGGCGCAAAGATTATCCCGCGCTGGTCGATTGGCTCGCCGGATTCCGGGCTGCGACAAATGCCTTTGACGCGACGCAGCCGCCGCCGGAATGATGGAACGCATGAAGAGGATAGCGAAAATGCGGGTTCGACACAGATTTTTAGGCGCGGTTGCGGCCATCGCCGCCATGACGGCGGGCGCGGCCGCGCAGACGTGGCCGGAACGGCCGATCAAGCTCATCGTGCCGTTCCCGGCGGGCGGTCCGACGGACATTATCGCCCGCGTCGTCACGCAATCGATGGGCGAGACCCTCGGCCAGCCGATCATCGTCGAGAACCGCGGCGGCGCGGGCGGCGTCACCGGTGTCGATGCGGTTTCAAGGAGCGCGCCGGATGGCTACACATTCGGGCTTGGCAGCGCCGGCGCTCTCGCGATCCTGCCCAGCCTGCAAAAAATGCCTTACCGGCCCACGGTCGATCTCGCGCCGCTGACTTTGGTCGCCAAAGTGCCGGAACTGCTGGTCGTGCCGGCTTCGTCTTCGGCAAAGACGCTCGATGAATTTATCGCTATGGCGAAAGCCAAGCCCGGCTCGTTGAACTTTGCCTCGACGGGCATCGGCGGCACGCCGCATCTGGCGGCGGAACTGCTGAAGAGCGTTGCCAAGATCGATGTTGTGCATGTGCCTTACAGCGGGGCGGCGCCCGCGGTGACGGATTTGCTGCCGGGCCGGGTGCAGATGATGTTCGCGGATATTCCCGTGCTGCTGCCGCATGTTCTCGCGGGGGTTCTGCGGCCGCTGGCGATCGGCAGCGCCAAGCGCTCGCCCATACTGCCTGACGTCGCGACGTTTCCGGAACTGGGGCTGCCCGGCGTCGAGGCTGAAAATTGGTACGGTTTTGTCATCCCGGCGGCGGCGCCCGCCGCGGTTCAGGCGAAATTGCAGGCTGCCTCCGTGAAGGCGCTGCGCTCGCCTGAAGTGTTGAAAACCCTCGGCGCTCTCGGTGTGGAACTGCCGGGCAACACACCCGATGAATTCAAAGCGTATATTCTCGGCGAATCCGCCAAATGGGCTGAAGTCGTGCGGATTTCCGGGGCGAAAATTGAATAGCGGCGGTTTGCTCCGCGCGTCGGCTTTGAGCGTTTTTGCCGCGCTGGCGGCGTTTTTCGCGCCCGCCGCCGCGCAGGTATGGCCGGAGCGCAACATAAGGTTGATCGTGCCGTTCCCGGCGGGCGGGCCGACGGACCTTATTGCCCGCGTCGTGTCGCAGGCGCTCGGCGAACAGCTTGGCCGGACCGTTATAATCGATAACCGCGGCGGCGCGGGGGGCGTCACCGGCACGGATATGGTCGCCAAAAGCGCGCCGGACGGGCACACGCTGGCGCTGACGAGCGCGGGGGCTCTGGCCATAGCGCCGGCGCTCCAGTGCATGCCCTATCAGCCGCTGCGCGATCTGAGGCCGGTGTCGCTGATCGCCAAGGCGCCGGAACTGCTGATCGTGCCGGGCACGCTTCCGGTGAAGTCGCTGGCGGAATTCATCGCGCTCGCCAAGGCGTCGCCGGGCAAGCTGAACTATGGCTCGACCGGGCCGGGAAGCATGTCGCATCTGGCGTCGGAATTGTTCAAATCCGCCGCCGGCCTCGACATTGTCCATGTGCCCTATGCCGGCTCGGCGCCGGCGATCAACGATATTCTGCCAGGCCGCACGCAGATGATGTTCTCGGACATGCAGATACCCCTGCCGCATGTGCAGGCGGGCACGCTGCGGGCGCTGGGCGTCGGCAGCGCGAGGCGTGTCGCGCAGATACCCGATGTGCCGACATTGGCTGAACAGGGACTGCCGGGCTTTGAAGCGGAAAACTGGTATGGGATCGTCGCGCCCGCCGCCACGCCCGCGCCTGTGGTCGCGAGGCTGCACGCGGCGTTGACGGCTGCGCTGCGTTCCCCGGAGGTTCTGCGGGCGCTGTCCGGCGCCGGAGCGGTGCTAATCGGCAACAGTCCGGAAGAGTTTGCCGATTATATCGGGGCGGAAACCCTGAAATGGGCCGCTGTCGCGCGCGCATCCGGCACAAAGCTTGCGGACTAGGCATTCCGCATGGCAGGCCTGCTATTGACGAGCGGGCGGCAAGCCTGTTCCTTCCAGGCATGGCGATGACCTCAACGCGGACGACCGGGCGGCGCTGGAGCGTGCCGAACCTCCTCACCTATGGCCGGGTTGCCGCGGTTCCCGTGGTCGCGGGGCTGTTGTTCTGGCCGGACGAACATTTTTTCCGCTGGATGGCGCTGGGCGTGTTCACCATCGCCGCGATCACCGATTTCTTTGACGGTTATCTGGCGCGCATCTGGTCGCAGCAATCGACGCTCGGGCGGATGCTGGACCCAATCGCCGATAAACTGCTGGTGGCGGCCTGTCTGCTCATGCTGGTCGCCGACGGCCAAATCACGGGATGGTCGATGTGGGCGGCGATCATCATCCTGTGCAGGGAGATGCTGGTGTCGGGCATGCGCGAATTTCTGGCGGAACTGCGCGTGGGATTGCCGGTTTCGACGGTCGCCAAGTGGAAGACGACGCTGCAATTGGTGGCGCTCGGATTTTTGATTGCCGGCCCGGCGGGAGAGGTTGTGCTGCCCGGCACGATCCGCATCGGGCTGATTTTGCTTTGGCTGGCGGCGCTGCTGACGCTCTACACCGGCTGGGACTATATGAAGGCCGGGCTGAAATACGTTGAGGACTGAGCCGATGAAGGCCGTCTATTTCGCCTCGGTGCGCGAGCGCATCGGCAAGAGCGAGGAAGTTGTTTCGCCGCCGCCCGGCGTTATCACGGCGGGCGATCTCGTGGCTTGGCTGGCGGGGCTGGGCGAGACCTACGCGCATGCCTTTGATAATCCCAAAATCATCCGCGTCGCCATCGACCGCCATCATGTCAAACACGACGCGCTGATCGCAGGGGCGCGGGAAATCGCCTTTTTTCCGCCGATGACCGGAGGCTGAGGGTGACCACGACCATCCGCATCCAAGCCGGGGATTTCGACGCTGCCGCCGAAGCGCGCAAACTGACAGACGGGCGGCGCGATATCGGCGCGGTTGTGACTTTCGCCGGGCTTTGCCGGGACGAGGGCGGCTCGCTTGCCGCGCTGGAGCTCGAACATTATCCGCAAATGGCCGAAGAGGAGATCGCCCGCGTCGCGGCGCGGGCGCGGGCGCGCTGGCCGCTGGCGGGGGTGACGGTCATTCACCGTCACGGCAAGGTCGCCCCCGGCGCGCAAATCGTTTTGGTGGTGACAGCCTCCGCGCATCGGACAGCGGCTTTCGAGGCGGCGGAGTTTTTGATGGATTACCTCAAGACCCGCGCGCCCTTCTGGAAGAAAGAGCACCGCGCCGACGGCTCTGAAGGCGGCTGGGTTGAGGCGCGCGACGCCGATGACCGTGCCGCCGAACGCTGGGCGGACTAGCAGCGGCGCTTGTCATTTGCCGAAGTCTGTGGTCGCGTGTCCAGTCAAACGGGGCGCGCGCCATGAGTTTGCCGGAGCCGGTATCGCAGGATTTGCGCGGGCGGGACAAGGTTCCCGCGCCGCCCGCGGACGACCGCCGCCGGGCCGAATCCGAACGGCGGCTGGCGCAGCTGGCCGCTGTTGTGGAGACCTCCAGCGAGGCGCTGATCAGCGTCGCCATGGACGGCTCGATTATGACCTGGAACCCGGGGGCGGAGCGGCTGTTTGGCCATACCGAGGCGGAGGCGGTCGGGCGCAATATCACGCTGATTGTTCCGGAGCGGGATTTTTCGTCCAACGGCATCGCCGGCGGCGTCATGCGCGAGGGGCGCGCGATGAATGTGCGCACCGAGCGCATTCACAAAGACGGCTCGCGCCTGACGGTCGCGGTCAGCGCGGCGCCGATGCGCAATGAAGCCGGCGGGATCATCGGCGTGTCCTCGGTGATCCGCGACATTTCCGATGCTTTGCGCGCCGAGGAGCGGCAGAAGCTTTTGATGCGCGAGCTGGCGCACCGCGGCAAAAATCTGCTCGCGGTGATCCAATCCATCGCGCGGCACAGCCTGACGGCGGATCATTGCGCGGCTTCGGTGCGCGACGGGCTCGTCGAGCGCATCGCCGCAATGGCGCGCACCTATCAGAGCCTGAACGCGGAGGGGTTCGAGGGCGCGAAACTGTCCGAACTGGCGCGCCTTGAGCTGGAGCCGTTTTCAAGCCGCGTGCGCGCGGAGGGTCCCGAAATTTTGCTGCGCACCGGCGAGGCCCAGACGTTCGGCATGATGCTGCACGAACTGGCGACCAATGCGGTGAAATACGGCGCGCTTTCCAATGGCGCCGGGCTTGTTGATTTGACGTGGACCGTCCAGCCTTCGGAGGACGGGGCTTTGTTCGCGTTTGAATGGAAAGAGAGCGGCGGCCCGCCGGTGAAGGCGCCGGCGCGGGGCGGGTTCGGCTCCACGCTGATCACAAGTGTTGTCGAACAGACTTTCGCCTCGGCGCCGGTCATCGAATTCGCCCGGGCGGGTTTGCGTTACCGGCTGGAGGCGCCGCTGTCGCGCGTCGGCCGCAGGCTTGAAGAGCGCCCGGTCCGCGCGCGCATCCGCTCGCCGAGGCTGCGTGCTTTTTATGACGCGTGGCGCCGGCCCGGCGGGCTGCTTCCGGCGCTGGAGGATGTCCTGCTCACGATGCGGGGCGAGGCGGATCACCTCGCGTCCGTCGAGATCGATGCGTCCGCCGATCCGCCCGCGCTGCGGTTTTTGTCCATCGGCAGGGCGCTGGAGCGCCGCCTCGGCAAATATTTCGAAGGCATGCCGGGCGGCCCCGCGCTGCGCGATATTCCCGGCTCCATCGAGGCGACGTGCTGGCAGTGCGCGCGCACGCGCGAGCCGGTTTTCGCCTTCTCCAAATTTGACGCGGGCGGGCGCGGCGCGCTGGTTCTGGAGCGGCTGGTGGCGCCTTGCTCGCGCGACGGGCGCGCCGTGACGCATCTCGTGTGGATGTCAGTGCTGGACGAGGGCGCTTGAGGCGCCGCTTTAACGGCGCACTTCCGCCGTGTAATCCTCGATCAGCGTGCGGGAAATATTGCCCGGCGTGAACCTGTAGGGCCCGGCTTCCGAGACCGGCGTGACCTCCGCGCCGGTGCCGCAGATGAAGCATTCGTTGAAGCCGGCCATTTCCTCCGGCATGATGCGACGCTGGACAACGCCGATGCGGCGCCGCTCCGCCAAATCGATGACCGTGCGGCGGGTGATGCCGTCGAGAAAGCAATCAGCGATGGGCGTGTGAATGGTCCCGTCCTTGGTGAAGAACACATTGGCGCCGGTGCATTCGGCGACACGCCCCTGCCAGTCCAGCATCAGCGCGTCGGCATAGCCTTTGCGCTCGGCGCGGTGTTTGGAGATGGTGCAGATCATATAGAGTCCCGCCGCTTTGGCATGGCAAGGCGCCGTCAGCGGGTCAGGGCGCCGGTAGTCGGCGATATCGAGGCGGATGCCGCGCATTTTCTCGTTGGTGTCGAACATGCTCGGCCAGTCCCACATGGCAATGGCGACATGGATCGTGGCGTTTTGCGCGGAAACCGCATCATCTCGCTGCCGCGCCAGGCAACCGGGCGCACGTAGCAATCCTTCAAGCCGTTCTTTTCCATCACCAGTTGTTTGGCGGCGTCGAGCTCAGCGGCGCTGTAGGGGATTTCAAAATCGAGGACGCGCGCGGAATGCAGCAAGCGCCCGGAATGCTCCATGCTTTTAAATATTTTTCCGCCATACGCCCGCTCGCCCTCAAAGACGCAGCTGCCGTAATGCAGGCCATGGGAGAGCACGTGGAGATGCGCGTCCTTCCAAGGAGCCAGCGCGCCGTTCATCCAGATGAAACCGTCGCGCTGATCGAAAGAAAGGCCTGACATAAGGGCGCTCCAATAGGCGGCAAGCATCCGCGCGCCCTGCCGGGCGATTGGCGGTGCTTGACGAATAACAAGCGATCTGAAATATGTCAACAAGGCTGACATAACGAGGCGGACCCTCCATGGAATCAGCGCTTCAGACACCGGCGGCGGGAAATGTTGCCGTGCCGGCGGCGGGCGCGTCCGGCGATACCCCGATGTTCGACCTGATCGAACTGCTGTTCTTCGCCTATCGCGATTTTGTCGGCGATCCCGACCGTCTGCTGGAATCGATCGGGTTTGGCCGGGCGCATCACCGGGTTCTGCATTTTGTCAGCCGGCGGCCCGGCCTGACCATTGCCGAGTTGCTGGAGATTTTGCGCATTACCAAGCAAAGCCTTTCGCGCGTGCTCAAGGACCTGCTTGATGAAGGCTATGTGGAGCAGCGCGCCGGCACGGCGGACCGCCGCCAGCGGCTGCTCTACCCGGCGGAAAAAGGCCGGCGGCTCGCGCTGGATTTGGCCCGGCTGCAATCGGCGCGGTTTGCGAGGGCGCTGGAGGGCCTGCCGCCGAACTCGCGCGAGGCGGCCATTGGATTTTTTCTGGCGATGATCGATCCCGGCGAACGCGACAATGTTTCACGGGCCGTTTGGCGCCAGCCCGGGGCTTATCGCGCGGGGCCGGCCTCATGAACAGCGGCGCCGCGCCCGCAACGCCCGCCGACGATGCGCCGCATCTGCTGCTGGTGGACGACGACCGGCGCATCCGCGCGCTGATGTCGCGATATCTGACGGGGCAGGGATACCGGGTCAGCACGGCGGAGAATGCCGCTGACGCGCGCGGACGGCTGCGCGGGCTGGCGTTCGATCTGATCGTTCTTGACGTGATGATGCCTGGCGAGAACGGCGTTGATTTTGCCAAATCGCTGCGCCTCGAATCGCAAATCCCGATTCTGATGCTCACCGCGCAGTCGGATGCCCCGGCGCGGGTGCGCGGGTTGGAGGCGGGCGCCGATGACTATCTGTCCAAGCCCTTCGAGCCCAAGGAATTGTCGCTGCGCATCGCCTCGATCCTGCGCCGCGCCGCGCCGCCGCCGCAAATGCCGGCCCAACCCAGCGTGCGCTTTGGCGGGTTCGTTTTCCA
>JANYFM010000331.1 GCA_025362655.1 Hyphomicrobiales bacterium | reverse complement strand
GGCATTTCCATCGAACATGCGATCGTGCCCGGCGCCAACCACTTCTTCGAAAACCGCGTCGATGAGCTGATCATCGAGGTCGGCGCCTATTTGGACCGGCGCCTTGACAATCCGCCGCTGCTGCCGACCCCCGCCCGCGCGCTTAAGGCGCCAGGATAATCCCGCCAGCCATGGGCGCGGCCACTCCCGTCGTTGAAGGAAACGTGATGGGGAGATTTCTGAGCCGCCGCGCGGCCAGATAAGCAAACGCCTGTGCCTCCATCGCGTCGGACGACCAGCCAAGCGAATCGGCGGTGCTAATGGGTATGCCGGTGCGCGCGCCCAGTTCCCGCATGATGACAGGATTTTTTGCGCCGCCGCCGCACACGATGATGGATTGCAGGCGCGCGCTGATTAACGTTAGCAGCTTTGCCACAGCCTCGGCGGTGAAAGCGGCCAAAGTCGCCGCCGCATCCCCGGTCGAAAGACTCTGAACCGGAAGAATGGAAAAAACATTCCTGTCCAGAGATTTAGGCGGGTTTTTCTGAAAGAACGGATGAGCCATAAGCGCCGCCAGCGCGGGCGGATTGACACGGCCTTTCGTTGCAGCGGCCCCGTCGCGGTCTATCGCGGCGCCTGTGCGCGCCAGCATGAGATCATCGATCAGCGCATTGCCTGGCCCCGTGTCGCACGCGAGAGGGGCGTCGCCAGCCGCGCATATCGTGATATTCGCGACCCCCCCGATATTGAGCACGCCAACCGGCAGCGCCAGCCCCGCCGCCGCAACCAACGCTTGGTGATAGACGGGGACCAGCGGCGCGCCCTGCCCGCCGGCCGCGACGTCGTCAGCGCGAAAATCAAACGCGACGGGAATGCCGAGCCGGCGCGCCAAAGCCGCGCCATCGCCAATCTGCACGGTGAGGCGATTTACAGGCTTGTGCAGGACGGTTTGTCCGTGAAATCCGATGATATCGAGGGTATCAGCGCCAATATTTTGGGCCGCCAAAAATGCTTCGACCGCCTCGGCATGACGCAAAGTCACCATGGCTTCGACCTGCGCGAGAACACCCGGCCGCGCGCGGCGATCTGTCATGGGCGCCGCGTCGGCCAGCGCCTGCCGCAGCAGCGCGCGATCAGCCTCTGAATAGGGAGCAAGCGCGACCGGCCCTCGGCGCACCGTCCTGTCGGCATCGGTTTCAATGAAAGCCAAATCGACGCCGTCCATGGACGTGCCGGACATAAGGCCAATAGCGCGGATGAGAGGCATGGATGTCGTTGTGGACCGGCATCGTTAATTAAAGCCAAATGCTTGCCGCCGGTTAAATCCCCGTCTCCGCGGGCTTGGCCGCGATGAAATGATTCAGCGTGCCAAACAACGTGCGCTCGCCGGAATGTATCTCCACAATCAGCACATCGTGAAGCTGATCGGGAAGAAACTCAATGGACCCGAATTGCGAGACAACCTGGCCAACCTTGGCGGGATGCGGCACCCGGGTCACTTCGCAGGTGGGCTCATTGCGCTCATCGCGCAGCGCGAGATAGGCGCGGAATTTGCGGGTGGCTTCCTGAAAGCCCTTTTCCCTCGTGGTCGAAAGGATGTCCTCAACCTGCGCCCGCTCGTCGCAAATGATCGAAAAGTCCGCCCGCGCGGCTCCACCCGAACATGCCATGAGCGTCAGAACCGCGATTCGCTTCAACATAGGCAGCCTCCCTATCCAAGGTAGCGCCGGCTTTTCGGGTCGTTCCTCTCTGAAAGACGGGGTTAGGCCCGCTGACCGCCGCATTGACTACAAAAAAATACACCGCTTTGGTTAAGCAATTTACACGCCAGCCCGCCGATAGCGTCTTTGCCCGCCGGCGGCCCTTCGGCCTTACCGCCGATGATCGCCCGGATTCCCGGAAAATTAACCGCAATCGGACACGTTTACGGGGAAAGCCGCGCCACGTTCCCGGAGAGACGCATGTTCGCAAGCATTCTCGATTCCGCCGGGGCCGCTGAATCCAGCGAAACCATCGCGCAGGCTCTGCAATCCGTGCGCAAGCACCTCGGCATGGAGGTTGCGTATCTCTCGGAATTTGTCGAAGGCCGGTCCATTTTCCGGGAGGTGGATGCCCCCGGTCTTGAAGCGTTGATCAAACCCGGTGACAGCCGCTCGCTGGATGACGTTTACTGCCGTCATATCCTTGAAGGCCGGCTGCCCGAACTCATGAACGACACAGCCGATCACCCGCTGGCGGCCGCCATGCCTATCACTCAGGCCACGCCAATCGGCGCCCATATGAGTGTTCCGATCCGTCTTGCCGACGGCAGCGCATACGGGATGTTTTGCTGTTTAAGTCCGCACGCAAATAAAACTCTCAACGACCGGGACCTTCAAATCATGCGGGTCTTTGCCGACATGGCGGCCGGCCAGATCAATAAAAATGCCGCCGCCGCCCTGCGGCTTCGCCAAATCCGCTCGCGCATTGAGACTATCATTGCCGCGCGTGAATTTTCATTGGTGTACCAGCCGATCTGGGATTTCCGGTCGATGCGCCCGACGGGCTTCGAAACCCTGTGCCGGTTTGCCGCTCAGCCTTACCGCACGCCCGACAAATGGTTTAATGACGCCGCCGAAGCGCGGTGCGGGGTTGATCTTGAAATCGCGGTCCTCGACATGGCTCTTCAAGCTTTTCCGGCGCTGCCGGATGACGTCTATCTCTCGCTCAATGCCTCGCCCGACACAATATTGAGCGGCCGTCTTGGGCCGCTGTTTGCCGGCGCGCCGATGCGCAGGCTCGTGCTTGAAGTAACCGAGCACGCGCCTGTGGGCGACTACGATCAACTGCGCGGGGCGCTCAAACCCCTGCGCGACGCCGGCGCAAAGCTCGCGATTGACGACGCCGGCGCCGGCTATGCCAGTCTTCAGCACATCGTTCAGCTCAAACCGGACTTCATCAAACTGGATATCGGGCTCACACGCGCGGTGGACACAGACCCTGCCCGGCGGGCGCTGGCCACAGCGCTGATTTCCTTCGCCCGCGACACCGGCAGCTTAATTATCGCGGAGGGCATTGAGACGGCGGCTGAGCTCGAAACGCTCCAGCGTCTCGGTGTGCCGCGCGGACAAGGCTATTTTCTCGGCAGGCCGGCCAGTCTCGAAAACGCGATCACTCTGGCCGCTGCTCCGCCCCACCGAAAATCCGCGTAAGCCCCCAAACCGCTGGGCGTCCCGCCCCGCGTGACAGCCAGACCCCGCGCCAAGCGATATCCGGCGGCCGGCTCCCCCGCTAAGGGTTCTTCGCGAACATCCGCTCGACCTTGTCGAGCGTCTGCATGGCGCGCAGCGCGTCCTCAACCGAGGAGTTGGGCTGGCGGTTCTCGGCAATGGCTTTGACGAATTCACGGTCCTGGTTCTCAAACCCGTTCTGCGAAACATCGACGCCGGCTGTATCGACCTTCTCGCCGTTGGCGCGCGTTAAATCGTCGTAAAAGGCGATATATGTGCCGTTGTCGCAGATATAGCGGTAGGGCGATCCGATCGGGCCATCGTTATTGAACGAAGTGGAAAGTGTGCAGATAGCGCCGTTCGCCGCTTTCATGATGATGGCAAGGTCCATGGCGATGCCAAGCTCTGGATGATGGGGGCCCTCAACGCCGTAAATCTGCGTCGGCACGCCGCCGGTCTGATAGATGAACATATCCACAGTGTGGCAGGCGTGATGCCAAAGCAGATGATCGACCCATGACCGCGGCGCGCCCAGAGCGTTCATATTCTTACGGCGGAAAAAGTAGGTGTGCGCCTGAATTTGCTGCAAGCGCAGCCGGCCCGCCTGAATGCCCTGATGAATCCACTGATGGCCGGGATTGAAGCGCCGCACGTGCCCGGCCATGGCGGTCAGGCCGGTCTCTTTTTGCAGCTTCACGAGGCTTTCCGCGTCCTTCAGGGAATCCGTCATCGGGATTTCGATAAGCACATGTTTGCCGGCCCTCATGCAGGCGGCGGCCTGATCGTGATGCATTTGCGTCGGCGAGGTCAGGATGACCGCGTCCACATCCTTGCGGGTGATGGCAGCGTTGAAATCCGTGGTGTGGAATGCCACGCCATATTCCCTCGCGGTCTTTTCCGTGCCCTCGGCCGTGCGGCTTTGAATGGCCGTGACCTCGGCGCCGGGAATGTTCCGCAACGCCTTCAGATGCGCGACGCCCATGGCGCCATTGCCGACAATGCAGAATTTCATGGGATCACCTCATGGATAAACCGCTGCGCCGCTCAGGCCCGCTTTCGGGCGGGCGGCTGGCTCTTTGCGAGCGGCTTTTTGCCGTTGCTTTTCTTCGAAGGCGCCTTGCGCGCAACCGCCTTTTTCGGCGCGGATTTGCTCTTGGAGCCTTTGGCGTTTTCCAAAATGATATGGCCCACAGCGGTGTTGGACGCGGGCACCGTGTAAAACCGATAGACCTCGTTGACCTTCTTATCGAGCGCGCCGCGCATCACGAGCCACATCACCATCTCAATGCCCTCGGCCCCGGCCTCGCGCATATATTTCAAGTGCGGCATTGCGACGATTTCCGAGGGATCGCCCGCGAGGCCATCG
>JANYFM010000240.1 GCA_025362655.1 Hyphomicrobiales bacterium | reverse complement strand
ATTCATAAGCGTCAAAGAAAATATTGCGGGAATCCGCGTGATCGACTTTGTGGTGGTTCAACTCGAAAGGCGAAACGCCTCTGCCGACGCCGACTTCCAGCCGGCCGTTGCCGAGATGGTCGAGCATGGAGATTTCCTCGCACAGGCGCAGCGGCGAATACAACGGCAGCAGATAGCACAGCGGCCCAAAGCGCATGCGTTTCGTCAGCCGGGCGAGGGCGCCCATGAAGACGCCTGGAGACGGCACGGCGTTGAGCGGGGTGCAGTGATGCTCGGCGAGGTGCATGCACCAAAAGCCCGCTTTGTCGGCGGCAACCGCGAACTCAAGCCGCTCGTCAAATACCTGCGCCAGCGGCCGGTTGTTTTGCTCGATGTGATCGAAAAGCCCGACTTTCATGGATGCTCCCGTGTTGATTATTCCACCTTGAGGCCGGCGGCGCGGATGACGGCGCCCCATTTGCGCGCCTCCTCCGCGAAGTAGTTTTGCGCCCGCGGCTGGTCCCACGTCAAAGGCGTGTTGCCCGAGGCGGCGTAGGCTTTGTCGAGCGCGCCGCTGCCGATGATGGCCGTCACGTCGGCGTTGAATTTTTCGACGACGGCTTTCGGCGTCTTCGCCGGCATGAAGAACGCCACGACGTTTTCCGTGACGACATCGCCGAACCCGGCCTCGTTCACGGTGGGCACGTCCGGCATGTCCGCAAGGCGTTTGGCGGTGGCGATCGCGATGGGTTTGACGAGTCCCGCTTTGACCTGTTCATACGCGCCCGGCAGCACAACAAGCGCCAGCGGCACCTGGCCCGCCATGGTCGCGGTCACCGCCTGCGACGCGCCGGTGAAGGGCACATGGCGCACGTCGGCCTTGGCGAGCATGCGGAAGATGATCTCGCCGGTCAGATGCGGCGTCGTGCCGACGCCGGCGGACCCAAATGAGAAATTTTTGGTTTTCGAGGCGTCGATGACCCCGCGCAGGGTATTGGCTTCAAGGTTGGGCGCTCCCACGAGAATGTTGGGCGCCGTCGAGGCGATGGCGGCCACCTGAAAATCCTGGAGCGCATAGCCCGGCTTGTCGTAAAGGGTGAGATTGACGGCAAAGGCGCTGGTGGAGACGAGCACGGTGTAGCCGTCCGGCTCGGCGCGCGCCGCCGTGGCGGCGCCGAGGTTGCCGCCGGCCCCGGCGCGGTTTTCGACAATGACGGTTTTCCCCCATTTTTCCTGAAGGGCCTGGCCGATCAGGCGCGCAAACACGTCGGCGGGACCCGCGGGGGCAAAAGCCACGATAAAGCGGACGTTCTTCTGCGGGTAGGCCTCCTGAGCGCGGAGCCCCACGGCGCTCAGCGCCAGCGACGCGGCGCAGAATAAGACGCGTTTGAATGTCACCGTCATTGCCCCGCGCTCATTCGCTCTTGATGCCCGCCGCTTTGATAACCGCGGCCCATTTGTCGATTTCGCCGGCCGCGTGGGAATGCGCCTGCGCCGGATTCAGGATGACGGGCGAAAGCCCCGCGGCCGCGTAAGCCTTGTCGAGCGCGCCGGCGGCTACGAGGGCATTGAGGTCGGTGTTGAATTTTTCGACGATGGCGGCGGGCGTTTTGGCCGGCATGAAAAAGAAAATATCGGTGGAGGCCTCGACTTTGCCGATGCCGGTCTCCGTCACTGTCGGCGTGTCCGGCAGCTCTTTCAATCGATTGCCCGTGGTCACCGCCACGGGTTTGACAGCCCCGGATTTGATGAATTCGCCGGCGCTCGAAAGTGTCAGCATGGACAATTGAACCTGGCCGCCCATGACGGCGTTGACGGCGGGCGCCGCGCCCAGAAACGGCACGTGGCGCACGTCGATTTTGGCGAGAATTCTGAAAATCAATTCGCCCGCCAGCTGCGTCGTCGTGCCGATTCCGGCGGAACTGTAAGCGAAATTTTCGGTCTTCGCCGCCGCGATGATTTCGGTCAGCGTGCTCTGCTTCAGGGCTGGCGAGCGCACGAGAATATTGGGGGTTGTCACGGCATAAGCGGCGGTTTGGAAATCGGCGAGGGAATAGCCGGGCTTGTCAAACAGACTGACGTTGACCACGAACGCGCTGGTGTTGACCAGCACCGTATAGCCGTCGGGCTCGGCGCGCGCCGCCAGCGCCGTGCCGAGGTTTCCCCCCGCGCCGGGGCGGTTTTCCACGATGACCGATTTGCCCCACTTTTCCGCCAGCGCCTGGCCGACGATGCGCGCCACAACATCGGCGGGGCCGGCGGGAGCGAAAGCGACGACGAAGCGCACGTTCTTCCGGGGCCAGGGCTCCTGCGCGGCGCACGCGAGGGGGGCGAGGCATAGGACAGCGGCGGCAAGGGCTGATTTGGTCGGGGCGAATGCCGGCATCTTTCTATTCCTGCTTGATGTTGGCGGCCTTGATGACGCCGGCCCATTGGGCGATTTCATCGACGACGTATTTTTGCGCCTGCGCCTGATCCAGCCGCATGGGCTGCGCTCCGGCCGCGGCGAACGGCTTGTCGAGCCTGCCGCTTGCGACGATTTCATTGAAATCGGCGTTGAATTTGGCGACGATGGCGGCGGGCGTTTTAGCCGGCATCATGAACAAAATGCTGGTGGCGGTCACGACATTGCCGGCGCCGGTTTCGCTCACGGTTGGCACGCCGGGCAGATCGGCGCGCCGCTCGGCTGTGGTCAGCGCGATGGCTTTCACGCCGCCCGCCTTCACCTGTTCAATCGCGCCGGGCAGGGCGACAACGGCAAGCTGAATATGCCCGCCCATCAGCGCGACGATGGCGGGGCCGGCGCCGGTGAAAGGCACGTGGCGGATGTCGGCCTTGCCGCGCACATTGAAAATATCCTCGGCTGAAAGGTGAGGCGTCGTGCCGATGCCGGCGGACCCGTAGGAGAAATTCCCGGTCTTCGCCGCCGCTATGACTTCCGGCAGCGTTGTGAATTTCAAGCCGGGCGCGGCGACGATAATGTTGGGCGTCGTCGCGCCGACCGCGGCGGTTTGAAAATCGGAGAGGGCATAGCCGGGCTTGTCGTAGAGCGAGAGATTGACGGAGAAAGAGCTCGTGGTGACAAGCACGGTGTAACCATCGGGATCGGCGCGCGCCACAAGGCCGGCGCCTAGATTGCCGCCGGCTCCGCCGCGGTTTTCGATGACGACGCTCTGGCCCCATTTTTCCTGCAGGGCCTGGCCGACGAAACGCGCGATGGGGTCGGCGACGCCCGCCGGCGCGAAAGCGACGACGAATCGCACGTTGCGGCTTGGCCAGGCTTCCTGCGCGAGGGCCTGCTGCGCGAAGGCCTGCTGCGCGATGACAGCGAATGCGACTGCCGCGAAAGCGCGCCTCATGCGAAATGCTCCGAATGGGCCAGCGTATGGCGGGCGATTTCATCGCGCGTGGCGATCCACACGTCGTTCCGCGCCAGCGCGGTTTTCATCATGGCATCGAATGTCCAGGCCCCGTTGGGGCGGCCATAGGCGTGGCAGTGAACGGTCGCGTCGAGAATGAACGGCGCGGGATCGGCGCCGCCCGAGCGCTCCAGTTCCTCGGCGAAGGAATCGGCGAGCGCGCCGGGCACATTTCCGTAACAGTTGGAATGCGGGAGGTCGTTGATGTCCATCGTCAGGGGAATGTTGACGATGCGTTTGCCGTCTTCGAATTGCGTGATCGCCGGCAGATCATCATCGTTGCAGTCGCCGTGGTGGGTATAGCCGGCTTCCGCCAGCAGATGCGCCGAGAGGAAGCTCCCGGTCCCGCGCGGCGAAATCCACCCTGTCGGCCTCGCGCCGCAGGCTTTCACAATGGCGTCTGTGTTGCGCGCGATGTTGGCGCGCTCGCCGGCCTCGTCGAGATAAAGGTGAATAACGTCCATGCCCCAGGAATGCCCAATCACCTCGTGGCCGCGCCTCGCAAAATCCGCCACGGTCTCCGGATGGGCCGCCGCGAGAATGCCTGAAGCCATAACGCTGGTCTTGATGCCGTTGGCATCGGCGATGCGCAGCAGGCGATGAATGCCGCGCACCGCGCCGTAGGCGGCCCAGGAATGCGAATTGGTGTCAAAAAATCCGGGCTTCAGCACGTTGCCCATGGGGCCGATCGGCGGCGCGACGCCCTCGCTCCAAGCCTCATAAGCGATATTGAAAATCACCGCGACGCGCTTGCCTCCGGGCCAGCGGAAGCCGGGGCCGGCGCGCAGCACGCGGTGGGGGGGAGCGGGTGCCGGCGGCATGGTTCCTCGTTGTCTTTGGCGCGCGTCGGAGCTTTGTCTAGGCTGGCCCGGGCGCAGCGTCAAACCGCGTCAGGGCTCCGCCAGGATCGCCGTGTAGCGCTCAATGACAGCGCGCGGAATCGCGGCGGCGCGTGCCAGTTCCGCTTGCACCGCCTCGCCCGGCAACGGGCTGATTTCCAGTTGAAGACGCCGCGCCTCGGCGCGGTATTCGGGGTCGGCAAGCATATCCACGAAGGCTTTGCGCAGGATGGCGGCTTGGGCCGCGGGCGTGCCGGGCGGCGCGGCGAGCGGGCGCGCCATGCGGAACGGCAGCTCCGCCAAATCGATGACGGCTCGGTCAGCGTCATTGTCGGCAAGCTCGCTGGCTGTCGGCGTGTCCGGCAGACCTTTCCAGCGGGTTTTATGGCCGAACTGCACGAGATAGCGCAGGGCGTTCCCGCGCACGAGATCGGGATGCAGCGTCAGCAGAGAGGACATGCCGATGGCGCGCCCGTCGATCTCGCCGCGCGCCATGGCGAGGCCGACCTCGGGGCCGCCGGCATAGCCGCGGATGAAACGCGCGTTGAGCTTGAAGATGGAGCGGGCGATGAGCACGATATCCGTGTCCGAGCCGCCATTGGCAAAGCCGCCGAAGAGAATGGGCGTGCCCGGCTTTTGCGCGTCGGCGAGGCTGGCAAAATTTGATTCAGCGCGGACGATCAGCGAATAGGCGTCGTCCTCGTAGCTCGCGGGCGTGCCGATCCAAACGAACCCGGGGGCGCGGAAACGCGCGGCGGCATTGCCGAACAGCGGCTCCAGCGGCGCTATGCGCGAGCTTGCGCCGATGGTCAGCCCGTCGCGCGGCGCATCGTTGAAGAGGTGGTTCATCATGGTCAGGCTTCCCGCGCCGGGCATATTGCGCGTGACAACAGCGGGATTGCCGGGAATGCGGCGGCCGATGAATTTTTGCATCAGACGCGCGTAAACATCATAGCCCCCGCCGGGACCGTAGCCGACGAGGATGCTCAGGGTTTTGCCCTGGTAGAAATCCTGCGCGTGGGAGGGGGCGTGCGTGAAGAGGAGGGCGAAGAGGGAAAACAAACAGCGTTTCACAGGCGCGCCATAAACCTTGCGCAAATGTAGGACACTCGGTGCGCCGCGGGTCATGGTCGCCTCAAACCGATCGGCGCCGCGTAACTCAAAACGCCGTCGAATGGATGGAACACATCAAGCAATCTAACGGCGGCGCGATGGATTATTGTAGTACACTCGACCGGTGAGTACCTGGGGTAGAACGCAATCCGCAGGGGCGGGTTGACAGTCACCGACTGTGAGCGGCCCCAAGAAAGAGAGCGTAACGGTCGTTGTTTGTTTTCCCTTTGCGGGAACCGTGGCGACCTTGAGGTTTTGAAGCCGAAATTTTGCACCGATTTCGTCCGGCAATGCCCACCTATCGATGGTTATTTCCTTGAAATTCGCCCCATCAGGAATAACGAAATTTGCGTGCCAAATCCGGCCACCGGTAGTTACTCCGGCGGCCGCGGCGTTTGCGATGCAATTGTAAATTCTGTCGATGCTTGGTTGTTGCGACAAGTCGCAATGATCTGTGGGCAGGTCCATTGTCGTTCCCTTCGATTGGCGTTACGTCGTCCCGGGTGCGGTACCGTTTCGCCCCCTCAAATCCGTTCGGGGAATCTCAGAATGAAATTATCCCGGTTCGGCATTTTCACCAGCGGCAAGGTTTTGGCGTCCATCACCGCGTTTTCCTCGATCAACTTGTTGCCCGCGAGAATGTAGGCGGTGAGCGCGTAGACTTCCGCGTCGGTGAGCGTGCGCGGACTTTGCCAGGGCATGGCTCTGCGGATGTAGTCGAAGATCGTGGTGGAATTCGCCCAGAAGTTTTTGATGGTCTTGTTGGAGAAGATGTCGCCCTTCTGGATGGGCGCGTCGGAGATGAGCGCGGGATTCGCGCCGCCCTTCGCGCCATCGCCATGGCACGCGTTGCAGCCCTTTTCGACGTAGACCTTCGCGCCGGCCGCCGCTGTGCCGGAACCCGGCGGCAGATTTGTTCCGTCGGGCAGGACGGTAATGTCCCACGCCTTGATCTCGGCGTCGGTGATGGGGAGGCCAAGGCCGGGGCGCGCGCCAAGGCCGTTTTTGTCGGCCTCGGCGGCGAGGGCCGCGCCGGCTGATCCGGCGGCGAGAAACGCGGCGAGCGGGAGAGCCCTAAACATAGACATGCGCGATCTCTCCCTTGGTGTTGACGCCCCAGCTGGTGAGGCTGTTGTAGTGGTTGTTGCCGAAGGCGATGGGATTGGTGTTCGGTTTGAGCGACTGGCCGCGCTGCGCGACGAAGTCGGCGCGCAAGGGCTGGATGTTGCCGCCATCGTCGATCGCGCGGCTGGTGAGCACCGCGGGCGAACCGTCCCAGCGCCATGGAGCGTGGAAACGCGTGAAGGCCTTGTCCTGCGCCGGCCCCTGGATGGCGGCATCGGTCCAGCTCTTGCCGCCGTCGGCGGAGACCATGACGCGCTTGATCGTGCCGGAGCCCGAATAGGCGATGCCGGAGATTTCGTAATAGCCGGGCTCCCTTAGCGTTGTTCCAAACGAGGGATGGGTGATGAAGCTCTTCACCTCGTTGACGAAGTAGAACTTGTAGGCGCGCCCGTCCGGCAACAGCGGAGAATAATTGCGCGCCTCGTAATAGGTCATC
>JANYFM010000235.1 GCA_025362655.1 Hyphomicrobiales bacterium | reverse complement strand
CAATCTGCGCCTTCACCACGGACGAAACCGAAGCGCCGCTGATCCGCATCGCCGTCGCGCCTAATGAGAGCAACGGCCTGAGCGCGCCATGCGCTTTGATGGCCGATAAGATTACAACCGTGCCGAAATCGAGGCTGGACGCGCGCATCGGCGCGCTCGATGATGAAGATATCGCCAGGCTGAACCGCGTTATGCTGGTGTTTCTCGGACTCGCGGGCTCGGCAAAGCAGGCGCGGACCGCGTGAAACCAGCGGGCGCGCAAGGGAGTGCCAACTGTGCTACCTTGTTCGGCCCCTCCGGAGACACCCGATTGAACACGCGCCCCGCCGCCGCCTTTGCCGCCCTCGCGCTCAGCGTGTTGCCCGCTCAAGCCCAATCGCCCGGCGATTTTTACGCCGGCAAGATAGTCAAAGTCCTCGTCGGCCATCCGCCCGGCGGCTCCTATGATTTTTACGCGCGGCTTGCCGCTGATGCGCTCAAACTGCATTTGCCCGGCGTCAAAGCCGTCATCGTCGAGAACAAGCCGGGCGGCGGCGGACTGCTCGCCACAAGCTGGTTTTACGCGCAAGCGCCGCGCGATGGCACGGTTTTTGGCCTGCTGCCGGAAACCATGGGCCATACCCAAGTGATGGAGCCAGAGGTCGGCAAATGGAAGGTCGGCGAAATGCGCTGGCTCGGCTCGTTCTCGCCTGCCAATTCCGTTTTCATGCGCCGGCGCGGCGCGGCCGCGGCAACCGCCGACGACATGCGGCGCGTCGAAACCATCGTCGGATGCACCGGCGCCAACGCCCAAAGCTATCAATATCCGGCCATGCTGAAGAGCCTTGCCGGCTTCAAATTCAAGATGATCTGCGGCTACCCCGGCGCGGCCGAATATACGTTCGCGCTGGAGCGCGGCGAAATTGATCTCGTCTCCTCCGCTTGGAACTCGTGGCGCGTCACCCATGCGCAGGCGATCGCCAGGGGCGATCTGGCGCCGGTCATTCAGGCCGGCCTCAAGCGCGAACGCGAATTGCCCGATGTGCCGCTGATGCAGGAATTGGCGCAGGACCCGCGCGCCAAAAAAGTCATCGAATTCGCCTCCGCCGGCGCCGCCATAGGCCGGGCCCTGCTGGCGCCGCCGGGCGTGCCCCCAGAACGTATCGCCTATGTCAGGGATATCTTTGACAAAATGACCGCCGATCCCGCCATCCGGGAGATGGCGGCCCAGCGCGGCCTGACGTTGGAGCCGACAGCCGGGGCCGCTGTGCAGATATTATCCGACGCCGTGACAGCCGCCCCCGCCGACATCATCGCCGAGGCGGCGCAGGCGTTTAAGTGATTTAGAATTTGGCGGAGGGACAATTGGCGCGGGGAGCCAGGATAAATCCTTGCAACCCTGAACTCTTCAACACAATTAAGAGAAAGACGGTTGGCTTTCCGTGCCGGCCTCGCCCACCTCGGCAAAAATCTCATTCAAACCGGGGATGCGCGTAATCAGCCCGTCGGCCCGCATATACTCCACCAGTTTATCCAGGGTTTTGCGGTTGGCTTCGATCCCGTCAGGCCATGGATCCGGGCCAAACAAACTTTGGGTTTCTTCGACTTCCGCATGCAGGAAGGGCAGCATGGATTTTGGAGCGCCGGTAAAAAACATTCGTTGCAGCGCAAGGTATTTTGCCCGCTCGAACGCTTTGTAAAGGGAGGCGGCAATCCAGGGGTTTGTTTCAAACACCCGCCTGCGCACAACGATCAGATGCATGATGGGGTGAATGCCTGTCCGGACGTAATAATCCCTCTCCGCCCCGCGGTAATTTTGAAAGAGACGCCGGATATTTGCGTCCGCGCCGAAATTCGACGGCATGAGAGCGCCAAGGGTTGCATCAAGCTCCCCGGAGGCAAGCAGTTCGCTTAGTGAATGCGAGGAGCTGTTCGTTTCGATTCGCGTCGGCACTGCCAGCGAATGCCGGCGCGGCGCCCCATGCGTCCCGGCCCGGTCCATCGATCCTTCGACCCACGTTACCCCTGCGAGATCGACGCCGTAATCGTCGCGCAGCAGTCCGCGGCACCAGATGGCGGCGCTCATCGAATAGAGCGGGACGCCTATGCGCTTTCCCTCCAAATCTTTTGGTTCGCGAATTCCGGATGCCGCATTGTAACATATGAAGCTGTGACGAAAGACGCGCGATGTGAACACGGGAAGCGCGATGAAGGGACTGGAACGCGTCGAGGTCAAAGCAATGTGCTCGGCCGAGGACATTTCCGCCACGTCGAATTCGTCGCTTGCGGTCATGCGGTCGAAGAGCGCGCGCGGATCGTCGAAGACCGCCATGTCAAGGTCAATGCCATCGGGCCGCACAGATCCATCCTTCAACGCCTCAATACGGTCGTAGGAGCCGCAAGCGAAACGCAGATTTAAGTTTGGCATTTTTCTCTCCTTGGCCGGGGAGCCGACGCCGAAGGTCCTGTCACCCTTGAAAGCGATCAAAGCCCCCTTCGCCCTGCCCCCAGGCAATTCCCGCGCCCGCCTTTTCCATGACCCCGCCGGGGCCCGTGGACAAAGACCCGTGGTCGTCAGCGAAAAAACAACATTTAGGCTGTGCGGATATGCCCGACCGGCTTTATAATCCAACGCGGCGGCGAAGAGGAGCTAAATTGTTAAAACGGAATGAGGTTGCTGATCACCGGGTCAGAGTAGCCGGCGAGCGGCGGGACCGCATGAGAAAGCGGCTGTTTGAGGCGGTCATGGCAATGTATGCGCGCAATCCCCACGGCGGGCCGCCTCTCGTGGAGGATGTGATCACGCAGGCCGACGTATCCAAAGCCACATTTTACAAATATTTTTCGTCCGTCGAACAGGTGATAGCCGAGCTTGGCGCCGTGCTAACCGCCGAAATGGTGCAGAGCCTGGTTAATATCTATCGCGGATCAGAACGGCCATACTTTCGAATGGCCGTTGCAACGCAGCTATTTTTGCTGCGGAGCGTGACAGACCGGGTTTGGGCGGCTTTCGTTTCGCACACCGACATCCTCGCCTCGAATAACGTCGTTTTTCAAGGTATGAGAGGTCACGTTCTGGCCTCCCGGGATGAGGAGATTATGGATTTTAAAAATCTCGACGCGGCGCTGACGCTGGCGGCGGGCGCGCTCTTGGAAGCCATGAGAAAAATTGTGCGCGGAGGAAAAACTCCGGAACAGTCTTACGTGGAGGAGGTCATGACAATGATCCTTCGCGGTCTTGGCGTCGAACACGGGCTGGCCGGGCAAACGGTCCGCGAAAGCGCCAATTTTATTCGTGAGACGGCGCCGGCGTTGCTGCCGTGGTGGCGCGATCCCTGGGCGTGACCGTCGATATGCCGAGGCGCCTTCTCTCATTCGGCAACGACGCTAGATAAGCATTAGATGGGGCTCAACCTTCGCAAGCATGCGCCCGTACATCTCGAAGTTGCTTGGAACCGAAACAAACGGGTGCATGCCGCCGACTTTAACGTCTTGCCAGATGCGATTGAGGATGTTGCCGGAACGCGCAAGCGAGCCGCCCGCGGCGCTCGCAAGGATGTCAACACCTTCCCACACCAAACGATCCGCAAAAGCTGTGTCCCGGCAGATGCGCGCGCGTTGCAATTGCGGCATATAATCGCCGGCAGCGGCCCACTCATCCATTTCGCGGCAGGCATTCTCCATGATGAGCCTCGCCGTCTCGATCTTGGCGCTGGCCTCGCCAATCTGCAGGTGTGTCACCGGGGCTTCGCCCTGGCGCAGGTAGAACGTCAAATTGATGTCGCGATCGGGCAGAGTGGCCACGAATTCCTCTATCATGTGCGCGCCGGCTCCGAGCACGGGGAACGCGAGAATTCCCGCCATCAGCGGCGAGAATGCGGTTCTGTACAACGCATCTGGAAACGCGCGCGGCTGCACGCCTTCGTTACAGGCTAGAAGACTTACAATTCGCTCCCGCGGCACGAACACATTCTCCATCGTCACGTTGGTGCTGCCGCTGCCGCGAATACCGGTTGTATCCCAGTCGTTAAGCATTTTCACATCGCTCATAGGCACGAGCGCTATGCCTGGGCCGGCCGGCTCTCCGTTCTTGTCGAACGTCGGCACACCCAGAAGATCCCATTGAGCTTGATAAACCCCTGAATTGAAGTACCACGCCCCTTTTTCGACGAGGATGCCCCCGTCCACCGGACGGGCCTTGCAGGCGCGATTCGAGAATACCCCGGCGACGCAGGTTCCGCGTTTCGCGAAAACCTCTTCCACGACGTGCTTTGGGTACATGCCGGCTATCATCCAGTTGCACGCCGTCACCAGCGTGACAGCCCATGCAACGCCCGCGTCGCCGCGTCCCAGCTCCGTTACGGTTTTCATCCAAGTGCTGATGTCCGCTTGCAATCCGCCGTAAGCGCGCGGGACAGTCAGGGAATAAACCCCGGCAGCCTTCATTTTCTCGACGATATGCTCGGGGGGGCGCGCAAGGCGATCGGATTCGGACTGCGCGGCGCGAAGCTCTCCCACGAAATTACGCGCCCACTCGACAACAGCGTGTTCGGTGGTCCCGGCCTTCAGCTTTCCCTCGGTCGCCATAGGATTCTCCATAATGAACCTTTTGTCCACTATGAGATTTAGATTAGGCTGCGCTGATCGTCAATAGGCAATAAAAACCACGCTCCTTTGGCCGTTCTCGATGTGCGCGCTGCTCCCGGAGACGCTTGGTCTGTTTCAAAGCGTTTTTCTGCGTCCGCGGTGATAAGACCGGTGACGCTAAGCGTCGCCTTATTGCCGCCCTTGAGGAATTTCGGCTCTTGGTTTCAACGCGAACGCAGCACGGGGTTATTCTCCGTGACCAAGCCGCCTAATTCGAAGCGGGAAGGTCGCGCAGGGCTGCCACTCCCGTTAAAGCCCGCTCACGGCTTCGTTCCGCTTGCCACAGCCGCGTCATAAGGCAGCTCATCACGGCGCATTGTCATCAGCAGCAAGAGCGCCATCACGAGAAGCGATATTAAACAGCCGAAGATCACGTGCGGCGCAACGGACGACCCCAAAGCCACGCCTATGGCGCCGGGGCCGACCGCGCTCGCCAATCCGTAAGACAGCGTAACCATTCCGTAGATCGCTCCAAACGCTCGCAAACCAAACGCGCGGGAAACGATGTAAGCGGCCACATCCATTTCGGCTCCAAGCCCGAAGCCGACCATTATAGCGGCGAGCATGAAACTCTCTTTGCTTTGATCAAAAGACAATATCGCAAAGCCGATCAAAGGAAACACCACAGAGATGGAGGCAACGCGGGGCGCAAACCAACGGTCCAGCATAATGCCGCCGGCGAGGCGTCCCGCTAGCATCGCAAGCCCGGCAAGCGACACTACCAGCGCGGCGCTCTCGCCGGAGACATTTATTTGCCGCAAAAAGACAGGCAAATTGACCGTGACCCCAGCGAGCGCCGCCGTAATAAGGCAGAAGACCGCCATAATCTTCCAGAAGGTTGCGCCGCGAATAGCTTCGCCAAGAGTCAATCCCGGCGCGAGATCGCCGGCGACGCCCGGGTTCGTTTTCGGCGGATTGCGCAAAAGAAAAAGCGCGGAAAGAAAGATTATTGAGCCCGCGGTTAAACCAATCGTGACATATGCGGCCCGCCAGCCATAAAGATTTATCAGTTTGATCGCGTAGGGCGACCAAAACACGACGCCTAATGACGAGGCCGCGAAAGCCAGGCTGAGCGCCAAGCCGCGCCGGCGGGCGAACCAGCCTGACACAAATTGCGCATACAAAACCGGCGTCGTGGCAAAGCCAAGTGCGCATGTCAGTGTCAAAAGCGCTGTAAACGTAAATGAAGACACCGCGAAATAACCGAGCAAAACAAAGCCCAGCGCAAACGCGGGGCCGCCGATCAACACAAGCCGGCGCGCGCCCAGTTTGTCAGCGAGCCGTCCGGTGACAGGAGCAAGCAAAGCGGAAACGGCTATTGCAGGCGCAATCGCGGCCGCCATCTCGACACGCGGCCAGTTTGTGGCAGCCGCGACTTCGGAAACGAATGTCCCAAATGTGAAAAGAATGACAGCAGGCTGGCCGCAAAACATGCAAAGGCCGGCGCCCAGAAGTATCCACCATGCCCTGTCAATCTGAGTTGTCTCAGTTTCCGTGGCTCTGGAGCTTGCTGACGATGCCGGCGGCGCCGCGATCCGTGCCATTCCCCCTCCTTGTTCGATAACCAATTTTAAGTTGATTATAATTTCATACTAGACACCATGTCTATTATAAGTCAAATTGCTAAAAAGCCCGCAAGCGGAACGAGCGAGAACAACCTTAGCGGCGCGGAAAGACGTTGATCCCGGCGGGCGGCTGCCTTCGGTATTAGACCCGCCATCAAACCCATTGAAACGGAGAAGCAGCGCTATGCCGGACGATCGCCCGATCAGCTCAACAGCGCCCGCCCGCCGAGGGCTCCTCCTTGCCGCGGTCGCGGCCGGGATCACGGCGACATCGGCCGAGGGGCAGCCCCGCACCGGATCGACCCCGGGGCGAACCAACGAGCCGGATGATGACATTCTTGATCAATTGCGGGTCGCGGACTTGGTGCAGCGCGAACGGACCTCGCGAGACGCGGGCCAGTGGGACCAAATGGCCGCATGCTGGCATCCCCAGTCGACGGTTGATGTTTCCTGGTACAACGGCGACGGAGCGGGGTTTGTGGCGGGCAGTCGCCGCAACGCAGCCTCGGGAAGGGTCAGCCTGCACCAGCTCGCGCCCACCATCGTTCGCGTGGCGGGCGGCCGCGCCATCGCCGAGACACCGTGCCAGCTTCTCAGTTTCGTGCCTGTGGAGAGTATCGACATGTGCATGACCGGCGCGGTCCGGCTGCTGTGGCGGGCACAGCGGCAAGACCGGAGCTGGCGGATCGCCGGCCTGCGCATGATCTACATCCGCGACTATCTCGCTCCCTGTGATCCCAGCCGCGTGCCGATGATCGACCAAGCCGAGCTCGCCGGCTACCGCCCGTCCTACCGCTTCCTCAGCTACATCCTCGCGCGCTCCCCCAATCGCCCGCGCGACGATCTCCCCGGCATCGACCGCCCGGAGATTGTGGAGGCGTTGCGCAAGGCCGAGGCGACGTGGCTGACGCAAGTGTGAGTCGCAGGGGCCCGGCGGAAAATCGGCGCGTCAAGGCGGGATGCCCGATGGCCCAGGAGCCGGCTCTGACCTCGTTCCCCGATCCAGGAACACACCGATCGCCTCGTTGACCTCCGCCGCTTTGAGCAGGCTCATGAAATGGTCGCCGTCGTCGATGGTGACGACGGAATTGCTGGGAAGCACCGTTTTCAACACATCAATCGTCTGATGGAAAACACGCGGACTTTTTGAACCGGCCATCATCAACGTGTCCGCTGTGACCATCCGCGCCCGCTGGCGCGAGATGGGAACTGACGTGTCGGCGATCATCATGTCGATGGTGTGGGCGTTATCGATAGCCATAGCCTGAAACCAGGCCGGAAGCCTTTTCCAGGTTCCGGCGCCGTGTCCAAAATCGATATAGGCCTCCAGCCCCGCCGCTGGACTGCCGGCGGCGATCAAACGCTGCGCTTCCCTGCGGATGTCCGGCCCGGTTTGGCCCGCGGCGCTGCCCGCCGGCCCGAGGAAACCCGGCTCCATCACGCCGCCCGGCTCGACGAGCACCAGCTTCGCCACGCGGTCGCCGCAGCGCGCCGCGGCCTCCAGCGCGATGCGTCCGCCCCGGGAATGTCCCGCCAACACCACCGGCTCCGGCAGGCAATGGATGAGGCCGGCCAAATCCTCAACGTGACGTTCCGCCGAGGCGCCCCCGATCATCGATTGCGTTGGGTGGTACCCGCGCAAACTGACCGAAATAACCGAATAGGCCGTCGACAAAGCCTCCAGCTGCGGGCCCCAAACCCGGAGGTCGCTGAAAGCGCCGTGCACGAGGATGAAAGGCGGACCGTCTCCGGTTTTGACCGCATGCATCGGCGGATCGGGTGTGCGCGCGTTCATGGTTTCCGAGCGCCGCCGTCCCGCGCTTCCGTCCGCTTCAGCCGGCGCTCGAAATAGTCGAAGAAAACGCTCTGATGTCCCGTTGCGGCGGCGGTGCTGATGCCCATCTTCCTGTCATGATCGACGCCGGATGGAGCCGACCACTTCCAGCCCGTCGAGGCCATGGTCACCTGCATGCGGCAGGCCCGTTCAAGAAACAAGCCATTCAGCGCCGCCTCGGCGATATCAGCGCCGACAAAGACAATGCCGTGGTTTTTCAACAGCGCGGCCGGATTGTCGGCGAGGGCGCCCGCCAGTTCATCCCCCAGTTCCACAGTGTTGATCAGGCCCGCCGTGCGCGTGAAGCGTCCAACGCGGTCAACGAGATTGGCCCCCTCATGATTGAGCGCGCAAAGTTCCTGGTCTGTCGCCGAAAACAGCACGGCGAATTTCGCGTGCGTGTGCCCGACAACATTCACGTCGCGGCGCCGCGCCATGATTTGCGTATGGATGGGCCATTCCGAGTGCAGCGGGCCGTCATTGGCGAGGGGTTTGCCATTCCAGTCGATCAGGACGAAATCGCTTTCATCGAACACCTCATCGATGCCGCGCAGCGCCTTCTTGATCCAAACGCCGCGTCCGGCCGGATCCCGCAGGGACATGTGCCCGAGCGTGATATCGTCATGGCCATCCATCGCCAGTATGCGTTGCGCCGTCGCGAGCTTCACAAGATCGGCGACCGGCACGGGAACTGACTGTGTTGAATTATTCATTGTGATCGCCGCCGATGTTGATGGAGACCGACTGACCTTCCAGCCTGACCCGGTACACGTTGATCTTTTCGACGCAGGGAGGAGATTTGGCCTCGCCGGTGCGGACGTCGAAACCGCCCCCATGGAGCGGACAAAACACCTCAAAACCTTCGATTTCGCCGTCGGAAAGCAAAGCGAAAGCGTGACTGCAGATGTTGGACGTGGCGTACACATCGTCGCCGACGCGGTGCAAGGCAATCTCCAGCCCGTCCACCGTCACGCCTGCGGGGTAATCCGGGTCGAGCGCATTCAGTTGCGCGACAACGCGCCAAGCGCCGGTCACTTTGCTCATCCGCCCATCCTAGGTCAGCGTCTTTTCAATAAAGCCCCGCATCGGCGGATTTTGCAGATAATCGCGCGCGATCTTATCGCCGAAGGCGCGCAAAGCCGCGGGATCGGCGGCCTCGTCGGGCAGTTCGGAACGGGCGACAACGCGGTCGTTCGCGAACGTCGCCGGCACATCGCTCTGATTGAGGTAGAAGCCCTTGGGATCCTGGCCTTTCTGGACCGCTTGGATTCCGCGCCGCACAATCCGGCGAAACATGACGACGCCGCGGTCCTGCGTCCCCAGATGCTCAAGGGCGATGGGGTTGATCGGACCTTGGCTCTCCTGCGCGTCGGAATCGCCGGGGATGAGCTGTCGTTCGCGATAAGGCCGGTCGGTGAACTGTCCAAACACCTCGAGTTCGCGCCTTTTTTCGAACGGCATGGCTTCGTTTTCACCGACGTGGCTGATGAAAAAATTCACGCTCCGGTCGTTGTCCGCCGGCAGCGTCCAGAATGTCATGAACGGCAGGCTGGCCTGTTTTCGCTCCTGCCCGGTTTCAAAAATCGAATTGATTTGGTGGATGTTGGCGCCGTAAATTTCCGCGGATCGAACCCAGATGTTTTCGCCGACCTGCCGGACCCCGAGATAGATGACACCCGCCGGCGTCTCGGCCCATGTGAGCTCCATATCATTGCCAAACTCCTCGGCGAAGTGGTCCATGCCGCGCATCTGCGGGATGACATGAAGGATGGTCGTATGATGCGCGTCGACGGCGTTTTCTTTGATTTGGAGCCAGTTGCAGTTGAGTTCGAGGCGAATGCCGGGAACGTGTTTAAGGCCGGGCACGGCAAAGCGGTCGAGCGTGGGGAACACCGGGATGCGTTCCGGCGGACCCATGTAGGCAAAGACAATGCCGCTGAACACATGCGTCGGATAGCCGCCCTGGCTCACCTCGTGCTGTAGTTTATGGGCCGCCGGCTCGCCCGGCATTTCGACGATTCTGCCGTCGATGTCGAACACACGCCCGTGGTAGCAGCAGCGAATGCCGTTTTTCGTGAGAACGCCGAATTCCAGCGACGCGTTGCGGTGGCAGCAATGCAGATGGAGCAGCCCGATCCTGCCGCTGAGATCCTTGAACGCGACAAGGTCTTCGCCGAGCGCCCGGACCTTTAGCGGAAGGTCGGTCAGCTCATATTCATAGCAGACCGGCTGCCAGAAGCGGCGATGGTATTCGCCGCCAGGGGTGCCGCGCGTGACGCCGCAAAGGAACAGGTCCGCCTCCGCGGTCAGCTTCCTGTGATACCCGTTGTACGCGAGCGGTTGAGTGTCGTGATTGGTGCTGGTCATGGCTGCCTCATGGGATCAAAACTCATTCTCAGGAAAAAGCGGGAGCGTCAGCCTGCCAATAGAGCGCCTTCTTGCGCAGCCAGCTGAGCGAGCGGTCGAAGAAAAATCCGATCATGGCAATGGCGGCGAAAGCGGCCATCGCGCGCGCCGGCTCGAAGGAGGCCGAGGCAAAGGCGACCACGTAACCCAGCCCGCGGCTCTCTCCGATCAGCTCCGTGATGATGGTCACTATCATCGAGATCGGCAGGGCGATGCGGATTCCCGCGAAAATCGCGGGCGCCGCGGAGGGCACGAGGACGCGCCAGAACAGCCGCATGCCGGATGCGCCGGCGTTTTGCGCCGTCCACACCAGCACGCGCTCGGCGCTCCGCATGCCGTGCATGGTCTGGATCGTGATGGGATAGAGGCATTCGAGGAAAACGAGAACGATCTTCGACATGTCGCCGAAACCGAAAACGAAGATAAAAATCGGATACAGCGATATTTTCGGAATCGGATATCCGAAGATGAAAATCGGCTCCAGCACGCGATTGACAATCCTGTTCCGCGCCAAAGCCGTTCCGAGGATGATCCCGACGATGATCGCCGCGGAAAATCCGATGAGCGCGCGCTGCAGCGTGATGGCGCCATGGAAGGCCATATCGCCGCTTGCGGTCATTTGCCAGAATTCATGCGCGACTTTTTCGATCGGAGGAAGCAGGAGCGGCGAAATGAACCCCGAATGCGCGATGATCTCCCACGCCGCCAGAACGACGGCGATAGGATAGAGCCGCCAGACGCGCTGGAGCCAAACGCCGGGGAGCGAGGGCCGTTCATCCCTGAAATCGGCGGCCGCATCAGCCATGGCCGCTGTCCTTGCTCATGAGCTGACCCACGAGAAGATAGCCGCGCAATTTCAAAAGCAGGCGGTCGGCGCAGAACCCCAGAATCGCGATGGTGAGAATCGCGGCGTACATGCGGTCAAAACGGAGATTTTCCTCGGCCCGCGCGATGACATATCCGAGGCCTTTGGTGGAGACGACAAGCTCCGTCGTGACCATCAAAACAAAAGACAGCGCCAGCCCGATGCGCCAGCCGTTGAAAATATCCGGCAGAGCGCTCGGAATCACGACCTGGCGTATCAGCCGCGCCCGCGTGGCGCCCGCGTTCAGCGCGGTCCATATATGAATCTTTTGCACGGATTTGGCGCCGTGATAAGCGGCAATGTAGGTCGGGAAGAATATCGAGATTGTCATGACGACGATCTTGGACAGATCGCCCAGTCCGAACCAAACGAAAATCAACGGAAGTATCGCCACTTTCGGCACCGGGTAGATGAGCGAAACGAGCGGCTCGTAGAACCTGCTGATCGGCGCGAAAACCCCGGCGAGCACGCCAACGATGGTTCCGCAGGACGCGCCGATCAGAAGCCCGAGCGATTGGCGAAACAGGCTCGAAGCCGCATGCCCGGTCAGTTCGCCTGAAACCAGCATGCCCCACCAGGTGGCGCCGATGCGCGAGGGCGCGACGATATAGCGGGGCAGCATTCCGAATTGGCCGCACAGCTCCCACGCCAAAAGAACCGCGAGCGGTATCAGCCACCCCGCGCCGCGGCGCTCCGCAAACGCGGTTTTCGGCTCCGGCATGGTTTCCGCGAGAGCCGCGGTTTGGCCGGTCATGGCGCGTGCTCGCTTCTCGCGCGCAGCACCTCTTCGCGCAGGAGGTCCCATATCCGGTTGCGATATTCGATGTATTGAGCTGACTTTTTGATCTCCATCGCGCGCGGACGCGGCAAATCAATTCGGATGTCCGCCTTGATGCGTCCGGGCCTTGCGGTGAAAACGATAACCCGGTCGGCCAGATAGATGGACTCGTCAATGTCATGAGTGACGAAGAGGACGGTTTTGCGCGACGTGTTCCAGATTCGCTCCAATTCCTCCTGGAGAAGTTCCCGGTTCTGCGCGTCGAGCGCGCCGAACGGCTCATCCATCAGAAGTATCTGCGGGTTGAGCGCCAACAGACGCGCGAGGGCGACTCTTTGCTTCATGCCGCCTGACAATTCGTTGGGATAGTGATTGCGGAAATGTGTGAGGCCGACGAGCGTCAGGAGCCGTTCGGCGGTCGTATTGCGCTGCGCCGGCGGTATGTTCTGAACCTCAAGCGGCCACAGGACGTTGCCAAGAACAGTCCGCCATGGATAAAGCGCGTATTCCTGAAACAGCATGCCGCGGTCCGGGCCGGGCCCCGCGACGCGGCGGCCGTTCAGCGTCATGGTTCCGCCATCGACGGATTCAAAGCCGCCGAGCATGTGCAGAAATGTGCTCTTGCCGCAGCCTGAGGGCCCGACGATGGCCACGAACTCTCCTTCATCAACGGTCAGATTGAACCCGTCCAGGGCGGTGACCCGCACGCCTTTGCGCACGAAAGTCTTGACCAGCGAATCAACGCGAAGCAGCGGCTCGCGCGCTGTTTGGGGCGCCTCAGCGCCCGCGGATGTTTTCGGCTGAACCTGCGCGCTCTCGGTCATCCAATGTCCCGTCAGGCTTGCTGATGTTCAGCGCGGGCACTGAAAACGGCGCTGCTCCCAATGTCGGCGAAAGGCGTGTTCCGCGCATTGTTGTAAATGGCGTCCAGCATGCGTTTGAGGCTGTCGACATCGCTGCCGGAAAGTCCTTGGGCCAATTTGTTTTCAACGTCCGCCGCCCAGGGCAGCGTGTCGATAAACACGGTCTCGCCCGCCTCCGTCAGCGCGATCCGCACTGCGCGCGCGTCTGTCCTGGAGCGGCGGCGCCGGATCAAGCCCTCCTTGGCGAGGCTTCCAACAAACCGGGAAAGCGTGGCGGGCTCGATGCTGGTCAGCTCCGCCAGTTCGCCAAACCCGCACACGCCGCGGTCGGACAGCACGGCCAGAATACGCCATTTTGAAACCGTAAGCCCGCGCTGCTGGAATTTCTGATCGACGCCGCGCAGCATTTCGCTGGCGGCCCGGTTCAGAAGGTAGGGCAGATAGGAGCCCAGGAATTCACGCTTTTTCGACCCGCCCGGCATTTTCCTGGCCATCCGTTATTCCTTGATTTCTGGAAACCCGGTCATTTCGGCATGAACGACGTGTCGATCAGCTTGCCAATGTCGGCGGCTGTCTCTTGAAACTTCGCTTTCAGCAGCTCGTCCTGCAGCCGCTCGAACATGGCCGGGTCAGGCCGCACATCCGCGGATCGAAAGAGATCGTCCTTTGCGGTCATCGCCATGTAGATGCTTGGCTCCACCTGAACGATCTTCGAGTCGAGCAGGCTCCTGCGGGCTTCCTCCGGCTTTTCCAGAAAGTATTTCGTCACGGCGATAAAGTCGGCGACCCAAGCGCGCATCGCATCAGGATGTTTGCGCGTGAATTCCGGGTTGAAAGCGACATCGAATTCCTCCTCGATGCCGCTGATCCCGGCGGAGTCGAAAACCTTTCGGAAGCCGCCGTCCTTCAATGCTACAAATGCGAAGGTCGTCGGAAAAACGCCGATGTCGATTTTCTTTTGCAGCAGCGCCTCCTGCATCTGCGGCAATGGCACAATCAGCCATTTCACGTCGCGATTGGGGTCAAGGCCGGCCTTCGCCACGGCGATGCGCGCATAGAGTTCAATGCTCGTCCGATAGCCGTTGATGCCGATCGTCCTGCCCTTTAAATTGGTCAGGGAAACGTCTGAATCCTTCAGCGAGAGATAGCTGGTGGAAAAGTTTTTGGCGCTTTCCTTCGCCATGCTGGCGGGAACGACAAGCGGGACGCCTTTGGAGGCGGCAAACAGAACTCCTGTCGTGCTCGAGGTCACCGCGTCAAGCTGTCCCGCCTGGAAGGCCGTCATCCGCTCGCCACCGGACCGAAACATCGTCATGGCGTAGCGATAGGCCCTGCCCTGGCCGGGAGTGAGGTCGGGCCTTGCCTGCATCAGCCAAGCCTGCTCCTCGGAGGCCGTCCCGACGCCCATCCGTATTTCGACCGGCTGGGCTTCGGCGCCGCCCGAAGCGAAGGCCGCGGCCAGCGCGAATGCAAGAAAGGACAAATTCCGCCCCATGGAAAAAAAATTCATCACGCGCCTCCGCATCAGTTTTCGAAAACACTCATGTCAAGAATGGTATCAATATCGATCGAAGCATTGACGTAGCCCGTTCGCAGCAGCGCCTTCTGCAAAGCGATAAAATACTCTTTCGACGGCTTGCCGTCCGCCTTGCGCCGGAGGGCGACCATCGGCAAATAAACCGCTGGATCCATGTCGATCAGCTTGGCTTGCAGGATGGCCTGCCGTGCCTCCCGCATATTCTTGAGGTAAAAATCGGTGGCCACGCGGAAATCGGCAATGAAGGCTTTCATGGCCCCTTTGTTTTGCCGGATAAATTTCGGATCGAAAAATAGCACGAACTCATCCTTGAAACCCGAAGCGCCGGCATGGGTGAACAGGGTTCTGATCCCGCCCCGCGTCCGCTCGTCTTCGTAGAAAGGCTGTGAAATCGCGGCAAGATCGATTTTTCCAGACCTCAGCGCCTCGCCCATGCTCGCCGGCGGGATCACCGCCCATTTAACGTCCCGGTCAGGATCAAGACCGGCATCGAGCAATGCGAGGCGCGCGCCGAGCTCAAAGGCTTCCCTCAGCCCGTTGAGGCCGATTGTTTTGCCCTTCAGGTCTTTCGGCGACTTGATCGGCGAATTGTCGAGGACGACATAGGGGGATGAGTAAAACGCGTCATCCTCTTCCGACAGCGCGGCGACCACGCTCAACGCAACCCCTTTTGTGGCCGCGGTCAGCGCGCCGGTGCCTGTCGACACGGCCCCGTCCACCTGTCCAGCCTGAAAGGCGCGGAACCGCAGGTCGCCCCCGCGAAAAGGGAAGGTCTCAAGCGTGTAGGCTTTGCCCTGATTGGGCGTGATGTCCGGCCTGGCTTTCATAAGCCATATCTGATCCTCGCCCGATGTGGTTGTCGTGCCAAGGCGAATGGAAACAGGCTTGTCGTCGGCGTTGCCCCCGCCGGACAAAGTAAAAATTGCCGCTGCGGCGAACGCGATCACCCTGCCGGATCGAAACATGCTTCCCCCTGTGTGCAAACGATTTCCAGCGCTAGGTTCGTCTGTTCCGATTGGAATTGTTGCCGATGGCACGAAAATGTCAAGGCGTATGCGGCCCCGGGGATCGTGGATAATCTGGTCGCGGCGGAAACAGCTCGGATGATCGGCGACAATGTCGTCGCCCAGCAGCACGACGACGCGTTCGGCATGGGAGCGCACCAGCAACATTCGAACGGCGGCGCGCGCATCGACGCTGTATCGATTGTGATCAGCCATGATCAGGCACGCGGTGCTCGCCCTGACCGCTTTCTCCACGAACCCGTCGAAGGGCCCGCGCAACACCATCGAGCTGGAGCGCTCGTCCTGGAACACGTCCCAGACCGTGCGGTCCCGGATTGCCAACCTGGTTCTCGACCCGCCCCTTCTCCCATCCAGAGGCGGGCGTGCATGCCACCGGCTCGATAAGATGGTGCGGGCACATTTGCAGGAAGCGGCCATTATAGCGGCGCGCCCTTCCCACGAAGATCGCCTCGGCCGCCGTTTTCTCAAAGCGATTGCAGAGCAAACGTCCGGATGTTGTCGTAAATGCCGCGCCAGCAGACCCCGCCATAAAACTGGAACGCTCTGTCATGGGCGTCGAACACAAGCTCCTGCGTCTCGCGAAAGTAGACGCGCACGAACGGCATGCGGCTGTGCGACAGCTTCATGCGCGCCGCCTTGACCGTCGGCGGCAGGCCCCTCAGCGTGATGGTCTCGCGGCTCAAGTCGAACCGGCAGGCCTCTCCGGGCGCGAAATTCATCCGCACGCATGCGCGCGCCGGAACCCGCGCCTGCTCTTCGCGCCATGATTTGACGAAGCGATGCACGCTGTCGTGCGCGCCGTC
>JANYFM010000120.1 GCA_025362655.1 Hyphomicrobiales bacterium | reverse complement strand
TTCCGTCAAGGCGGACGCTTCGGCACCGCGCGAAAACAGGATCGCGGAAGCCATGGAGCCGGCGGAATCCCCCGCTGTCGATCAGCGCGCGCTGGACGATCTGGAGGCGCTGGGCGGCAGGGGGTTCGTCGATGAGATCGTCGGGCAGTTCGTTCAGGATGCCGCCGCTGTGCTGAAGGAATTAAGCCAGGCGGTCGCGGCCGGCGACGCCCACGCGTTTCGCGAGCAGGCGCACGCGCTGCGCTCCTGCGCCGCCAATGTCGGCGCGCGAAAGGTCTACGATTTGTGCCTCGAATGGCGGGCTATCGATGCCGGCGAAGTGGCGGTGCGCGGCGAGGCGCATATGCGGCGCCTCGAGAACGAGTTTGAGCGTGCCCGCGCTGCCCTCGCGGCGCATGATACTAAGGGCTCTATGAATTGACCTGTGGTCAATCCATAGAGTTCCGCGCGTCAGCCGATACTTGTTCAAAGCCCGCGCGCGTTCGCGCTTGCCAAAGGTCATGAGTCAAAGCTCATGCCCTTTGGTATTAGCCGGAGTCTTGGACTGCGCCCGCCGCGGGTTTTGAGCGGTTCAGCCTGCGCACCTGCGCGGCCCGCAGGATTTCCATCTTGCGCACTTCCCTGTCCTCGATCGCCAGCACGGTCTCGACCCAGATTTCCGTCACGTCGCGCAGCTCCTGAAGCGTTAGCGGATTGACCCTGCGGCTGACTTTGTTGAGCGCGTGAAGCAGCGTGTGTTTGCGCTGGTTCTCGGCCATGAAAACGCGCGCCGCTTCGCGGCCCTGCCCTGGCTCGGCCAGAATGTCGACGACACCCATCTCGTGCAGCTCCTCCGCGAGGAAGGTCTTGCCGCTGAGGATCATTTTTTCCGCGCGCATCGGATCCAGCTTGCGCGACAGAAAACTATAAGCGCCCATGCCGGGGAAGGAATTAAACAGAACTTCGGGCATGCCCATGCGCGCGCCGCGCTCGGCGATCAGCACGTTAAAGCTGATCGCGCCCTCGAAGCCGCCGCCCAGCGCGTCCCCCTCAATCACGCCGATGGAGACCACAGGAACGTCATAGCCGAAAGCGTTGTTATAAATCGCCTCGACGCAGGCATAGGCATAGGCCAGCAGCGAAGCGCGGTCCTGTTCGCGCACACAGCGCTTGAACAGGGCGAGATCGCCGCCGAAGCTGAAAACATCCGGCGTTGCCGAACAGCAAACGAAAAACTTCACTGGCGCCGGAGCGCCGGGTTGCTTTTCCCGCACCAGCTGATGAATTTTGCGGTGCGCCGTCTTAAGCTCCGCCAGCAGGCCGAGAGTGAAAATAGGCACGCCGACAGGCTTGAACTCGAACCACAGAGCGCCGTTGGCGGGATCGAGGGTGACGCCGCTCTCGGCGTAGCGCCCGAGGTCCAGCGCCGCTGGAAGCCGGCTTTCAGCGGCGCGGGGAGACGCTTGGGGCGGTTCGCTCACCAGCCCGGTCAATTCGAGGGGTAGTTCGTTATAAGAAGTCACGGATGAATCAAACTCAAAATGATGGTCGGCCATAACATCCGCTTTCGCCTGAGACCCATGCACAGCACCGGCTTCATCTGCGATACAGAGTAACAAATTTTTAACTATTGACCAGTGCCAGTCCCGCGCCGGCTTTGCAAATGGTTAATTGCCAAAGCCCCGCATGCGCCTTCCGCGCCGCGTCAGGGCTTGGCCCCCTCAAGCTTTAAAAGCCATCGAGCGGCCGCGCATGGGACGCTCCTCCATCATCAGCAGGATCAATAACGCCAGCAAAAAACCGATGGCGCCGGCCAGAAACGCCCAGCGGAACGTATCGGCGAGCGCCGCAGCCCCGGCGGCGTCAACCGCGCTTTGAGCGGCTCCTCCGCCCACGACAATCGCGCCGCATATGGCCACGCCCAAGGCAGCGCCGAGATTGCGCAGGAATGTGATGAGCGATGTCGCGGTCCCCATCTCGTGCATTTCAACCGCGTTTTGCACAGAGACCGTCGTAACCGGAAACACCGCGCCGGAACCCGCGGCGACCAATCCCAGCAGCAGTTCAATCGTTGTCAAAGACAAATCCAGCGGCCACAGAAACAGCGGCAGCATCGCCAGCGCGGAAAGCGCCAGCCCCGCGACCGGCACCAGTTTGTAACGCCGCACGCGGCCCATGGCGCGCCCGCCGGCCACAGCGCCGAAGGTTGTGCACACCATAAGCGGCAGCAGCGCCAGGCCCGATTGCGAGGCGGTGAGCCCGCGCACCGTCTCAAAGTAAATCGGCAGATAGATGCTGAGCGAGATGAACACAGCCATCGTCATGCCGACCGCCGCGCAGCCCGTCAAAACAACATTGTTCGACAGCAGCGGCAGGGGGATCAGCGGCTCCTTTGCGCTTTTCAGCCGCAGCGCCAGCAAAACCGCCATCGCCGCGGCGGCGGCGAACAGTCCCAGCACCGGCGCCGAGCCCCACGGGTAACGCGATCCGCCCCAGCTCAGCGCCAGTTGAAACAGCGCCGAAGCCGCCACCAGAAAAAACGCTCCGGGAAAATCCAGCTGATGCGGCCGCTCGCGCCGGGGCAGCCGCTTCAGTTTTGCATCGGTGATCAGAAATGCCGCGAGGCATATCGGCAGGTTGATCCAGAACATCCACGTCCAATGCCCGTGTCCGGCGAACCAGCCGCCGAGCGCCGGCCCCAGCAGGCTCGCTGTGGTCCACATGACCGAAGTGTATATCTGATAGCGCACCCGTTCTTTCGGCGGCACGATATCGGCGATGACCGTCATCGCGACGGAAATCAATCCGCCGCCGCCCATCGCCTGAACCGCCCGCGCCAGCGCCAGCGTGATCATGCCCGGCGCCAGCGCGCAGAGCACCGACCCCGCCGCGAAAATCGAGATGGCGGCGAGCAGCATGATCCGCCGTCCATGAATGTCGCTGAGCTTGCCGTACAGCGGCGCCGCCGCGGTCGACACCAGCAGATAGGCGGTGACGATCCACGGCAGATTGCCGGCGTCGCCCAGCTCGCGGCCGATCGTCGGAAGCGCCGGCCCGACGATGGTGGCATCGAGAGCGCCGGGAAACATCGCGACCATCAGCCCCGCGATGATGGTTGTCACATCCTTGCGGGCCAGCGGCGGGGACGGCGGCGGGGAAGATTCGGATTCGTTCATTTCGGCTTTCAATAAAAAAATCAGCGCATGCCGGCGGCATGGCGCGCGATAACCTGAAGGAAGATTGCGCCGTAGCGCGCCATCTTGGCTTCGCCGACGCCGTGCACCATGCGCATTTCGCTCTCATTGGAGGGCGCCAGCGTCGCCATGTCGATCAGGCTGCGGTCCGCGAACACCACATAAGCGGGCTGCCGCTCCGCCCGCGCGATTTCCAGCCGCTTGGCTTTCAGCGCGGCGAACAGGGATTGGGCCGCCGTGGTGAGGTCCCCGGCGGGCGCCCGCTCGACGCGCATCCGCTCCTCCGGCTCCGGCTTGAGTCCGCCGTCGGCGCGCAGCGCCACATCGGCTTCTCCGCGCAACACGCTCTCGCCGTTCTCCGTCAGCCGCCAGCGGCCCTCATCGGCGGCATCCTGCTCGATCATTTCAGAGGCGTGCAGTTGGCGGAAAATTGAGCGCCATTCGGCCTGCGTGCGGTCGGCGCCCGCGCCGAAGGTTTTGATTTTATCATGGGCATGGCGCTTCACGGCTTCGGTGAGATGCCCCGTCAGAATGTTGGCGATGTGCTGCGAAAAAAACCGCCCCGACGTGCGCAGGATCGCCGACATGACTTTCTGCGCTTCGATTTTGCCGCTGAACAGCCGCATCTCGCCGGCGCACACGTCGCAATTGCCGCAGGGCTTTGACGCCTCGCCGAAGGCCGCGAGCAGCGTCTGGCGGCGGCAGCGCGGCGTCTCGCACAGGGCGACGAGGCCTTCGAGCCGGCGTTCATCGATGCGCTTGCGCGCCGGCGGGGCCTCGCTGTCGAAGATCTGCTTGCGCCGCCAGGCCACATCGTCCTCGCCCCACAGGGTCAGCGTGTCCGCAGGCAGGCCGTCTCGCCCGGCCCGGCCGATCTCCTGGTAATAGGCTTCGATGCTTTGCGGCAGATCCGCGTGGCAGACAAAGCGCACATCCGGTTTGTCGATGCCCATGCCAAACGCGATGGTCGCGACCACCACCACCCCGTCCGCCTGCTGAAACTCATCCTGATGGGCCGAGCGGAGCTCCGCGTCCATGCCGGCATGATAGGCGATGGCGCGGTGGCCGATGGCCGAGAGGGCTTCGGCGATTTTCTCCGTGCGCTTGCGCGAGCTGCAATAGACGATGCCGCTCTCGCCCTTGTGCTGTGAAATAAAAGCGGCGATCTGGCGGATGGCATTGGCTTTGCGCCGCATCGCCAGCCGCAGGTTCGGCCTGTCAAAGGAATGCAGGAAGACGCGCGGCGCGCGCGGGAAAAGCTTGCCGGCGATTTCGAGGCGCGTCGGTTCGTCGGCGGTCGCGGTCACAGCCAGCGTCTGGATGCCGCCAAGCTCGCCGGCGATTTCGCGCAGGCCCAGATATTCGGGGCGGAAATCATGGCCCCATTGGGAAATGCAATGGGCCTCGTCTATCGCCAGCAAATTGGCGCCGCCGGCTTTCAGCAGCTCCACCAGCCCCGGCAGCGCGAAACGCTCGGGCGCCACGTAGACGAGGCGCAGGCGCCGTTCAAGGATGGCGCGCTCGACCGACATGTTCTCGGCGCCCCCATTGGCTGAATTGAGAGCCCCCGCCGCAATGCCGTAAGCCCGCAATTGCTGCACCTGATCGCGCATCAGCGCGATCAGCGGCGATATGACGACGGTCAGGCCCGGCCGCGAGATCGCCGGCAATTGATACAGCAGCGACTTGCCGCTGCCGGTCGGCATGACCGCCAGAACATCTTCGCCCGAGAAGACCGCCTCAAGGATTTCCTCCTGGCCGGGGCGGAACGTTTTGAAGCCGAAAACCCGCGACAGCGCCTCACGGGCGCCATCCAGTTCCAGCGAAGAGGGTTTGGGTGAAAGCGCTGCCATCTCAGGCGCCGGCCGCGGCATTGAGCTGCGCGATATCAGCGCGGAGCTTGTTTGTGAGCGCCAAGCCGCGGCCGCCGCGCGGCGTGTCGATCCGAAGCTCGCCAAGGATGCGCGCCGGGCGCGGCGACAACAGGATGATGCGGTCGGCGAGCGCGATGGCCTCCTCGATATCGTGAGTGACGAGCAGCGTCGTCACCGGCCGCCGCGCCACCAGCGCCGCCAATTCGCCGCGCAGCCGCTCCGCCAGCGCCGCGTCCAGCGAAACAAAGGGCTCATCCAGCACCAGCAGATCCGGACGCGCCGCGAAGGCCCTTGCCAGCGAAACGCGGCGCGCCAGCCCGCCGGAAAGCTCGCCGGGATAGTGATCGGCGTGCCCGGCTAGGCCCAGCGCGGAAAACAGCGCTTCAAGCCCGGCCTCATCCGTCTCCGGCGCGGCGATGCGCACATTATCGGCGGCGCTCCGCCACGCCAGCAGGCGCGGCTCCTGAAACACATAGCCGAGCCGGCCTTGCGCGGGACGGCGGACCGCGCCGGTGAAATCCGTGTCGAGCCCCGCCACAATGCGCAGCAGCGTGGTCTTTCCGCAGCCCGAGGGGCCGGCGATGGCGCCGACCTCGCCCGGCTCCAGACTGAAGTTTATGTCTTTCAGCACATCCAGGCTTTCGCCCGATGCGGAGCGAAAGGATTTTCGCTGAATGGCGACGTCAAGGGTTCTTTGGGCGCCAGCGGGCGGCATGTCGTTCAAACGGTTGCACCACGAGCATTTCGATCGCCAGCATGACCGCGACGAACGCCAAAGCATAGGCGAGGATTCGCGTCACGTCGAATAGCTGGAACGCCGAGCCGATTTCAAATCCGACCCCGTTGGGCCGCCCCAGCAGTTCGACGATCAGCACAATCTTCCAAACCAGCGACAAGCCCGAGCGCGAGGCCGCCGCGAAATAGGGGCCAAGCTGCGGCGCCGCGACATGGCGCAGCCAGGTAAGCCGCGGCATGGCATAAACCTGTGCCATTTCGTCGAGGTTGCGGTCGAGCGCGCGCGCCCCCTCGCGCAGCGTCACCACGGCATTCGGCAGTTTGTTGAGCGTGACCGCGGCGATGGCGGCGGTCTCCGTCAATCCGGCCCAGATATAGGCCAGCACAATAATCACCAGCGCCGGCAGATTGAGCAGCACAACGATCCACGGGTCGGCGATCGCGTCGGCGGCGCGCGAGCGCCCCATCAGCAGGCCCAGAGCCGCGCCCGCGAACATCGCCAGCGCAAAGGAAACGGCGACGCGGGCCAGCGTCGCGCCCAGATGGAGGAACAGCGCGCCATCCCGCGCCTCCTCGAAAATCGCCCGCGCCACGGCGAGCGGCTCCGGCAGCAGGCGGGGCCCGGCGAAATGAGCGCCGATTTGCCATGCGGCAATCAACACTGCGAGCGACAGGAGGCGGAGCGCCATGTCTAGCCCCCCGCGCCCGGCCGCCAGTAGACGCCGGCATCGAGGCGCTTGGCGGGACCAGCCAGTTCGCTGCCGCCGGTCTCCACGAGAACTTTGTATAAAAGACGCGCATCCGCCTCTTCGTCGTCAAGGCTTCGCGATACCGCGCCTTCCGCGTGGCGCTTTCTCAAAACTGCCAGCGCCGCCGGGTCGTTGACGCCGGTGCGCGCGGCAATCCGAAGCCATTCGCCGGGCTCGCTGGACAGGAGTTCGCGGGCGCGGGCCGCAATATCGAAATAGCGTTTCAGCGCGTTTCCGCTCGCGCCGGCAAAAGCTTCCTCGAACGCATAGCCCACCAGCGCCACCGGCCCTTTGGCGCCAAGGTCGCTTTGCACCCGGTCGATGCCGATGACACGGGAAAACCCCTTGGCCTCCAGTTCGGCGCAGAAATTCCAATAATCGAGCACCGCGTCGAGTTCCCCCAGTTCCGCCTTGACCGCCAGCAGGCGCGGCGAGCCGTAGGCGATTTGCATGTCTTTGCGCGGGTCCAAGCCCCTTTGCCGCGCCCATGCCTGAAACAGCAGCCAGCTTTTGTCGAGCGGCCCGCCGGCGATTCCAAGCTTGCGGCCGCGCAACTGCTCCAGCGAATGTATGCCCGAGCCGGGAGAAGCCATGACAGCGCCCGGCGTCGATGCGTAGGGGTGGAACTTCAAGCCGCCGCCAAGCGCCCGCTCCCGCGCCACAAACATCACATCGGCGAGAATCAGGTCGGCGGAGCCGCCTTTCAGCGCGATTTTCCCCCCTTCCGGGCTTGCCAGCTCCGTCACTGCGAGATCGAGACCGGCGGTTTTGTCGAGCCCGTGGGCGCGGATCACGTCGAGTTCCCAAGCGAGCGTGCCGGTCTTTTGCGCGGCGATGCGGATGCGCTCAGCCGCGCCGGCGCCCCCCAGGGTGAGGCAAAACGCCGCAAAAACCAGCCAAAGCGGCGTTTTTCGCAATACTTTCCTCCCCGCCGCCGCCGCCTGTGCTACAGGCGACGCTGTATTGTGAGCCGTCAATGGCTGCCATAATATCCGTGCGCGCGGCGCTGTCACTAATGCCGGAGCGCAGCCTTTTGATGCCTGTGGGAGAAGACCGTATGAAATTCGCAATTGCCTTCGCCGCTGCCGCCAGCCTCGCCCTGATCGGGCCGGCCTTTGCTGAGGGCGATGTCGCCGCCGGCCGCACAGTCTACAACCAATGCCGGCCCTGCCACCAGATCGGCCCGGACGCTGCAAATTCCGTCGGCCCGACGCTGAACGGCATTTTCGGCCGCAAGGCGGGTGAGGTTCCCAACTACAATTATTCCGACGCCAATAAGAATTCCGGCCTGACCTGGGATGAGGCGACTTTGCGCGAATATCTGAAAAACCCCCGCGCCAAAGTGCCGGGCACCAAGATGATTTTCCCCGGCATCACCCGCGAGGCGCAGATGGACAACATCATCGCATTCCTGATGCAGTTGAAAGCCAACGGCGACGGCGCGGAATAAGCCGGGCTTTTAGGGGACGGCAACGCCGCTGACCCTGCCGGCGCCGGGTATCTGGCAGCGGCAGCCTTTGCCCACGAACATCGGTCCCGGCAGGTCGCAGGTTCCGTAGTCCGTTGAGCAAACACTCCCCTGCTGATAGCGGCTCCGGCGCTGCGGCGCTTCATAGGGGCTGTAGCCGGGCGGCTGATAATAGGGCCGCGGCGCGGTGTAGCCGGGTTCGGGATAGAGCTGCGATTGCGGAATGGGCCGGCCATTGCGGTCGAACAGCTGTTCCTGGGCGGCGGCGCCCGAAAGCGCTCCGGCCCCGGCGGCCAAAGCCAAAACTGTCGCCAAACGCACAATAATCGAATTCATAATTGGGTCTCCTATCCTGGGCCGATCAACCCCCGCATAAAGCCAGCCGTGGGCTGACGATGCAAGTAAGCGCCGGCGCCCCTGCCGCCCATTCACAAGGTGGACTCTCCGCCGCCGTCCCGTTACATCCGGCGCGGATCAGACGGCGGGGATTTGCAAACCGATGGCTGGGAATAAGCCGGAGCGGCTGCGGCTTTTGGCGCGGGACGGGGACGATCTCGCGGTGCTCTCCGCGCATATGCAGGACGCGCTCGTGCGCCTCGGCGATATGGCGTTTCTGCCGGCGGAGCGGCGCTTCGTCCTTGTCGGCTCGCGCTTCGATTGGCTGCGCGCCGGGGAGCGCCGCATGGAGCGCGGCCTGACGGGAATGCATTTTGACAACGTGCTGAAAGCCGGAACGCGCGGCTTTGATCCGAAAAATCCGGATATTCTGCTGAATCTTCTAGGCATCCTTTTCGAGCCTTCGCTGCCGCCCTCCGGATTTGTCACCCTCGCTTTTTCCGGCGGCGCCAGCGTGCGGCTGGAAATCGAATGCCTCGAGGTCCGTCTGCTCGATCTCGGCGCCCGCTGGAAAACCAAACGCCGGCCCGGCCACGCCGATGAGGGGGCCGCCGACGGCCCGCAAACCGGAGCCGGCCGATGACCGCAAGGCTCGATACGCGGAAAGACGATTTTGAAGCGGCGTTCTCGCGCCTGCTCGCCGCGAAGCGCGAAGTTTCGGAGGATGTCGACGCCGCCGCCGCCGCCATCATCGCGGCGGTGATCGCGCGCGGCGACGAGGCCCTGCGTGAATATTCGCTGCGTTTTGACAGGCTCGACACCGCTAAAACCAGCCTGCGCGTCAGCGCTGCCGAGGTGGACGCGGCGATGGAGGCCGGCGACCCCGAGGCGGTGGAGGCCTTGCGCCTCGCGCATGCGCGCATCACCTCTTTTCATCAGCGTCAGCGGCCGCTGGATCAGCGTTTCACCGATTCGCTCGGTGTTGATCTCGGCTGGCGCTGGAGCGCCATTCAGTCCGTCGGCCTGTATGTTCCCGGCGGCACCGCAAGCTATCCCTCCTCGGTGCTGATGAACGCTGTCCCCGCAAAGGTCGCTGGCTGCGAACGCATTGTCATGGTGGCGCCGGCCCCCGGCGGCGCGCTTAATCCGCTGGTGCTGGCGGCGGCGCGCATAGCCGGCATTGATGAGATTTACCGCGTCGGCGGCGCGCAGGCCATTGCCGCGCTTGCTTACGGCACGCCGACGATTGCGCCCGTCGCCAAAATCGTCGGTCCCGGCAATGCTTATGTCGCCGCCGCCAAGCGCCGTGTCTTCGGCGCCGTCGGCATCGACATGATCGCCGGTCCCTCCGAAGTGCTGGTGCTCGCCGACGGCGGGGCCAACCCCGCTTGGATCGCCGCCGACCTGCTCGCCCAGGCCGAGCACGACGCCGCCGCGCAATCGATTCTGATCACCGACAGCTCCGCGCTCGCCGACGCCGTCGAAGCCGCCGTCGCGGGCCAGCTCGCCACCCTGCCGCGCCGCGATATCGCCGCCGCCAGCTGGCGTGATTTTGGGGCGATTGTGCTGGTGCGCGCGCTTGATGACGCGATCCCGCTCATCGACCGCCTCGCCCCCGAGCATTTGGAAATCATTGCCGATGGCGACGAGGCGCTCGCCGCGCAAATCCGCAACGCCGGCGCCATTTTCCTCGGTGCCTGGACACCGGAGGCCATCGGCGATTACGTCGGCGGCTCAAACCATGTGCTGCCGACGGCGCGCTCGGCGCGCTTCTCCTCCGGGCTCGGCGTGCTGGATTTTATGAAGCGCACGTCGATCCTGAAATGCTCGCCCGAAAGCCTGCGGGCGCTGGGCCCCGCGGCTGTCACGCTGGGCAACGCCGAAGGGCTCGCCGCCCACGCGCGCTCCGTCTCGATCCGTCTCAACCTCGGGTGATCCATGACCCAGCCGGACGCCGGGCACAGCCGCAGACTGGTGTCCGTCCGCCTCGATGAGGAATCCATCGAGCGCGGCTCGCCCGATCAGGAGCATGAGCGCAGAATCGCGATTTTCGACCTTATCGAGCAGAATGATTTCGCCGTCCCCGGCGCCGGCGGCGGGCCCTGGGCTTTGCGCCTCGCCATGCGCGACCGCAAACTCGTGTTCGAGGTCAGCGATCCCCTGGGCGCGCCGGCGGTCACGCATATTCTCTCGCTGTCGCCGTTCCGCCGCCTCTTGAAAGATTATTTCGAGGTCTGTGAAAGCTATTACGCGGCGATCCGCACGTCGACACCCGGCCAGATTGAGGCCATCGATATGGGCCGCCGCGGGCTGCACAATGACGGAGCGCAATTGCTGGCGGAAAGGCTGGCCGGCAAAATCGATTGCGATTTCGACACCGCGCGGCGGATTTTCACGCTGGTGACAGCCCTGCACTGGAAGGGCTGAGGTGGGCGCCGCGCCCGGCCAGAGCGGGGAGGGGCCGCCCGGCGCCGCGCGGCGGCGGCCGCAATCCGTGCTGTTTGCCTGCACCTATAACTCTGTTCGCTCCCCTATCGCCGAGGCGCTGGCGCGCTATTCCTTCGGGCGCGAAATCCATTTCGAATCCGCGGGGCTGCGGGCCGGTGAGCCGGACGGGTTCGCCATCGCTGTGATGGCCGAGGACGGCATGGATATTTCCAAATACAAGCCGCGCTCCTTCGACGATCTTGAGGACACCAGTTTCGATTTGATCGTCAGCCTGTCGCCGGAGGCGCATCACCGCGCGCTTGAATTCACCCGCTCGATGGCGATTGACGCGGTCTATTGGCCGACCATGGATCCGACCGCGGTGGATGGAACCAGGGACGCCAGGCTCGACGCGTATCGGGCTGTGCGCGATATCCTGGAGGCTCGCATCCGCAAACTGTTTCTGGAAACCGCGTGGGATGGAGCATAGAAACCCGCGCCAACAGTCAAGCTGAACGCCATGCGCCCGAACCCCCTCTGGATATCCGCCCGCCAGATCGCCCGCTGGAAGACGCTGTCGCGCGGCCTGCCGGCGCGGGCGCTGATCGCCGACCTCCGCGATCCCCTGCTGGCGCCGCTTCTTGAGCTTGCCCCGACAAAGCGGGACCTCGCCGATGCGCAAAAACCACTCGCGGGCCCGCGCGGATATTTCCTCAAACGCCGGGCGTTGCTGCGCCATTTTGCAGGATTGTGGATCGGCTGCGCCGCTGAAGATGTGGTGATCGCGCACGATGCCGATGGCGCGCCGCGCGTGCTTGCGCCGGATGCCAACGTCTTCGTCTCTGTGTCGGCGCGCGGCGCCTATGCCGGGCTGGCGGTCTCGGACCGGCCCGTGGGCATCGATATCGAGCTTGCCGCGCCGCCGCGCGAACCGGTGTGGGATGCGCTCCACCGCGGCGAGCGCGCGGAGATCGAGGCGGATTGGCGCGAAAGCGGCAGGGATGCCCGGTTTATCGATGTTTGGCTCGCCAAGGAAGCCTATCTCAAGGCGCTCGGCACAGGACTGAAACGCGATCCCTCCGGCATATCCATCTTGTTCGATGGCGGGGAATTCCGCGTCGCCGACGACGCGCGCCCCGGCGAGGCGCAGATGGGCCTGCGCGATGGCAAAATCATCGGCGGGGATTACGTGATTTGCGCCTGCGTGTCGCTGCCGCCGCGCCAGCCGATTATTTCCCGCCGCTGACGCGCCCGGGAAACATTGCCGCCAGCGCGCCGCGCTCCGCCTTCACCACGCCGCGCTCGGTGATGAGGCCGGTGACAAGCCTTGCCGGCGTCACGTCGAAGCCGGGGTTGAACGCGCGCGTGCCCGCCGGCGCGATCCTGACCGTCTCAAGCCGCCCGGCGGCGGTTATGCCGGCGATATGCGTGACCTCCCCGTCGCCGCGGTTTTCAATCGTAATTTCGCGCATTCCATCATCCATCGCAAAATCAATGGAGGAGGACGGCGCCGCCGCGTAAAACGGCACGCCATTGTCATGCGCCGCCAGCGCCTTCAAATAAGTGCCGATCTTATTGCAGACATCGCCCCGCGCTGTGGTTCTGTCGGTGCCGACGAGCACGAGATCGATCCCCCCCAGCCGCATCAGATGCCCGGCGGCATTGTCCGCGATCAGCGTGTGCGGCACGCCGTGATGGCCAAGCTCCCAGGCGGTCAGGAAAGCCCCCTGATTGCGCGGGCGTGTCTCGCTGACAAACACATGCAGGCTCATTCCCGCGTCATGCGCTTTATAGATCGGCGCGGTCGCCGTGCCCCAGTCAACCGTCGCCAGCCAGCCGGCGTTGCAATGCGTGAGAATGTTCAGCGCCGCTCCCGCCGGCTTTTCCGCAGCCATGGCGCGGAGCAGCGCCAGCCCGTGATCGCCTATGGCGGAATTGATGACAACGTCCTCGTCCGCCAGCGCCGCCGCCGCCGCATAGGCCGCCTCCGGCCTTTCAATCGGCGTGAGCGGCTCCAGCAGACTGCGCATTTCCCCCACCGCCCAGGCCAGATTGACCGCCGTCGGCCGGGCCGCGCATAGCCGCCCGGCGGCTTCCCGCAAATGGGCGTCTGAGGCATCCTCCAGCATCGCCAGCGCCATCCCATAAGCCGCCGCCGCGCCGATCAGCGGCGCGCCGCGCACCCGCATGTCGCGGATCGCCGCCGCCGCATCCTCAAGCGAGGCGAGATGGCGCGTGACGAATTCGTGCGGCAGGCGCGTCTGGTCGATGATGACGACGCGCGCGCCGTCCTCATCGAGCCGGAGACTGCGTGTTTCGCGGCCGTTGACGCGCATGGCGGCCCTTCCCGCTTGTCTTCGTTCCGTTCGGCGCGAGCATCGGCCTGTTTCGATCCCGCTGCAAGCTTTTGCCGGCGGCCCGGCGCGATTTGACACGGCATCACCCTTGACTAGTGTGCCCGCCAGCCGCCGGTTCCGGCGCCCCTCCAGCCCGCGAGATGTCTATGTCCAAGCTCATATTTCCCGCCGCGCCCGCGCCGACGCTGCCGATCGCCGGCAGTGACGACCGCATTCCCGTGCAGCGCGTCTTCTGCGTCGGCCGCAATTATGAGGACCATGCAAAAGAAATGGGCCAGCAGGTCGAGCGCGACGAGCCGTTCTATTTCACCAAATCAAACGAGTCCGTGGTTCAGGACGGGGCGGTTGTGCCCTATCCCCAGGGCACGGAAAATTTTCACTATGAGTTCGAGCTCTGCGTCGTCATCGGCTCGCCCGCCCACAATGTCTCCGTCGCCGACGCGCTGTCCAAGGTTTTCGGCTACGCGTGCAGCCTCGACATGACCCGCCGCGATCTTCAATTGAAAAAGCGCGCCAAACAGCTGCCGTGGGATATCGGCAAAGACGTCGAGCACAGCGCCCCCATCGGCATCGTCGTGCCCGCCGCCAAATTCGGCGCGCCCGGCAAACAAAAAATCGAGATGCGCCAGAACGGCGTGACGAAACAGAGCTCTGATCTTTCCTGTCTCATGTGGTCGATCCCCGAGCTGATCTCACATCTCTCGACGCTCTATCACCTGCGCCCGGGCGATGTGATTCTCTCGGGCACCCCCGCCGGCGTCGGCCCCTGCGTCGCCGGCGATGTGCTGGAAGGCACGATAGAGGGCGCCGGCAGCCTGAAGGTCACCATCGGCAAGCCGGTTTAAAAATCCAGCGAAAGCATCAAGCCGCCCCGCGCCATCGGCCGGGGCGGCTTTTTTATTGCCAATCGAAAGGCGATTGCGCCCGCTTTCGCGCCATGTTGAACTGAGTTTCCAGCGGTTGCGAATCAGCGGAAGCTTGCGCCCATGGCCATATTTCTCTCCATCCTGTGCATCCTCGCCCTCGGCGTCTCGCTCATCGTCTGGAGCAAGAACCGGACGCTGCGCCGCGCCGATTTCATTCGCACTTACGAGTGGCCGCCGGGGCTGTACGCCAAGCTGAGCGAAAAATATCCGCATCTGCGCCGCAAGGACGCGGCGCTGGTGTCGCGCGGGTTGCGGCAGTTTTTCGTCGCCTACCTGATGAGCGGCAAAAAACACGTCGCCATGCCATCGCAGGCGGCGGACGAGCTTTGGCACGAGTTTATTCTTTACACGCGCGCCTATCAGGAATTTTGCGGCAAAGCCTTCGGCGGATTTCTGCACCACACGCCCGCCATCGCGCTGGCCGACGGAAATAAGCAAAGCAACGAGGGGCTGCGCCGCGTCTGGTGGTTTTGCTGCAAATACGAAAATATCAACGCGAAAAGGCCGACCCGCGTGCCGCTGCTGTTCGCGCTGGACACCAAACTGAAAATCCCCGGCGGCTATGTCTATCAGCCGGACTGCGAGCAGCTTCGCAAAGGCGGCGCGACAGGCACACAGTGCGGCGGCGATTTCACATCGAGCAGCTTTGACGGGGGCACGTCCGGCTTCGGCGACACGGGCGGCGGCGTTGGCGCCGACAGTTCCGGTGACAGCGGCTCCGGCGACAGCGGCGGCGGGAGCGATGGCGGAGGCGGGGGCTGCGGCGGCGGCGGCGATTGAGCCGTGCGCTGTTTTCCCGCGCCGTTTTTCGGCGCCGTTTTCATTGACATTGCCGGCTGCCGTGCCCATCCTCCCGCGCAATTCCCGGAGGTTCCGACATGCCCAGTCTCAAGGTCAACGGCCGCGTTTATGATGTGCCGGGCTCCGCCGATGCGCCGCTGCTGTTCGCGCTGCGAAACGATCTCAAATTGAATGGCCCGAAATTCGGCTGCGGTCTGTCGCAATGCGGCGCCTGCCTCGTGCTGGTTGACGGCCAGCCCGTGCGCTCCTGCGTCACCTCGGCGGGGGCGGTCGAGGGACAGGAGATCACCACGCTGGAGGGCCTCGGCACGCTGGAAAATCCAAGCCGGCTGCAAAAAGCTTTCATGACCGAGGAGGCGGCGATGCAATGCGGCTATTGCATCAACGGCGTGATTCTGCGCGCCAAAGCGTTGCTGGATCAAAACCCCAAACCCAGCGAGGGCGAAGTGCGCCTCGCTCTGGACGGCAATCTTTGCCGCTGCGGCGCGCAGAACCGAATGGTGCGCGCTGTGCTTCGCGCCTCAAGGGAGCCTTGAGCCATGAACGTTCAACCCACCCGCCGCGGAATAATCAAGGGCGCCGGCGCGCTCGTCATTGGTTTCGATATTTTCAATCCCGCGATGGCGCAGGCGCCCGCGGCCGATTTGCCCGGCGATCTCAAGATTGCGCCGAAAGTCTCCTCATGGCTGCGCATTGAGGCCGGCGGCAAAGTGCGCCTGCTCGTTGGCAAAGTGGAGATCGGCCAGGGCATTCTCACGGCGGTCGCGCAGCTTTGCGCCGATGAGCTGGATATCGATATGTCCCGCCTCGTTATCACCTCGGGCGACACGCGCCTCGTGCCCGATGAGGGCGTCACCGCCGGCTCGTTCTCGATGCCCAATTGCGGCTCCGCCGTGCGCGCCGTCTCCGCCGATGCCCGGCAGATTCTGCTCGGCCTCGCCGCCGCGCGGCTGGGCTCGAATGCCGCCGCGCTGAAAACCGCTGATGGAAAAATCACCGCGCCCGATGGCAAAAGCGTCACCTATTGGGAATTGGTTGCGGGCTCCGAACTGGAGGTTCCCGCAACCGGCAAAGCGCCGCTCAAACCCGCCGCCGCGCGCCGCTACGCCGGCAAATCGGTTCCGCGCATCGACATTCCCGCCAAAGTCACGGGCGCGCCTGTCTGGATACAGGATTTGCGTCCCGAAGGCATGCTGCACGGCCGCGTGCTGCGCCCGCCCGCCTATGAGGCGAAGCTTGTCTCGCTGGATGCGGGCGATGTCGAGAAAACCGCCGGGGTCATCAAAGTTGTCCGCGACGGCTCCTTCGTCGGCGTCATCGCCGAGCGCGAGGAAACCGCAATCGACGCGGTGGACGCCCTGCGCCGCGCCGCCAAATGGGACGTGCCCGCCAAAAGCGAAACCCAGGACACCGTGCACGACTGGATGCTGGCGCAAAAATCGCAGGACGTTGTCATCAAAAACACGCCCTCGGCGGCGCCCGCCGGCGCGTCCGTGGAGGCGGTCTACAAACGCCCCTATCACATGCACGCGTCCATCGGCCCGTCGACCGCGGTGGCGGTGCTCGATGGCGACACCATGCGCATCCAGTCGCACAGCCAGTCGATATTCGAGACATCGGCGGCCATCGCCGAAATGCTCGGCATGGAGAAATCAAAAGTCCACGGCCAGCATGTCCAGGGCTCCGGCTGCTATGGCCACAACGGCGCGGACGATGCCGCCGCCGACGCGGCGCTGCTTGCCCGCGCCGTTCCCGGGCGTCCCGTGCGCATCCAATGGTCGCGCAATGATGAGCATAAATGGGAGCCTTACGGCTCGGCGATGGTGATGAAATTGAAGGCCGCCGTCGATGCGAAGGGCGACATCACCGACTGGACCTATGATCTCTGGTCGACATCGCACGGCACGCGCCCAAGCGGCAAAGCCGGCAATCTTCTGGCCGCGCATTACCTTGAAAAGCCTTTCGCTCTGCCAACGCCCGTCAACGCGGGGCCGCCGAATTTCGCGGCGGACCGCAACGCCATCGCGATCTATGAATTCCCCGGCCAGAAGGTGACGACGCATTTCATCACCGGTTTCGCGGCGCGCGCCTCCTCGACGCGCGGCCTCGGCGCCTATGCCAATGTTTTCGCCATCGAGAGTTTCATGGATGAATTGGCGCACCGCGCCAAAGCCGATCCGCTGGAATACCGCCTGCGCTATCTCAAAGACGAGCGCGGCCGCGCTGTGCTGCAAAAGGCGGCGGATATGCTCGGCTGGAAGGATTGGAAGAGGACTCCCGGCCGCGGCCGCGGCATAGGATTTGCCCGCTACAAGGGCCTCGCCGCTTATAATGCGGTCGCGATGGAGGTTGAGGTGGACCGCTCCACCGGACGCATCCGCGTGTTGCGCGCCGTCTCCGCAAACGACACCGGCGAGGTCGTCTCGCCCGACGGCGTTAAAAACCAGATCGAGGGCGGCATCGTGCAATCGCTGTCATGGACGCTGAAAGAGGGCGTGCGCTTTGACGCGGCCGGTGTGCGCAGCGCCGACTGGATATCCTATCCGATTCTGACTTTTTCAGAGGTTCCGCCCATTGAAGTGGAGCTCCTCGACAAGCCGGGCCTTGCGTTTCTGGGCACCGGCGAGGCCTCGCAGGGGCCGACCGGCGCGGCGCTCGCCAACGCGGTGTTTGACGCCGCCGGCGTGCGCCTGCGCGAAGCGCCGTTCACACCCGCGAAAGTGAAGGCGGCGCTGCAATCGTGAGGCGGGTTAAGTGCCTCACGCCGCTTTTGTCAGAGTGAAATCGGCGCGCGCCGCGTCGAAAGGAAAGACGTTTTTTTCCATCATCCGGGCGCTTCAGAATGCGGGCCCCAGGCAGGGCGTGAATATCGCCGCGCGCCGCTTTCACATCGCGTTCAGCGCGGCGGGCGGTCTCAGCACAAACGCGCCTTGCCCGCAAATTTTCCGCGCGCCGGCTGAAACCCGCTATACTGCGCGCGATTCCCGCCCCTTCCGCGCCCCGCCCAGAATAACGCCCAGGATAATGCCATGAGACCGCTCTCCCTCGCTGTCGCCGCCTTTTCGGCGCTGGCCTTCGCCGTTTGGTTTTCCACGGGGCATAGCGCCGCGCTGCTGCTGGCGGTGTTTGCCGCCGTCTGCGCGGTGACCACATTCCTGTCGCAGCCGATCTCGACATTTCTGCGCATCCTGGTCGGGATTTTCGCCACTGAAGTGATTGTGTTCGGCGGCGGCGCGCTGCTCGGCGCCAGTCCCTGGTGGCCGGAGGCGCTGGCGGCGTACACGGTTCCGGAAACCCTCGGCATGACTGTCGCGTTTTTCGCCATTCTCGTGTTTGCCATCTCGCATATCCCGGTTGTGCGCACCGTGGCGCGCATCGCCGACCGTTATTTCGAGGCGGAGGGCGATACAACCGCGCGCATCTGGCCGTTCCCCGCCTTCCGCGCGCCCGAGCGCAAACTGGCGCTGTGGATGATCGTGTTTCTCATCGTGCTCAACCAGGCGCAGGTCGGCATCAACGTGCGGCTGTCGTTTTTCGGGCGCGACTGGTTCAACGCCATACAGACCAAGGATGAAGCGGCGTTTTGGAGCCTGCTTTACACGGTCTTTCTGTTCTGGGTGACAATCTATATCGCCAGCGCCATCGTGGAGATTGTCGTGCAGGCGATGCTGACGATCCGCTGGCGGCGTTATTTGACAAACCATTACGTGTCGAACTGGCTCGACGGCGCCGCGCATTACCGCATCAGCCTGAAGGGCGGCGCCGCCGATAACCCGGACCAGCGCATCGCCGAGGACGTCAACCGTTTTATTGACGGCGGCCAGGTTGGCAGCGGCGTCTACTCCTATTCGATCATTCTGATTTCCACACTTTCCAATCTCGTGTCTTTCTCCATCATCCTGTGGGGCCTGTCGTCCGACTTTAAAATTCCCGGCACCGAAATCGCGGTGCCCGGCATTCTGTTCTGGGTCGCGCTGATCTATTCGCTGATCGGCACGTTCATCACGCATCTCATCGGCCGCGCGCTGACGAGGCTGTCGTTTCTGCGCCAGCGCTATGAGGCGGATTTCCGCTTTTCGCTGGCCCGCCTGCGTGAATATTCCGAACAGGTGGCGCTCCTCAAAGGCGAGACCATTGAGCGCCTTGGCGCCATGGCCCGCTTTGCCAAAATCTACGATAATTTTGTCGATCTTATGCGCGTGCGCAAAAAACTCACGGCATTCACAGCGTTTTATGGGCAGATCAGCCCTTTCATTCCCTACATCGTCGCGGCGCCTTTTTACTTTTCCGGCAAGATAGCGCTCGGCGTGCTCACCCAGACCGCCGGCGCCTTCGGGCGCGTCGAGGCAGCGCTGAACTTCTTTGTCACTTATTATTCCTCGCTCGCGGAGTTCCGCGCGGTGCTCGACCGGCTCTCCGGTTTTGATCAATCCATCGCGCGGGCGCAGGCGCTTCAGAAGGAAAAGCCGCTGGTCTTTTCCGGGCCGCCCCAGGGCGCGCTGGGCATCAGCGGCCTCTCGCTGAGCCTCCCCGACGGACGCGCCCTTTTGGCTCCGTCAAGCATCACTCTCGCGCCGCGCGAGGCGGTGCTGCTCAACGGCCCCTCGGGCTCGGGCAAATCAACGCTGTTCCGCGCGATATCCGGCATCTGGCCGCTTGGAGACGGACGCGTCGAAATTCCCGCCGGCGCCAAAATCATGCTGTTGCCGCAAAAGCCCTACATTCCCATCGGCAGCCTGCGCGACGCCGTCACCTATCCCTCCGCCGCCGCTGATTACAGTGACGAAAGCATCCGCGCCGCGCTGCAAAACGCGCTTCTCGGCGGGCTCGCCGCGCGCCTCGATGAGGAGGATAATTGGCAGCAGCGCCTGTCCGGCGGCGAACAGCAGCGCCTCGCGGTGGCGCGCGCGTTTCTCGCCAAACCCGACTGGCTGTTTCTCGACGAGGCCACAGCGTCGCTTGACGAGGCGTCCGAAGCGGCGATTTACAAGTCGCTGGCCGGGCATCTGCCGGAGGCGACCATCGTCTCCATCGGCCACCGCTCGACGCTCGCCGCATTCCACAAGCGCCGCCTCGAAATGACGGCGTCGGCGGACGGCGCGTTCACTCTCGCGGAAAACAAAACCGCCGCGGCCGCCGCGCCATAAGCGCCCGCCGCGTTTGCAAAGGGACGCTCCATGCTCTGGATTAAAACGATTCATCTTCTTTGTGTGATGGCGTGGCTGTCGGGCGTCTTTTATCTGCCGCGCATATTTGTCAATTACGCGCAGGCGCGCGCGGCGGGGGAGCCTGTCGACAGGCTTGCCTCAATGGCGTTCCGCCTTTTTCGTTTCACCACGATCCTCGCGGTTTTCGCCATCATTTTCGGCCTGATTTTATGGCTCGATTTTGGCATCGGCGGACGCTGGCTGCACTGGAAGCTGGTGTTTGTGCTGTTGCTGGCGGTCTACCATCTGGAATGCGGGCGGCAGGTGATGCGCATGCGCGCCGGCTCGCTCCAGGGCACGCCGTTCTATTTTCGGGTGTTCAACGAAATATCCGTGCTGATCGTGTTTGCGATTCTCGTCTTCGCGGTCGTCAAGCCGTTTTAGGCGACGCGTCCGATGCCGGTCACGTTGAGGTTTTCAAATTCGAGCTCGCCGGCCGGCTTCGGTCTGGAAAACAGATAGCCCTGAACCGCGGTGCATCCGGCGGCGCGGATCAGTTCGAACTGCGCCGGCGTCTCGACGCCTTCGGCCACCGTCGTGAAATTCAGGCTGCGGGACAGCGCGACGATGCCGGCGATGATCTGCGCGCTGCGGTGGTTGGTCTCCATCTCGACCACAAAGCCGCGGTCGATTTTGATCACGTCGAATTCGATCGTCTTCAAATAGCTCAGCGAGGAATAGCCGGTGCCGAAATCGTCGAGCGCTATGGCGACGCCGAGCGCTTTCAGCTCCCCCAGAACCCTGAGATTCTCATCGGTTCGCTCCAGCAGCGTTGATTCCGTGATCTCCAGCGTCAGCAGGCCTGGCTGCAGTCCCGATGAGGCCAGCGAGGCGCGCACAATATCGACGAGTTCGCCGCTTTTGAACTGGGCGGGCGACAGGTTGACAGCGACTTTGACGCCCGGCGGCCATTTCGCCGCCTCATGGCAGGCCTCGCGCAATACCCATGCGCCGAGACTGTTGATCAGGCCCGTGCGCTCGGCGAGCTTGATGAAACGGTCCGGCGCCACAAGGCCGAACACCGGATGACGCCAGCGCGCCAGCGCCTCCATGCCGATGGTTCGGCGCGAGTTGACTTCGATGACCGCCTGGTAATGCACTTCAAACTCGTGGTTCGCCAGCGCAAAGCGCATATCCGTTTCCAGCGAGCGGTCGGCGCGCAAAGCGACATCCATCTGCGGATTGAAAAACCGCACGCAGCGCCGCCCGGAGGCTTTGGCCTGGTACAGCGCGAGGTCGGCGTTTTTCAGCAGCGGCTCGCCGTGTTCCCCGTCGCCCGGCGCCACCGCGGCGCCGACGCTCATGCCCACTTCAATCCGGCAGCCGTCGATCTCGTAGGGCGCGCAGATCGCCTCCATCAGGCGGTGCGCCAGCCCGTCCGCGCTGGCTTTCTGATCGGCGTCGGCGCGCTGAATGACAGCGAACTCATCGCCGCCGATGCGCGCAACAACGTCCACCGCGCGGACGGTGGCGCGAAGGCGCGCGGCGACAGCTTGCAAAAGCTTGTCGCCGACGGGGTGCCCCATGGTGTCGTTGACGATTTTAAAATCGTCGAGGTCGAGCAGCAGGATGGAGAATTCCCCGCCCTCGCGCTTCGCCTGCGCAAAAGCCTCTTCAATTTTTGTCTGCAGCATGGCGCGGTTGGCAAGGCCGGTGAGTCCATCGTGGTGCGCCATCCACGCGATCCTGTCCTCGACGCGCTGGCGGTCTGTGATGTCCTCGTGAACGCTCAGCCAGCCGCCGCCGGGCATCGGCTTGCGGGTTTTTTTTATGATGCGTCCGTCGGCAAAGCGCTCGACATCGTGTTCGTTGGAGGGATGCTCCATGGCATTGACGCGGCCGTCCACATAGCGCGCGGGATCGGTGCCGATATAAACGCCTTTCTCGACCCGTTTCTGAAGAATTTCCTTCATCGACATGCCCGGCCGGATGTCGTCGGCGGCAAGCCCGTACATTTCCGCGTAGCGGCGGTTGGCGAGCAGAATGCTTTGATTTTTATCGTACAGCGCCACGCCTTGAGGCATGTTGTCGAGCGTGGCGTCGAAGGTCGCCAGGACCTCCTCGATATTTTTTTGCATTCCCCGCCCATTCGAATAGTAAGAAATGACAATCAGATTTAGCGTGTCTTGGAAGCCTTAAGTATCTGTTTTATGTTAAGTAAATCCTAATGACAAAGCTGAAGATTTATGATCGGCCGTTCATTTTTCAGGCCAAAACCGCCTCGGCAAACAGCCGGCAAACGCTTCACGCCAGCCGGCGCGCCAGCTTTTCGTAGAGGGAATTTTCAGCGCTGAAAACATAATCGAGCGAGCTGACGCTGACCTGGGCGGCGCCCTTGCCGATCAGCCAGTCCGCCAGCGCGGCGGTATTCCCGCGCGGGCAAAGCAGGGTCAGCGCGCCCGCGCCTTCCGCCCCGAACGGCGCGCGCGCGCCAAACAGCGCGGCCGCCTCAAGCGCCAGCGCCGCGGGATTGGCGGCGAGCGCCCGGACCTGGCGCGAGGTTCGCGCATCCTCCTCGGCGGCGATGCGCGCGAGGATCGTTTTTGCCCGCGCTCTCGCGGTCTCATTCCAGCCGGCATGCACCGATGCCACGAGATTGGCCTCGGAGCGCAGCATGATTCCGTCATCAAGCACCTTCAGCGCGTTGGCCCGCAGCGTTGCGCCAGACGTGGTGATATCGACAATCAGCTCCGCGCCGCCGGCCGCCGGAGCGCCCTCGGTCGCGCCGAGGCTTTCGACGATTCGGTAATCGGTGACGCCTTTTTCGGCGAAAAACCGCCGCGTCAGATTGACGTATTTGGTCGCCACCCGCATCCGCGCGCCGCGCCGCGCGTGGAACGCCGCCGCCACGTCCTCAAGATCGGCCATGGTCCGCACATCGATCCACGCCTGCGGCACCGCAACGACGACATTGGCGTGGCCAAAACCCAGCGGCGTCAAAAGCTCCATGCGCCCGGCGGCATCCGCCACCTGTTCGCGCACGAGGTCCTCGCCGGTGACGCCCATATGCGCCGCGCCCGAGGCAAGCTGCTGAACGATTTCGGCGGCCGAGAGAAAGGCGATCTCGACATCCGGCAATTCGGCCAGCGCTCCGCGGTAATCGCGGGCGCCGCGCCCCTGCACAACGGTCAGCCCGGCGCGGGCGAAGAACGCGGCGGCATTTTCCTGCAGCCGCCCTTTCGAGGGCACAGCCAGCACCAGCGGCGGGTTTCCAACGCTCACGGCGCGCTCCCCATGGCGAAGAGCCTGTCGCAGAACACCGCAGCGCCGACGGCGGGAATATCGCTTTGCGAGCCGAGCGCGCGCATCAGCCGGTCATAGCGTCCGCCGCCGGCGATGGGCCGCCCCCGCGGCTGGGCGCTGTCGTAAGCCTCGAAGACGAATCCGGTGTAATAATCGAGGTTGCGGCCAAAGCCGGCGGCAAACTTCAATTTGGAAACATCAAGGCCGCGCGCGGCGATAAAGCCGAGCCTTGCGTCAAACGCGTCAAGGGCGGCGGAGATTTCCAGCTTCGCCTCCCGGGCAAGGGCGCGCATTGCGGCCGAGGCGCTGTCGGGGTCGCCGGCAATGGCGAGAAATCGCTCCAGCAGAATGCGCTTTTCAGCCGGAAAACCGCCATCGGTTTTCATCGCCGCCTGTTCCAGAAACCGATCCGCGATTTCGCCCACCGAGCGCCCGCCGACCGAGGAAATGCCGGCGATCGACAACAGGTTTTCCACCAGCGCATGGGCGCCGCGCCGGTCGGCGCCTTCCAGCGCTTTCAGCACAGCGGAGTGATCCTCGGCGGCGGAGCTGGCCTGCGCCTCTAGAATGGTGTCAAGCTTTTGGCCGCGCATGTGCCCGCGCCGGACGCGCCTAAGCCAGCCCGGCGGCAGGTCCAGCGCGTCAAGGAGCGCGTTGAACAGGCCGGTGTCGCCGATGCGGGTTTCGAGCCGCGCCGCCGCCTTCCCGCAGGCTTCCAGCGTCAGGGTCAGAATTTCGGCATCCGCCGCCTCACGGTCGTTGCGGCCAAAACTCTCGATGCCCGCCTGCGCCGTTTGCGCCGCGCCATCCTGGCGGTAACGGAAAACCGGACCCATATAGGAAAATCCGGCGATCCCCCCCGCGTCAACAGAAGCGAGATAGTCGCGGCAGACGGGAATGGTGAATTCAGGCCGCAGGCAAAATTCCGCGCCGGCGGGGTCGCTGGTGAGGAAAATCCGTCCGCGAATGTCCTCGCCCGACAATTCCAAAAACAATTGAGCGGGCTGGAGCAGCGGCGGTTCGGCCCTGGCGAAACCGGCGGCGGTGAAATGGGCGAGCACGCGTCTGCGCTGCCCAACCTCGCCTGCCGAATCGCTTTCCAAATCCATGCCGGTCACGGCTCGTCCCCTCACAATACCGCTCCTTACTAGCAAGCGGGCGCTTAAGGCGCGACCGCTTTCGGTCGCCACGGTGAACGGAACGGGCTGAACGGCGGGTGACCGGCCCAAATTTTACAATACACAATAATAAATTGTAGATAATTTAATTTCACATAATTTCTTGATATTTTTAGCCGCAGCCCTTATTTCCGCTTATCCCAAACCGGAGCCACCATGCGCGCCCTCCTTGCCGCCCTCGCCTTCTCGCTATCTCTGCCGGCCGCCGCGCAAACCGTTGCGCGCACCGGCATCATCCCTGTCCTCGGTGTCGCGCCGATTCTTATCGTCGATAAAGAGGGCTGGGCCAAAGACGCGGGGTTGGACCTTAAATTCACAACTTTTGAGTCGGGCCCGCTGATGATCCAGGCTTTGGCCTCGGGCACGCTGGATGTTTACGTCGCCGGCGTGGCCCCGCTGGGCGTCGCCCGCTCGAAAGGCATCGACATTCGGGTAGTCACCTCAACGGCGATCGAGGAAATGACGGTCGCCGCGGGCGTGAAACTATCGTTGTTTTTCAAGCCGGGCGTCTCAAGCGCGCAGGCGCTGAAGGATTTCCGCGCCGCCAATGGCAAGCCCGCGCGGCTCGCCACCCAGCCGCCGGGCTCCGTGCCGCATACAACGCTGGTCCATTGGCTTAGCCAGGTCATAAAGGCCGACAAAGCCGATTTCGAAATTCTGCCCATGGGCATCGATGCCACCCAGCAGGCTTTGCTCACCGGCGCTGTGGATGGCGCCACCATCCGCGAGCCCACCGACACGATTGTGCAGCAGCGGGACAGCCGCATTAAAATAGTCGCGCTCGGCGGGGAAATGTTTCCCGGCCAGCCCGGCACGGTCGTCGCGGTCTCGGGCGCCTTCCTTGCGAAAAATCCCGACGCGGTGCAAAAGCTCGTGGATGGCCTCGTGAAGGCCGACGCGCTGATCAAATCGAATCCAAAGCGCGTCGCGCCATATGTCGAGGCGGCGCTCGGCAAGGGCCTGATTGATACCGCCACTATCGAAAAAGCGCTCGCCTCCCCGGCGTCGAAATTTGCCGCCGACCCGCGCGCGATCATGGAGGCCACGGCGCGCATGCAGACCTACCAGGTCTCCATCGGCACGCTTGAGAAGGACGTGCCCCTCGATGGGCTATTCGATCCGTCATTCTATATAAAAGCGGCGGCGCGCTGAGCCCCGGCAACAGGAGCGTTTCATGCGGGTGACGTTGGCGTTCCGGCGAATTGCCGCCGCTGTTTGCATAGCGGCGGGCTCCGCCCTGCCGGCTGCGGCGCAGGAAGTTAAAGTCCGCATCGCCTATGTGCCCGTCATCGGCGCAGCTTCGGTTTTTGTTGCCGCCAATGCCGGCTGGGGCAAACAGGCGGGCCTCGATATCAGTCTCGTGCGCTTTGATTCGGGGCCGCCCGCCATCAGCGCGGTCGCCTCGGGCACTCTTGATGCGCTCGCCATCGGGATATCTCCGATCGCCGTGGCGCGCGCCAAAGGCCTGAATGTGCGCGTTGTCGCGGCGGCGGCCACAGGCGGTTCGGGCTTTGTGGCTTCGCCCGCGCTGGCGCAAAATTTCGATGCCGCGCCCCGCAGCGTGGCGCAGGCTTTCGCCGAATTTCATCGGCGCACGGGCCGCGCGGCCAGGCTTGCCACCGTGCCGCCTGGGGGCGTGCCCTACGTGGCGCTCAATTATTGGCTGTTCAAACTCAACAATGTCCAGCGCGGGGACGTGCAGATTGTCACGCTGGGCATTGACGCGATTCAGCAGGCGATGCTGTCGGGCTCCGTCGATGGCGCGACAGTGCTGGAGCCCGCCCTTACCCTCGTGCGCGACCGCAATCCCGCGTTGAAACTGATCGTCACTTCCAACCAAATGTTCGACGGCATTCCCGGGGTTGCGGTCGCCGTGACCGGCGCGTTCGCCGGCGCGCATCCTGAAGCCGTGGATAAGCTGGTCGGCCTCGTCGAGCGCGGCAGGCGGCTTATCCGTGAGAGGCCGCTGGAAGCCGCCGGCTATTTGAGCAGCGTGCTGGGCGGCGGGCTGGTGGAGCCGGAACCGCTGGCCCGCGCGCTCGCCTCCCCCGCCGTCCGTTTCGTCACCGATCCCGCCGCCATCGAGGAGCCGTCCCGGCGGCTTTTCGCTTATCAGGCGGAGCTGGGCGACTTCGAGAATCCGCCCTCCATTGAGGGCCTGTTCGACAAAGCCCCGTGGTTGCGGCTATCAGCGGCCCGGTAGCGCGCGGCCCCGTGAAGCGCGTCGAGGTCTGGAGATCGGAATGATGTTTCCCCGCCGGCTTTTTGCCGCCGCCGCGATTGGCCTCCTGTCCACGGGTGCCGGCGCCCAAGGACAGTCCCCCGAGGATTTCTACAAGAGCAAAACGGTCCAGGTGCAGATCGGATATGGCGTCGGCGGCACAGACGATCTCTGGGCGCGGCTGATGGTGAAGTTCATGCCGGAGCATATGCCGGGCCGCCCGACATTTGTCGCCTCCAATGTGCCGGGCGCGGGCAGCCTGCTGCTGACCAACCAGATCTACAACACCCAGCCGAAAGACGGCACTGTCATCGGCCTGATCAACCGCGGCGTGCCCTTTGAGCCGCTGCTTGGCGGCGTCGGCGTCCGCTTTGATCCCGCAAAATTCAATTATATCGGCAGTCCCGACCGCGACACCGTCGTTTGCGCCGTGCGCGCCGACTCTCCCGTGCAGACGCTGGAGGACCTCAAAACGAAACAGCTCATTGTCGGCTCCACCGGCTCCGGCGCGGACAGCCAGACCTATCCCGAAGTCATGGCCAACCTGCTCGGGGTCAAGATCAAGATCGTGCAGGGCTATCCCGGCTCGCGCGATATCCTGCTCGCCATGGAGCGCAACGAGGTGCAGGGCGGCTGCGTTAGTTTCGACACGGTGGCGCGCGATCAGAATTACCGCTCCGGCAAATTGCGCATCGCGCTTCAGGCGGGCTTGAAGAGCGATGACCGCCTGCCCGGCGTGCCGCTGATCACCACAATCGCCCGCAGCGATGAGGAGCGTCTCGCGCTCAATCTGTTTTTCCAGCGCACCCTTGTGGGCCGGCCCTTCGTCGCGCCTCCCGGCGTCCCGCAGGCGCGGGTTGACGCCCTGCGCGCCGCGTTTGCGGCGGCGCTGAACAGCCCGGCTTTGCAGGCCGAGGCGAAACTGGCCGGCCTCAATGTGCATTACGTCTCCCCGGACGAGCTCAACAAAGTCATCGGCGATGCTTACGCCTCGCCGGCCAATATCGTGGCGCTGACGAAGAAGGCTTTCGGGCGCTGACGCCCGCACAGCGAAACCCCCTTGCGCAACAAACCGCTCCTCCTTTCCGCTCTCGGCCTTCTCGCTTTCCTCGCGATATGGGAGGCGGCGCCGCGTTTGGCGCTGGTGCCCAATTCCCTGCTGCCCGCCCCCAGCGATCTGCCGCAAGCCTTCCTGCGCGAATTCCGCAGCGGCATGTGGTTCGCCATGGTGCGGCTCAGCCTGTCGCACTATGTCATCGGCTTTCTCTGGGGCGCCGGGCTCGGGGCTGTTCTTGGCGTCATCACCGGCATGTATTTCAATATCGAGCATTTGCTCGCCTGGGTGGTGCGGCTGCTGCGCCCGATACCCAATCTCGCTTGGGCGCCCTTCGCCATTATCTGGTTCGGCGTCGATGAGGCCGCCGCCGTCTTCATCATTTCCATCGGCGTCTTCTGGATTGTATTTTTCGCGGCGCAGGCCTCCATCCGCGCTGTGGACCGGGACCTCATCGAGGTCGCCGACGCCTTTGGGTTTCGCAGCGGCCCCGAGCGCCTCGTCAAAGTGCTGCTCCCTGCGGCGACGCCGGGCATACTCGTCGGCCTGCGGACTGCGCTCGGGCAGGCGTGGATGGCGGTGGTCGCCGCCGAGCTTTCCGGGGTCAGCGGCCTTGGCAGCCGCATGATGCAGGCCTCCAGCCTGCTCGCAACCGACATCGTCGTCGTCTACATGCTGACCATGGCCGTGCTCTACGGCATCATGGATGCGGCCTTCGTCTTCGCGCAGGGGAGGCTCCTGCAATGGAAGCCGTGAGCGCGCAGGCGCCCGTCATCAGTATCCGCGGCCTCGGTCTTTCCTTCGAGCAGGACGGCCGCCGCACCGAGGTATTGCGCGGGCTTGATCTCGACATCGCCGGGGGCGAATTCGTCGCCATCGTGGGATCGTCCGGCGTCGGCAAATCGACGCTGCTGCGCGTGCTGATGGGCCTTGCCAAGCCTACCTCGGGCAGCGTCGAAATCCATCCGGACGCCGCCGCCGAGCGGGCGCTGGCGATGGTGTTTCAGGATGCGCGCCTGCTGCCCTGGCGCCGGGTTTTGTCCAATGTCTGTCTCGGCCTCGAGAAAACCGGTGCAACCCGGGCGCGGCGGCGGGAACGCGCCTTGAAAGCGCTGAACCTTGTGGGCTTGCGGGAACTTGCCGGGCGCTGGCCTCATCAATTGTCCGGCGGTCAGCGCCAGCGCGTCGCTCTCGCAAGGGCGCTGGCGGTGGAGCCGGCGATTCTGCTGATGGACGAGCCATTCAGCGCGCTCGATGTCGCGACACGGGAGAACCTCCAGGACGAGTTGATCCGCATCCGCGCCGAGACCGGCAAAACGATCCTGTTTGTGACGCACGATATTGACGAAGCCGTCTATCTCGCCGACCGCGTTGTGGCGCTCGGCGGCAAGCCCGGGGAAGTCCGCGCTGTGCGGGTGATTGACGCGCCGAGGCCGCGCAAACGCGGCGCCTGGGCGCTGGCGGAAATATCGCAGGCGATCAAAGCCGGGATAACGGCGGAGGCGGCCGCGGCGCGCGAGGACTGGGTGATTTAATGGGGCGTCACCCCGCGTCCCCCCTACGCCTCCAGAAACGCCGTGATCCGCCGCTCCACCGCCTCCGCGTCGCGCGTCTTGCATTCCCAAATCACCAGCACCCGCCAGCCGAGCGAGCGCAGTTTGCGGCGGGTTTTTTGATCACGGGCGACATTGCCGCCGAGTTTGGCCTGCCAATAAGCCCGCCGCGCCTTTGGCATCCGTCCGCCGCCGCATCCCTTGTGCTGATGCCAAAAGCAGCCATGCACAAAAATAACCGCTTTGCGCGAGGGGAACACCAGATCG
>JANYFM010000107.1 GCA_025362655.1 Hyphomicrobiales bacterium | reverse complement strand
CGGGGCGCTCGCGCGCGCTGCCGGATGTCCCCGCTCTCGGTGAATTCGTCGCCGGTTATGAGACCAGCGCGGTGACGGGCATCGGCGCGCCGGCGAAAACGCCCGCCGGCATAATCGAAAAGCTGAACCGGGAGATCAACGCGGCGCTGCTCGATCCCGCGATGAAGACGCGCCTTGAGAATATCGGCAGCGATGTGCTGGCCGGCGCGCCCGCTGATTTCGCCGCTCTCATGAGCGCGGAGACGCAGCGCTGGGCGCGGGTGTTGAAACCGAACATCCCGCGTTAACCTTTCGGGCAAAGCGGGAACAGTCCATGCACGAATCACTGTTCTGGGCGTGTTGCGGCTGTGTGCCCTGCGCATGTGGGGGCGTGGCGGGCGCGCGCGCCGATAGGCGCCGCCCGAATTTCCCACGCCGAATAAAACGCGCGCGCCGGCGGTGCCAAAGTTAACCTATGGCGCCATTTCGGCACAGCGGGCGACTCACGCGAGATCGATGCGGATCGGCACATGATCGCTGGGCTTTTCCAGCGCGCGCATATGCTTGTCGATGGCCGCGGACTGAAGCCGGTCCGCCGCCTGCGGCGAGAGCAGCAGATGATCGATGCGGATGCCGTTGTTTTTTTGCCAGGCGCCCGCCTGGTAATCCCAGAATGTATAGAGCCCCGCTTCATCGGTGGCGGCGCGCAAAGCGTCGGTCAGGCCCAGATTGAGCAGAGCGCGGAATTTTTCGCGCGTTTGCGGCAGATAAAGCGCGTCGCCCGCCCAGGCCCCGATGTCGCGGGCATCGCGCGGATCGGGAATGACGTTGTAGTCGCCCGCCAGCACGAAACATTCCTCCAGTTTCAGCAATTCCCGCGCATGGGCGGCGAGCCGGTCCATCCAGCCGAGTTTGTAAGCGTACTTGTCCGTCGTCGGTGGATTGCCGTTGGGCAGATAGATCGAGGCGATGCGCGCGATCGTATTGCCGAAGGGCACCACGGCCTCGATATAGCGCGCCTGTTCGTCGCCATCGCCGCCGGGAAGCCCGCGGGTTATTTCCGCCGGCTGTTTCGACAGGATCGCGACGCCGTTGAAAGTTTTTTGGCCGTGGGTGGCGACATTATAGCCGGCGGATTCGATCTCAAGCCGCGGGAAGGCCTCATCGACGCATTTGATTTCCTGGAGGCAGAGCACATCGGGCTCGGCCTCCTTCAAATAAGCCAGCAAGTGCTCAAGGCGCTGGCGGACGGAATTGACGTTCCAAGTGGCAATGCGCAAGGCGTTTTCCCGTTATGAGGCGCGTCACGATAGCATGCCCGCGCGGCGGGGTAATTCTTTGGCACGTGACAATGAACTGAAAAGCAACTCAAAGGCGCATTTTATCTTCGAGGCGGCAGGGATGGTCCTGCGCTTCATCAAGCGCATTGAAACTCCGATGCCCGCGTCGCCCGAAGCGCCCGGGCCGTCTGCAATAAAAGATGACATTCCATTTTAGCGGAAGCCCTGGGAGAGGCGTGAAAAGCGTTTTGTTGAAACTCGTGACTTTTCAGAACTTCCCCCTCATCACCCCCAGCGACGGTGCGCCCACATCCATTGTTCCGGCCGGCGGCGGATGCTGGCTTCGAATGCGGCGGCAAGGTTGGCGGTCGCCTGTTCGATATCGGCCTGTTTATCCCCGGTGCGCGGGACAACGACCGGGTCGAGGCGCAGGCGAAAGCGCGCGCCCGGCTCGCGCACAATCGTCGCGGCGTAAAGGGGAATGCCTAAGGCGCGCGCCAGCAGGGCCGGGAAAGGCGTCGAGGGCGCCGGCGATCCAAAGAAGGGCACGCTGACGCCGAGATTGTCGCGCAGATCGGACATGATGGCGACGCCGCCGCCGCATCGCGCATGGCGCATCAGCGCCAGCCCCGTTGACGCGCTCTTTTCCAACAAGCCGCCGGGATAAAATTCCGCGCGCCGGGCGCGCACCCATTCATCGACCAGCGGGTTTTTGATGCGCTGATACAGGCCTGCGGCCTCCGGCGCGCGGCGTGGCAGACCCAGGACCGCAACCTCCCAATTGCCCTGATGCGCCGCGCAGGCGACGAAACCCCGCTCCGGCGACGGGCGGTCCAGCAATTCCCGCGGGTTTTCGACAATCACCCGGCCGCTGTCGCGCAACTCGCGCAGATGGAAGAATTCCGCAAAAGTCCGCCCGAGGCATTCCCACATATCGCGCGCGATGGCGTCGCATTCGCCCAGCGGCTTTTCGGGAAAGGCGCGGCGCAATTGGGCGACGGCACGGCGGTGGCGGCTGGTGAGCGGCGCAATCCGCCGCCAGCCCCAGCCGGACAGGCCCGACGCCGTCTCCAGCGGCAGGCTGGCGAATATCCAAGCCGCGGCCAGAAAGGCCCAAAATTCGAGTCGGAGACGCAGTTTTCTCACGGCGCCGCCGCTTGGGCGCGCATCAGCGGCGGCAGGCGTCCCGGCGGCGCGATGCCTTCACGCAGCAGCGCGCGGCGCAACGGCCCGATGGCGGCCATAGCGAGAATGCCGGCGCCGCGGGCGGCATCGGCGGGCAGGAAGTTCCACAGCAGCGAGCGGTTAAGAATATCGATCCCAAGGGAGCGCGTGCCGACGTCAAACCGGCGCGCGCGGTCATAGGCCCGCAGCGCCGCTTCATCGCCGGCGTCAACGCGTCCATATTTATCGAGGGTGTCAGCGAGCTGGGCGACATCGCGCAGGCCCAGGTTCAGCCCCTGCGCGCCGATCGGCGGGAAATAATGCGCCGCATCCGCCACCAGAGCCGCTCTGGGGGCGATCAGGGTTTCGCATGTGAGCCCGGCAATGGGGAAAGCCCCGCGCGGACCCTCCAGAGAGATTTTGCCATGCAGGCGGTGAACCTGCGTCTCGATTTCGGCGGCCAGCTCCGGATCGCCAAGCGCCATGCGGCGCGCGGCGTCCTCAGGGCTCATCAGCCAGACGAGGCTGGAGCGGTGGCGGTTGCCGCCTTGCGCAGGGAGCGGCACCAGCGTGCATGGGCCTTGGCGCGTGTGAAACTCCGTCGATGCCGCCCAATGGGGGCGGCTGTGGACGAGCAGCGCGGTAATCGCCGTCTGCGGGTATGCCCAATCCCGATGGGCGATCCCGGCGGCGGCCCGCAGCGGCGAGTTGCGCCCGTCCGCGCCGATGATCAATTGCGCCTCGATTTCCTCGCCGTCCGAATTGCGCGCGCGCGCGAGGCCCGCCTCGAAGCCATAATCGCCGAGCATGCCGTCTTTCAGGCTGAGGCCAGGCGTTTGCCGCGCGATTTGCGCGAGCGCGCCGACGAGGACGGCATTCTCAATATTGGCGCCAAAGGCCTTCAGCCCGATTTCGTCCGCGTGAAGATCGAGCGGCGGCGTCGGCAGAAACGAGCCGGTGTCGTCGATGATTTGGATGGTCTCCATCGGCTGCGCCAAGGCTGCGAGGCGATCCCACAGGCCGAGCGATCGGTAGAGACGCAGCGAGGCTTCAAACAGCGCGACGGTGCGGCCGTTGCGGCGCGTGTCGGGCTCGCCGCGCACGGCGACCTCAAAACCCGCCTGCGCCAAAGCGATCCCGGCGGTGAGGCCGGCCGCGCCGGCGCCGGCGATAAGGATGTCGGTTTTTGTGACCATCGGCGTTTCTAGCGCGGCGCGGGCGGTCTGGCGAGATGACACGGTGTCGCTTGCATTGCGCGGGGCGCGGGAGCGTGGTCGATTGCGCGGCGGGATTGGAGAGGGGCTCACGAGCGGGTCTCACGAGAGGGTCTCACGAGAAGGTCTCAATTGCCGAATAAAATCGCGGCTTTCGCTGTGCATCTGCTGACCGCCTCCGGCGCGGCGGCGGCTTTCCTCGCGCTGATCGCGGCGTTCGAGCGCGATTTCGCGATCATGTTCGCGTGGCTGGGGCTGGCCTTGCTGATCGATGGCATCGACGGGCCGCTCGCGCGCCGGGCGGATGTCGCGCGCCACGCGGACCGGATCGACGGGGCCGCGCTCGATCTTGTCGTTGATTTTCTCACCTATGTTTTTGTGCCCGTCACCGCGCTGTGGCGCTCCGGCATATTGCCCCCGGCGATCGCGCCCTGGCTCTGCGCGGCGGTGGTCGCGGCCTCCGCGATGTATTTTGCCGACCGGCGAATGAAACTGCGGGATCACTGGTTCAGGGGCTTTCCCGCGCTGTGGAACGCGGCGGCGGTTTATCTGCTGATGTTTCGCCCGGCGCCCTTGGCCTGCGCGCTGATTGTCGCGGCGCTCGCCTGCTTGATGTTTGCGCCGGCCGCCTTCGTGCATCCGCTGCGCGTTAAAAGTCTGCGGCTGCTGACGCTCGCGGTCACCGGCGTCTGGCTGGCCAGCGCCGCGGCGGCCATCGCGGGCGCGCCGCCGTCCGGGGCGGCTTTGGCGGGGCTTGCGGTGAGCGGGATTTATTTCGCCGGGCTCAGTCTATGGCGGACCTTTGCGCACGGGTGAAGGAAGCGCGCGCCGCTTCTATTGTGTCGCAATAATCGATGAGGTCTCCATCCAGCCCATTGCGTTTCATGCGATCCCAGCCATGAACGCGCTGTCAGCCGCGCCGCTTGGATGCGAAGCGGGATGCAAGGGGCCAGCCTGCCATTGCGTGAAAAATTTAGCCATCTTAAAATCAACTCCATCGTCTTCACGACAATCGCCGGCAGGGAGCGCGCCATGACCAAAGCCATCCGCATACACAGCACGGGCGGGCCCGAGGTTCTCCAGATGGAGGAGATTCAAGTGGGCGATCCCGGACCCGGCCAGGTCAAACTGCGCCACCGCGCCATCGGCCTCAACTTCATCGAAGTCTATTTCCGCAAAGGCATGTATCCCGCGCCGCTGCCGTTCATTCCTGGCAACGAGGGGGCGGGGGACGTCATCGCCGTCGGCAAGGGGGTCAAGGGCTTTAAGGCCGGCGACCGCGTGGGCTACGCCTCGCAGCCGGGCTCTTATTGCGGCGAGCGGCTTATTTCGCCTGAATATCTGGTCAAGCTGCCGAAATCCGTCAGCTATGAAATGGCCGCCGCGATGATGTTGAAGGGCCTTACCGCGCAATATCTGCTGCGCCAGGTTTACCGGGTCAAAAAGGGCGACACGATTCTGGTCCATGCCGCCGCGGGGGGCGTCGGCCTGCTGCTGTGCCAATGGGGCAAAGCGCTGGGGGCGACGGTGATCGGCACGGTGGGATCGGAGGCGAAAGGCAAAATAGCCAAAAAGTCCGGCGCGAAGCACATCATCTATTACGACCGCGAGAATTTCGTTGAACGCGTCGCTGAGATCACCAAGGGACGCAAGTGCGATGTCGTCTATGACGGGATCGGCAAGGCGACGTTTCCCGGCTCGCTGGACTGCATCCGGCCTTTGGGAACGTTCGCCTCCTATGGCTCGGCGTCCGGCCCCATCGAGGCTTTCAATATAGGCCTGCTAGGCGCCAAAGGCTCGCTGTTCGCGGCCCGCCCGACGCTCTTTACATTCATTGCGGACCGCAAACGGCTTGACGGCATGGCGCGGGACTTATTCCGCGCTGTTGCGAAGGGCTCGGTGAAAATCCCGATTCACGCCCGATACAAATTGGAGGATGTCGCGGAAGCGCATCGGGCGCTGGAGGCGCGCGAGACGACGGGGGCCAGCATTCTCATCCCGTAAAAGCGGTTACACAGCCTGCCCGTGCAGATCATAAGCGTCCGAGCGTTCGATTTTCACGGTGACGAAATCGCCGGGGCGCAATGGGCGCCTTGAGACGATGCGCACAGCGCCGTCGATTTGCGGCGCGTCGGCGCGGGTGCGGCCTTTGCCGATGCCATTCTCAAAGGAATCGACAATCACCTGAAGGCGTTT
>JANYFM010000077.1 GCA_025362655.1 Hyphomicrobiales bacterium | reverse complement strand
TGCGGAAATTTTGGGGGAGTTTGGCGGGCTGGACAGACAGCCGGGTCAGACGGCGTCGGTTCCGGTCTCGCCGGTGCGGATGCGGATCGCGCCTTCGATATTGGAAATAAATATCTTGCCGTCGCCGATCCGGCCGGTCTGCGCGGCCTTGCGGATCGCCTCAACGGCGCGGTCGACCATATCGTCGGACATCACGACTTCGATTTTAACCTTGGGCAGGAAATCGACGACGTATTCAGCGCCGCGATAAAGCTCGGTGTGGCCTTTTTGGCGCCCGAACCCCTTGGCTTCGGTGACGGTAATGCCCTGGACGCCCGCTTCCTGCAGGGCTTCCTTGACCTCATCCAGCTTGAACGGCTTGATGATCGCTTCAATCTTCTTCACGATCCGTCTCCGAATTATCTGATGCAACGGCAATAAGGGCCAAAGTCCCTCAAACCATTAGCACCTGCTGTGCCAGTTCGCCATTGTGTTTTTGCCGGGCCGAAAGACGGTGGAACCGGCTGAAACGAATGACGCGGCAGGCACATGGCGCGTATTTATGCATAGCCAATAAGCGCGGCGCCCGCAACACAGGCAAACCCGGTCCAGCCCGCGCCATAAAAAACCCCCGCGCGAGGCGGGGGAGGGAAGGCTGGATGCCGGTTGCGGCTGGGGTTCATGCCATTTCGAGCGTGCGCGCTCTGTCCAGGATTGCCTCAACCCCAGGGATCACGGTCACGCTGACGCCGATGCTGAGCTGTTGCAGTGACAAGTGTCGGCCATTGGCAAAGCGCACGCCATCGCGATAGGCGCCGTTTTCCAGACGCACAAATACCGCGTCTTCGATGGCGGCGGCATCCGCCAGCCGCCCCGCGGCCAAAGGAATATCCTCGAGTGTCAGCCGCGAGCCATAGCGGATGCAGACCGCGATATCGCCGTGCCCCGGAGTCGTGAGACCGATGCTGCCGGAGGCAAAGCGCCTTGTCACATAGCGCTCGAATTCGCGCGCCGGGCGGGATGAATAGGTTTCGAGGGAATAATCGCACATGGCACGCTCCTGACCCGGGACGCTGGGCGCCCCGGCTGAAGTCAGCCCCTCTGGAGGGCTAACGAACACGCCCCGCATTGGTTTCATCCCGCGCCGCTATTTTTTGCGAAGGCGATGGTTTGACCCTGCCGCCGGCTTGGGGATAGGCTTGCCGTCTGAGCGCATAGGCGCGGCGGGGAGATGAAAATGCGGCAGGCACCCTTGGGCGCGTTGACGGGCCTGTGCGCCGTGCTCACGGCGGCGGCGCTTCCCGCATTCAGCGCCGATATGACCTATGAGCGGCTGCTAAATCCGGAGCCGCAAAACTGGCTTGGCGTGCACCGCGCCTATGACGCCCAGCGCTTTTCGCCGCTGGACGCGATTAACAAAACCAACGTGAAAAACCTGCGGCTGAAATTCGCCGTCGCCATCGGCGGCTCCGCCGGCAATGAGAGTCTTGAGGCCACGCCCCTCGTCGAGGACGGGTTCATGTACGTCGTGGACGGCTGGGGCGCGGTTTACAAGATCGATCTGCGCTCAGAAAAAGCCGGTCGAATTCTATGGAAAATGGACCCGGGCCAGGAGCGGCTCGGCCGCCATCGCGGCGTCGCTCTGTGGGGAAACCTTGTGGTTTCCACGACAGGCAAAGACGGACGCGTCATCGCCACCGACAAAGAGACGGGCCAAGTGGTCTGGGACAAAAACCTGCATGACCAGCCCGAGGTCGAGCTTTCCTCCGCGCCGCTGGCATTGAAAGATTCGATTGTCGTCGGCGCATCCGGCGGCGACCAGGGCGTTCGTGATTGGGTCGCCTCGCTCGATCCCAAAACCGGCGCGCTTCAGTGGAAAACTTTCGCCATTCCCGCCCCCGGCGAGCCCGGCAGCGAGACGTGGAAGGACAAAGTCAACGCATGGCAAACCGGCGGCGGCGCGTTTTACGTCACGGGTTCCTACGATCCGCGAACCAATCTCACCTATTGGGGCTCCGGCAATCCTGTGCCCGGCTATGACGCGGCGCGGCGGCCCGGCGACAATCTTTACACGTCGAGCGCGATCGCTTTTGACGCGGCCAGCGGCAAAATCGCCTGGCATTTTCAATACACGCCCAACGACAATCACGATTACGACGAAACCGGCACGCACATCCTCATCGACACGAAGTTCGGCGGCGCCGACCGCAAACTGCTGTCGCACGCGGCGCGCAACGGGTTTCAATATATTATGGATGCCGGCAACGGACAGTTTCTGGGCGCCAAACAATATGTGGGCAAAGTGACCTGGACGAAGGGCATCGACCAGAAGACCGGCAAACCCCTCGATTATGATCCCGCCGGCGGCGTGCAAATCTACGCCGAGGGCGCCAACGCCAATGACGACAAATTCAAGCGGCGGGTTTGCCCGGACACCGCCGGCGGCGGCAATTACTGGCCCGCCAGCTACAGCCGCTCGACTGGCATGCTCTATTTGCCGGCGCTGGAGGGCTGCGCGGACGTGACGCCCGACGCTTCGGCGCATGTGAAGGGGAAATTCGCCGGCGGCACAACCGTCAGCGCCGAGCGCATCACCAGTTCCGTCGCGGCGGTCGATCCCGCCACGGGGGAGACCAAAGCGCGGCGCGAACTGCCCTATCCCAATTTCGCCGGCATGCTTTCAACCGGCGGCGGTCTTGTGGTGACCGCGCTGCTTGACGGCACGGTCACCGTTCTGGATGACCGCACGCTGGAGGAATTGTGGAGCTTTAACGCGGGCACAGGTTTCAACGCGCCGCCGATGTCCTTTGCGGTCAACGGCAATCAATATATCGCCGTTGCCTCAGGCTTGTACCGCAACGCAAAGGGCAAGCTGTCGCGCTCGCCGGAACTGAAGCATCTCGCCAATCAGACGATGATATTCGTGTTCGGATTGTGAGGGGGATATCCCTTCAATCCGTGATGGCCTGATATACCAGCGCGTTGATCATCTGGCGGTATTTCCATCGGATCGGTCCAGGCGAATGGGCCATCCACACGACCGCCAGCTCCTCGCGCGGATCGACCCACCAATTGGTCCCGCTGGCGCCCGGCCAGGAATAGTCGCCCACTGAACCCAAGAGGCGCGCTACGCCGCGGGTCGTGCGCACAGCGACGCCGAGGCCGAAGCCGTAATCGACGCGCGTCGGGTCGCCGTTCGCCATCAGGCTCTTAACGCCGGGGTCCAGCTGGTTGGCGGTCATGAACTCGACGGTCTTGCGGCCGAGAATGCGCTGGCCGCCATAGGTCCCCTTGTTCAAAAGCATCAGGGCAAAACGCATGTAATCGCTGGCGGTGGAGGCCATGCAGCCGCCGCCGCAATCGAACTTTCCGGGCTCGGTCAGCGGGCGCATCGACTGCGGCTGGCCTGTCGAGGGGTCCACCGGCAGCGCCTTGGCGTAGCGGCCTGTCTTTTCGGCCGGCACGACAAAATGCGTGTCATCCATGCCAAGGGGCTTCCATACGCTTTCTTGGAGATAGGCGGGCAATTTCTTGCCGCTGACCTGTTCGACCGCAAGGCCGAGCACATCGAGGCCGAAACCGTAATCCCACGTCGAGCCCGGCTGCCAAAGCAGCGGCGTCTCGGCAAGGCGGTCGAGGAATTCGGGCCCCGTCATCGCCAGCGACGCGGGCGAGCTGCCCTCCGCATAGAGCTTGTGGACCGCCGTGGCGCCGCGCCCGCCATAAATCATGCCGGACGTGTGACGATAGAGGTCCTGAATCGTGATCTGCCTGTTGGCGGGAACTTTATCGACAATTGTCTCGCGCTTGGCGTCCATCACGGCCACCTGCATTTTCGCGAATTTCGGGAAATACCGCGACAGCGGCTCGTCCATCAGCAGCTTGCCCTGTTCCAGCAACTGCAATCCGGCGACGGCGGTGTTGGGTTTGGTCATCGACGCGATATTGAAAATCGCGTCGGTTGTCATCGCCGCGCCCGCCGCTTTGTCGCGGTATCCGAAGGCTTCGAAATAGACGAGCTTGCCGCGCCGAACGATGGCGAGAACGCCGCCGGGCAATTGATCCCGCGCGATTTCCGCGTTGACAGTTATGCCGATCAGCGCGAGGCGCTCTGAGGACATGCCGGCCTCCTCCGGCCTGGCGCGGGGCGCCGGGTCGGCGGCGCGCGCAGGGAACACCAGCGCGAACACGGCAAGCGCGCCCGCCGTCAAAAAAGGCCCTGTTTTCATGGCGTCCTCCCGGGTTTTCCGCAGCTTGGCAGACCCGCGCGCGCGCCACAATGCCGGTCTCATTCCCTGCCCAGCATTTCAAAACGCACGCGGCTTTCAAAACTCCCCTGCGTTTCGCGTTCCGTGCGCGGATCGAACGCCTTTTGGCCGGCTTTGCGAAATAAACGCGTTTCCAGCGTCAGCGCGGTTTCACCCAAGGTTTTGCGGCAATCCTGCTTGATGAAAGTGCGCCCGACCGGGCTCTCGCCGTCTTCGGGCGGATGGTCCGCGCAGACCCAGTCCGCCGATCCAAACCGCGCGATGAGAAAGCCGCGCAATGCATGGGCATCATCGCGCCGGCGCGTGAGGTCGCGCGCGTCGCTGCTTAGGCGCAGGCCCCGGAGAACGCCGCGATCGTTAAACAGCGCCGAGACGATCACCGGAAAGCCATAGGCTTTCGTGCCGGCGAAGCGCTCCATCTCTGTCTGCATATTTAATGCTTTAGCCCGGTATTCGAGCTCATCATCGTAACGGAAATAGACTTCGCGCAGGCCTCCGGCCTCCGGCTGGCATCGGCGGAAATCCGTAAAGCCTTCGAGGGGCAGCGACGGTGGGCCGCCATTGGCGCCGCAGGCGAAATCGGAAAACACGCGGGGCAGGGCGCCCGCTGGCGAGCCCATAACCAGATCCCAGATTTCGGCGCGCGCGGCCTCGCGCGGCGCCTGCGCGGCAGCGGCGCCGGCGCCGATCAGAACGGCGAACGCAATCGCGGCAGGGATCGGGCGGGGACAAAACATACGGGAATGATATAGGCTTTCCCGACGCGCGACAGGGGGCTTGCGGGGCGCCATTGGGAAACTTTCTGCAAAAATCCGCGCTGACGGGCTTTGCCGTGTTCGCCTTGGCGCAGCCGGTGTCAGCCCAGCCCGCCGATGCCGGGGCTTTTGGCCGGCGGCTTTATCATGACAAAGCCGTTTGCTCATTCTGCCACGGCTGGGCGGGGGATGGGGCGGGAGAGGGTCAATCAGGCGGCGGCGCGGCCAATTTGCGGGAGACGCCTCTTGACCGCGCGCAAATCATTGAAATCATCGCCTGCGGCATCCCCGGCAAGGCCATGCCGCATTTTGACGAGGCCGCCTATACCGATAAACGCTGTTACAACAGCACCGAGGCCGATCTCGGCTCTGACACGCCGCCGCTGCCGCCGGGCGGCGTGCTGTCAAAGCGCGAAATCGAAGCGGTCGCCGATTATCTGCGGGCTTTCGTCATCGGGCGCGGCGCGGTTACGCGGGAAGAATGTTTCGAGACGCTGGGCGGGCGCGTGCGCGCCTGCGAGGATTACCCGGCGCGATGACCGCCGCTTTTTTGGGGAGACCGATATGACCGACGCCTTTGAGGATTACTGCTGGAAAGACATTGTCAGCGCGGAAACCCTTGAGATTTACGCCGCTTATCGGCGCGATCTCTTTGTGGGACCGAGGCCGGCGGTGCTTGCCATTGACCTCTATAAAAAAGCCTACCTTGGCGGGAACCGGCGGGTGAGCGAGGTCAACCGCGAATTCTCCGGCTCCTGCGGCGAACACGCGTGGAACGCCATCGCGCCGACGCAGGCTCTGTTCAAAGCCGCCCGGCGCGCCGGCGTGCCGGTGGTCTACACCACGCGCCATGCGGACACCCGGGGCGTGCAATCGACCCTGCGCCGCATGGGGCGGCAGGGGGAGGATATCTACGCGATCCAGCCGGGATTGGAGCCCGAGCCCGACGATCTCGTGATTTACAAAGAGCGCGCCTCGGCCTTCTTCGGCACGCCGCTCTCCGCGCATCTGCGGCGCATGGGCATCGAGAGCCTGATTATCTGCGGCGAGAGCACCTCGGGCTGCGTGCGCGCCTCAACCGTCGATGCTTACTCACACGGCTTTCACAACGTTGTGGTGGAGGAATGCGTTTATGACCGCTCCGTCCTCAGCCACAAGGTCAATCTGTTCGACATGCACCATAAATATGCGGACGTGCTGCATATCGCGGACGTTTTGGCTCATCTCGAAGGCCTGCCCGCAAAACGCTGAGCGCGCCGCTCACATCCCCGACCAGCCCGCCGGCGGCGTCTTGCCCGGATGCAGCGCGCCGCATTGGCCGCAGGTCCGCTGTTTTTCGTCGGCGTAAAAAGCCTCGAACAGCGGCGGCAGGTCTTTGACGATGTCGGTCACCGCGAGTTCAACGCGGTGAACGAGCGACGTGCAGCTCATGCAGTACCACTCAAACGCATCTTGGATGCCGGGCAGGCGCGGGCTTTCCACCACAAGGCCGACCGAGCCGGGAATCGGGCGCTGCGGCGAATGGCGCATATGCGGCGGCAGAAGGAACACATCGCCTTCGCGGATGCGGATGTTGTCGATTTTGCCGCGGTCGATGACCTTCAGCACCATGTCGTTCTTCAACTGGTAAAAGAACTCCTCAACGGGATCGTCATGGAAATCGACACGCTGGTTGGGTCCGCCGACGACTTGCACGATGAGCCCGTGATGGTCAGCGAACAGGATTTTGTTGCCCACCGGCGGCTTGAGATACCGCTGGTTTTCCTCAATCCAGGAATTAAAGTTGAAGGGCTGCATGGGCATCGCCGTCTCCTATTCCGCCGCCTGCGCGTGCAGCCGCAACCCGCAGTTTTCGAAAGCGCGGCGCGTCGCCGCCTTCTCGGTTTCCGTCAAATCCAGCATAGGCCGGCGCACCGGGCCGCCATGCTGGCCTAACAGCTCCTGCCAGTATTTGGGATGGGCGTGCGGCTTCTCCGGCGGGCGCGTCGAGGCCAGCGCCCGGCGCGCGGGGTTGAGGGAATCGCGCACGATCCGCGCCTTTGCCGCCTCGCCGGCAAAAGCCAGGTCGGTGTATTCGCGCATTCGGCGGTCATGCTTGGTTTGCAGCAGGTAGGGCGGGCTGGAGCATAGATACAGCCGCCAATCCAGCTCCAGAATATTATCCAGCCATTCATCCTCGGACGAAGTCGAGACGATCAGCTTTTTATGCGCCATTTCGCTTAAGCGGACATACATTTCGCGCGGCACCGAATATTTGATAGCGACGATATTGGGCAGCTTCGCAACGCGCATGCACAATTCCGGGCTCATCAGATAATTGGAATCCGGGTGGCTCCACATGGCGATGCCGATATTCACGGCCCCGCTGACCGCTTTGTAATATTCGTAGAGCGTGTCGTCCTGCTTGGAGGTAAAGTGCAGCAGCGGCGCGTGGACGACGATTGAAGTTGCTCCGATTTTTTCGGCATGGCGCGCAAGCTCGATCACCGTGTCCATGTTCTGGTCGGAGCAGGAGAGGATCGCCTGCGCTTTGCCATGAACCTCCTCCAGCGTGACCTCAAACACCCGTTTGCGCTCGGCCACGGAAAGCGAAAAAAACTCGCCCTGCTTGCCCGCCACAAACAGGCCGTCGATGCCAAGATCGCCGATCCAATGCCTGATATTGGCTCGAAAAGCCGCCTCGTCCATTTCAAGCGTGCCCGGCTTGAAAGGCTGAAGCGCCGCCGCCCAGATGCCGCGCAAATTCTCAAAAGCCCAGTCCTTGGCCTCGTTGCGACGATATTTCATGGGCGCTCCGGATTTGCCTTGAAGGCCATTATTGCGCCACATCCGGCGTGCCGCAAGTGTTGGCCGCAAGCGGCAACCGTCAATCCAACTTTGAACTTGAGCGCCCGCGGCCACGCTGTTCGCATTTTTAAAGCACAGCCCTTTGGGTCTCCGGCCGCCGCGAAAGGCGCCGCGCCTGAAAGGCGCCGCGCCTAGGCAGGGCGCCCCCGCTGCTTTATAGAGCGAGCGCGACATTCCCCATGCTCCGGCCGCGCTAGTACCCATGACGTCTCCGCAAACCCCGCCGCCCGGCGCCGCTCTGCGTTCCCGCGATGTCTGTATCACCGTGGACATGGAGCCGGATTGCCCGCCCTTCCTTTGGACCTGGCGGGGCATGGAGGAGGGCGCGCCGCGCCTGCTCGATCTGTTTGCGCGCCATGCGATTCCGACAACCTGTTTCACGACAGGGGAATCCGCCAAAAATTATCCCGACATCGCCCGGCGCATCGCGGCGGAAGGCCATGAGCTCGCCAGCCATGGAATGACGCACACCCCTTTTCCCAAAATCGATCTGAAACAGGCGGAATGGGAGATCGAAGCCTCGGCGGAAATTCTGCGCCGGTTCGGCGACGTGACCTCCTTCCGCGCGCCCAATCTGCTGTTTCCCGATGCCTGCCTGCCGCTGCTGGTGAAAGCCGGCTTTAAACTCGATTCCTCGCAAGGCCGGCATAAACAGGCGTGGTGGTTCGGCCAAATCGATCCACCGGCCTCGCCGCCGACACCTCTGACGCGCATTCCCGCCTCCACCACGTCAAGTGTTCTGCGCCTGCCGGCGCTGCTGCGCGACCGTTTCCTGCTGGCGCTGAAAAGCCCGGTTGTGCTGTTTGTGCACCCTTGGGAGTTCGTCGATCTCACCCGCGAAAAGCTGCGCTTTGACTGCCGGTTTCGCACGGGCGAGCCGGCGCACGCCGATCTCGATGCCGTGATCACGCTGTTCAAAAAGAAGGACGCGCGGTTTATTACCATGCGCGATCTGGCGGCGGCGGCGTGAGTGGAGCGGTTCCCCGGCCGGTTTGGCGCGGACGGGCGCTGTGGCTGGTCCTGTGGCTGGTTCTGGCCGCGGTTCTCGCCTATGGCGCTTCGCGCATTGATTGGGGGCAGGTCCGGGCCGCGCTGCGGCAGGCCGATCCGCTTTGGGTGTTTATCGCTTTTCTCGCCAATCTCAGCGCTCTGCCGCTTTGGGGGCTGGCCCTGCGCCAGTTCATTCCCGCCGGCGAGCCGCAACCCTATGGGCGCATCGTTGAGACCCTCGCGCTGACGACAGCGGCGACACAGACCCTGTCGGTTTTCGCCGGCGGGGCCACAGCGGCTTTGCTTTTGGCGCGGCGCGTCGGGCTGTCCACAGGGGCGATGATCTCAACGATCACGCTCGAACAGGTGACAACGGGAATCGTCAAATCTCTGATTGTCGGAGCGGCCATGACCTCGGCTTTCGCTCCGGGCTCGATGGCGGCGGCAGGCGGGCTGCTGATGCTGGCGATCCTCTGCGCCTTCACGGGTCTGCTTTGGGCGGCGCATTCGGGACCGGCTCTCCAGCGGATCGCCATCGGGGTTGGGGGCAGGGCAGGCAGGCTTATCGCCCTGCTGGCGGATTGGACCGCGCATTTGGAGACGCTGCGGCGCCCTTGGCGGCTTGCGGCGGGCATCGGCTTTACCGCGTGCCGCCGCGTCATGGAGGGCCTTGGCGTCCTCTGTATTCAAAGAGCCTGCGGAATCCCTGTATCACCGGAATTGGCGCTGCTGATCATCGCGGCGCTGTCGCTGGCGACAATCATCCCGGGTCCGCCGGGGAATATGGGTATATTCGAGGCGGCGGTTGTGGTCGCCTATGGCTGGGCGGGCTTTGGCGCAGAGACAGCGGTTGCCGCCGCGCTGCTGCAACACTTCGCTTATCTCGCTGCGGCGCTTATGCCGGGCTACCTCCTGTTTGCCCTGGGCCGCTGGCGGAACGCGCCTGCCCAGCCGCGCTGAGCAGGGCAGCGGCCCTGCCATACATGGCCTCATGAGCGCGGGCGATTTCCGGCCAGGCAAAACGGGCAAGACCGGCGTCCGGGGTTCCCAGCCGGGCGCGCAGGACCGGATCCTCAATCAGGCGGCGCAAATTGGCGGTGAGCGCCGCATCGTCATCCGCCAGCAAGGCGGTTTGCCCATCCGTGAGGAAATCGCAGGAGCCGCTGGGCCGCATCGCGGCAACCGCGAGTCCGGCGCAGCGCGCCTCAAGGGCGGCGATGCAAAAAGACTCGCGGTTGGACGAACTGATGAAAATATCCGCCCGCCGGTAAAGCGGGGCCAAATCTTTATGCGGAATCGCGCCGGCAAATTCCACCCGCCCGGCGAGGCCCAGCCTTGCCGCCTCGGCCTCCATCTTGTGTCTTTGCGGGCCGGAGCCGGCGATGATCAGCCGGGCCGGCTTCCCGCCGGCGATCGCCTCCGCGAAGGCCCGAAGCATCGAAAACGGGCGTTTTTTTAGATTGAGCCGCATGGCGCTGACGACAACCGGCTCGTTCGAGGCGGGCAGCGCGGCTCTCGACCAGAGTTCGGGCTCAACACCATTGGGCAGAACCAGAACCTCGCGTCCCCCGGCGGCGCGGCTAACCTGCCCGGCAACGAGCTGGCTGACGGCCGTCAACAGCACGGGCGCGCGCGACCAGCGGGTTATCCGGTCGAGGAAGCGCAGGGCGGGCACAGCCCGCAACAGCACGGAATGAAACGTCAACACGACGGGAATGCCAAGGCGCACAGCGGCGCGGGCGCCGGCGAGCGCTGCCGGCGAGATCACGCTGAAATGCGCGTGGGCAACGTCATATCCGCCGCGTCTTAATTCAGCGGTTAAAATTTGGGTCAGCCGCGGCGAAATCGAAAGATCGGAGAACGGCAGCCGCGGAGTATCAATCCTGATCACGCGGACCCCGTCGCTGATATCCGGCCCCGGCGTCGTTGTGAGCACATCCGCCGTGTGGCCGCGCTTTTCGAGGTGCCGCGCGAGATCAGCGAGCTGAGTTTCGATGCCGCCCAGCCGCGGCGAAAACCAGTCGCAAATGAGCGCTATTTTGAGGGGCTTGGCTGCGGCGGGCACGCGGTTCCCCGGCTGTCAAAGGCTTGACACAGAGCGGTCGAGGGTGGATTAGAGCAGCCTTAGCAGCGTGGCAAGTTTGGCCAGCCCGCGATGGTAGTCAACGCGTCATTGTTGTAGTCAACGCGTCATTTTTGATTGTCTTTGTTCGCGAATTGTCTATTTTCGCGAAACGCGGCGTATAACCGGAGCCTTCGTGTGAGTTCAGCGAAAATTCGCGTGGCGATTGTGGGCGTTGGCAATTGCGCCTCGTCGCTGGTGCAGGGGCTCAGTTACTACCGCAACGGCGCCGGCAATGAACCCGTTCCCGGTCTGATGAATTATGATGTCGGCGGCTACCGCGTCAAAAACATCGAAATCGCCGCCGCCTTCGATGTTCACGCCGGAAAAGTCGGGCGCGATGTCGCCGAAGCCGTGTGGATGGAACCCAACAACACCATGCGCTTTGCCGAAGTGCCGGTGACCGGCGTCATCGTCGAACGCGGCCATACCTTTGATGGCATAGGCCCCCACCTCAGCCAGAAAATCGAGGAATCCGGCGCTTCCCCTGTTGATGTCGTGGCCTCCCTTCGCCGCGCCCGCGCCGACGTGATGATTTCCTATTTGCCGGTCGGCTCCCAGCTCGCCAGCGAGTTTTACGCCAATGCCGCGATTGAGGCGGGCTGCGCCTACGTCAATTGCATTCCTGTGTTTTTGGCCTCCAACCCGGCTTGGCGCAAGAAATTCGAGGACGCGCGCGTGCCGATCATCGGCGACGATATCAAGAGCCAGGTCGGCGCAACGATTGTTCACCGTGTGCTGACCAACCTGTTCCGGGAGCGCGGCGTTCACATTGACCGCACGTATCAATTGAACTTTGGCGGCAATACCGACTTTCTCAACATGCTCGACCGCGACCGGCTGGAATCAAAAAAGATTTCCAAGACGCAGTCCGTCAACAGCCAGCTCGAAGTGCCGCTTTCCAGCGATAATATCCACATTGGCCCCAGCGATTTCGTCCCTTGGCTGACCGATCGCAAGGTCGCCCATATCCGCGTCGAGGGGACCGGGTTCGGCGGCGCTCCCATAAATCTGGAGCTGAAACTGGAAGTCTGGGACTCTCCCAATGCCGCCGGCGTCGTCATCGACGCGGTGCGCTGCGCCAAACTGGCAATGGACCGGGGCTTGGGCGGCGCCATCGTCGGCCCCTCCAGCTATTTCATGAAATCGCCGCCGCAGCAGTTCAATGAACACAATGCGCTCGAACTGACCAACGCCTTCATTCGCGGCCAATAGGGGACTGCTTTGCAATGGGCCAGGCCAGAGGCTGATCCCGGCGCGTTTCCGCCAAGCCCGGCGGCGGCCCCCCCGCGCAGCTTGGAATTTTCCTCCATTTCATTGCCCCCCGCGAAATCGGCTCCCGCTGTGGGACTGAAGCCCGCCGCCACCGTCTGTTATGATGGCGGCGGCTGGCTGGCGGCGACGGATGAGCCTTGGCTGGCGCTCGATCTGGACCTTTTGCCGATACGCGGCCTTTGGCTCGAATTGACCTATGCCGCGAGCTTCTTCGACCGTCTCTCGCGTCCTCTGCTGCGTTTTGAGACTGACGAGGGAGATATTGACTATCTCCTTTGCGGGCCGATTTTTGGCCGCGCCCGATGGATCGGGCGGGTGCCGAAAACCGCGCGGCGCGTTCGGATTTCGCCATCCATGCGGCCCGGCCGCTTCGGCTTTGAAATCGAAAGCGCCCGGGTGCTCGGCTTCACCCAGGTCGCCGCCAGCACCATGCGGGCGGACATGCGTCAAAGCCTCGTGTGGTTCGGCGCGCGCACGATCGGCCTGCGCAAAGCGTCGGGAACCGCGCTGCGCCAGGCGCTGACGACGACTGCCTTTAGTGATTACGATAGCTGGCGGCGGCAAAACCTGCGGGCTCCCGACCCCGCCGGCCTTGAGCGTCCGCGCAGCGATTGGGCCAAAGGGCCGGAAGTGCGCCTCGCCGCGCTTTGGCGGCCCGACGAACACGCTTTCATCGAGTCGATGCTGGAATATTTGCGGCAGCAAAGCTGGCCCCGCTGGTCGCTGGCTGTTATCGCCGACCCTGCTGCCAGACTTTCAAAACCGGTGCTTTCGGCAATAGCGGAGGGCAGGGCGATCCGCGTCGGCGCCGACGCGCGCATCGGCGCGCTGGCGGAAGGGGTGTCGCCGGATGCGCTGATCGGCGGATTTTGCCGCGGCGATCGTTACTGCGACAGCGCTTTGGCAATGCTGGGGGAATTCGCGGTTCTGGAGCCCGGCGCGCAGGTCATCTATTGCGACGAGGATCAGGAAACCCTGGGCGGACGGCGCCAGCGTCCACTGTTGAAACCGGCTTGGAGCCCGGTGTTTGAGGCGCATGCGCCCTATCTTGGTCATGCGGTTTTCGCGCGGGCCGGCGCCATGCAGAGCCAGCGCTGGGAGATGAGCGCGCGCGGTTTTGCCGAACGGCCGGCCGATGCGCCGTTTATCGCGCAGGCGGCCAAAACCAAAATCGCGCATCTGCGCCGGGTGCTGCTGACGCGTTCCGAGGCGCCCCGAATTGCCGCTTCCATGCCGGCCGCCGCCAAGCCTGCCGTCAAGCCGGCCGCGGCTGCCATAGCGCCCCGCAGGCTCCGCGCGACCATCATCATTCCCAACAAAGATCGCATACGCCTGCTGTCCGAATGCCTTGCCAGCCTGAAAAAGACCCGCCTCGACGGCGCTTTCGAGATTGTCATTGTCGATAACGGCAGCTCCACGCGCGCCGCGGAGGAGTTTTACGCCAGCCTCGCGCAAGACCCCCGGGTCCGCATTATCTACGAGCCAGGACCTTTCAATTTTTCATCGCTTTGCAATGCCGGCGCCGCCGCCGCGCGCGCTGACACGCTGGTTTTCCTCAACAACGACACCGTCGCCCATCAGCCCAAATGGCTGTCAATTTTGCTCGGCTTTGCGGCGCGGCCGGACGCGGGCGCTGTCGGCGCCAAGCTTTTGTATGAAAAGGGCCATGTCCAGCATGCGGGCATCGTGCTGGGGATGAGCGTGATCGCCGGCCATGTCGGCTACAAGGCGCGCGCGGCGGAGCCCGGCTACCTCGGACGCTTTCAAGCGCCGCATGAAATCTCCGCCGTGACAGGCGCGTGCCTCGCGGTGGAAAAATCCAAGTTCGACGCGGTCGGCGGGTTTGACGCGGTAAATCTGCCGGTGGAACTGAGCGATGTCGATCTGTGTCTGCGCCTCGAAGAAAGAGGCTGGGTCTCGATCCTCGCGCCGGAGGCCATGCTGATCCATCATGAATCGGTCTCGCGCGGACGCTCCCTTGAATCCCACAAGCGCTACGAGCGCGAATGCGCTTGGTTCAAAAAGCGCTGGGCCAGGCGCGTGCGCGATGATCCCTATTTCCATCCAGCCCTTTCGCTGGATTCCTCCTCCCCGGCGCTCGGCTGACACCATGCCGGATACGCCGCGGGGAACCGGTATGCGCCTCGCTTTTTTGGCGGGGACCTGGTTTGGGGCCGGCTATGCGCCGCGCGCTCCGGGAACCCTCGCCGCCATGACGGCGCTGCCGATTCACTGGGCGCTGATGCGGATGCCCCATGGGTTGGAGCCGGCGCTGATTGCGGTGCTGACGCTCGCGGGGATTTGGGCGGGGCAGAAAATCGCGCGGGCGCTTGGCGCGGAGGATCCGCAGATCGTCGTGATTGACGAAGTTGCCGGCGCTTTGATCGCGCTCTGGCTGGCAAGCGGGCATGGGGTATCCGGCGATCTCATCGCTCTCGGCTTGTTCAGGCTTTTCGATATTTTCAAGCCGTGGCCGGTGAGCGCGATGGAGCATCTGCCCCACGCGGGCATGTCGATCATGCTCGACGATGTCGTTGCCGGGCTGATCGCGGGACTATTCGTCTATTGGTTTTAGCGCG
>JANYFM010000076.1 GCA_025362655.1 Hyphomicrobiales bacterium | reverse complement strand
ATTTCGCTGTTCGGCGCCCATTCCACTTTTCAAAACACGCTGAAGCAGCTTGCGGACCGGGATGTTTTCGACCGGCCCGTCATTCTCACCAATTTGGACTACCGCTTTCTCGTCGCCGAACAGTTGGCGCAAATCGAGACGGACGCGGAGATCGTGCTGGAGCCCGTGCGGCGTGATTCGGCAGCCGCGGTCGCTGTCGCCTCCGAACTGGCGGCTTTGCGCGCGCCGGGAACCGTTGTTGCCGTGCTCGCCGCGGACCACGTCGTCAAATCGCCGGCGCGGTTCGTCGAGATTTGCGCCATGGCGGCGAAGGCGGCGGCCGCCGGCAAAATCGTCACCCTCGGCATCACGCCGACCCATGCGGCGACCGGCTACGGCTATATCCGCCGCGCCGCGCCGCTTGAGGGCTTTCAGCATATTTCAGCCGTCGGCGCCTTCGTCGAAAAGCCGGATGAGGCGACGGCCGCGGGCTATGTCGCCGAAGGTTATTTGTGGAATTCCGGCAATTTCATTTTTCGCGCCGACGTGATGCTGGGCGAAATCAAGCATTTCGAGCCGGCCATCGCGGAGGCCGCCGGCAAAGCCGTGGCGGGCTCGAAGATTGATCTTCAGTTCCGCGTGCTCGACAAGGCCGCGCTGGAGGCGGCGCCAAAGAAGTCCATCGACTACGCGGTCATGGAGCACACCGCTTTGGCCGCCGTCATTCCCGCCGATATCGGCTGGTCGGATGTCGGAACCTGGTCATCGGTGCTCGATCTTTCAGAGCGCGACGCCCATGGCAACGCGGTGCGCGGCCGGGGCATGGTGCTCGACGCCGCCAATGTGCTGGTGCGCTCCGACGGCCCGATGACGACGGTCGTCGGCGTCAGCAATGTCATTGTTGTCTCGACGGCGGACGCGGTGCTCGTGGTCGATGCGGCGCAGGCCGGCAAGGTGAAAAACCTCGTCGACGCGCTGAAGGCCGGCGGCCACCGCGAGGCCATTGAACATAAACGCATCTACCGCCCGTGGGGCTATTATCACAGCGTTGACGAGGGCGCGCGCCACCAGGTCAAGCGCATCGTCGTCAAGCCGCTGGGGCGCCTGTCGCTGCAAAAGCATTTCCACCGGGCCGAGCATTGGATTGTCGTCAAGGGCACCGCGGAGGTCACGCTCGACGCGGTGGTGAAGCTCGTCCACGAAAATGAATCGATCTACCTGCCGATGGGCTCGGTGCATCGGCTCGGCAATCCCGGCAAAATCGATCTTGAGCTGATCGAGGTGCAGACCGGTTCTTATCTCGGCGAGGATGACATCGTGCGCATCGAGGATGTCTACAACCGGGGCTGATTCAGATCAGGCTTTTCATCCGCGTGACCGCCCGCATCAGGCGCGGGCTGTTCTTGACGGCGGCTTTGGCGCGCGCCCGCGCGGCGGAGGGGGCGCCGCGCCAGCTCAGCGCCGACGTAATTTCGCACAGCGGCACGCTGGCGGCGCCGAGCCGGCGTTTGTAGGCGTAATCGCCGATGGTGAAGTCAAAGGCGCGGAAGCCCTCCGCGTGCAAAGCCTTCATTGTTTGCTCGATCAGCAGGCGCCCGGGAGAGCAGGTTTTCCACGCGCCGCCGGCAGCGGCGAGCCGCACCATCGCGTAATGCCGTCCCGCGGCGATGCCCAGAAGCGCGCCGACAATCTCGCCGCCGCAAACCAGCGTTGTGAGGATCGTCTTTCCGCCGGCGAGCCCGCGCGCCAGCACCTCATCGTAGAAAGCCGCGTTGCCCCGCTCATCGAGCACATAGGGCAGCCCCAGCTCGCGGATGCGCGCGCTTTGCAGGGTCTTCAGCCCGGCAAAGATTCGCGCCGCCTCCGCGGGGTCGCGCACCCGCTCGAACCGCGCGCCCGGATTTTTCTCGAACACCCGCCAGCTGCGCTCGAGCTCTTTGCGAAACGTGCGCTCCAAGCCCCAGTGCCAGTCGTTCCACTGCCCCTCAACATGCAGGATATTGCCGCTCAAACCGGACGGGCGCGCCGGCTCTAGCAAGGCCAGCGGATTGGGTGCGCCGGCGATTTCCAGCGGCATTTTCGTGAACTGAAGCAAATCGGCGGCGGGCAGGCTGGCCAAGAGCGCCCGCCACAGGTCGGTGGCGCCGGCGCCGTCGCGCGGCGCGCCGGGGCCGAGGATCGGAGCGTTGTAATCGGTGACGCCGGCATCGGCGAATTCGATAATATCAAGCCGGCCGGCCCGCCGGCGCACCAGCGGCAGGGCGAGAAGATCGCGCCCGTCCGCCGCGTCCATGACGGTGACCGCAAGCGGCAGCGTATCGGCATTGCGGCCCAGGGTCGCATACCAGGAGGCGAGCCAGGCATCGCGCTGGAACCCCAGCGCGGCGCCGCCGGCGGCCAGAGCCCGCCAGCGCTCGGCCACCGCCGGATAATCGGTGGTGATATCGATGCGAAAATCCGTCGAGCGCCGCCGATCCCGTGGCAGCGCCGGGAGAAACCGCGGCATCAAAAGGGCATCGGTCATGAAATGGGTCAGGCCCCGGCGATTTCAGCGACACCGCCGGGCAGCGACGGATCAAGGCGGAATTCCGGCGGACGGCGCGCGCGGTCCTGGCGCTTCACCCATTTCGTGCCGCGCAGAGCGCGCTGGAGAACGGCTTTGCCCCAGAATGCCGGGCCGTGTGTGGCGCGGCTGCGGGGGGCGATGCCGAATTTCGAGCGCAGAATGGCGTTGCCCATGGTGACCATGTGGCCGCGGCGGATTTCCGGGGTGAAATATTCGAGGGTAACGGAGACACAGAGGCAGTCCTCATTATCAACCCGGTGCGGCGCGTTGAGCGGCCAGTGCAGCATGTCTCCCGGATGCATCTCATAGACGCGCGCATGGTCATCATACCAGGGCTGATAGGGCAGGCTGGCCTCGACGCCGGACAGCGCGATCTTTTCCAGATGCGCGTCCTCGATGAACGGCGCGGCGCGCGGATAAACGTAAATCTTTTTGACGCCGCGGATTTGCAGCAGCGATTGTCCCGGCAGGTCCGCGTGATACAGCGTGCGCGAGCCCGGCGAGGAAATCAGAATGCCCATCGTCCAATTGTAGGCGCAAAGGCCGGGAACGCGGCGCGCGGTCTCCTGGGCGATCTGCTCCAGCAGCGCGCCGTAGCGCGGATCGACCCGCGCGGCGTTGCGCAGATTGATCCAGACGCGCGCTTTGGCGATGGCCTCCAGCGCGGCCCGGCCGCTGAGGCCGCTCCATTCGCCTTCGCGCCAGGCCTGAGCCTCGCCGTGCCGGCCCCATTGGACGAGGCTGGCGTGTTCGCGCGGATAGGTCTCCAGCAGCGCCGCCAAAGCCTCATCGCTGAACAGTTCATGTTCGTGCAGCGAATGGGCAATTGGCAGTGGAACCGCGCCCCAAAGGCCGGCGTGGGTCGGGTCCCATGCGGGAAAGATGGTCTGAGCAGCCATGCGAATCACGCCCCTGATGTGAACTATACAGCGTTGAGGTAGGATTTCTTCGAGAAAATCGTCAGCGCGATGATGCGAAGATCGAAAGCCAGCGACCAATTGTCGATGTAAAACAGGTCGAACTGCACGCGTTTGCGCATTTTGTCATCGGTGGACGTGTCGCCGCGAAGACCGTTGACCTGCGCCCAGCCGGTAATGCCTGGCTTGACGTTGTGACGGCGGGCATAGAGGGCGATGCTGCGCTCGAAATGCTGGTCATGGGCGAGCGCGTGGGGGCGCGGGCCAACCAGCGACATTTCCCCGGCCAGGACATTGATGAGCTGCGGCAGCTCGTCAATGTTGAGCCGGCGCAGAATGCGTCCGACCCGGGTGATGCGCGCATCCCCCTCGCGCGCCTGAACGATGTCGCGTCCGTCATCCATCGTTGTCATCGAGCGGAATTTATAAATGCGGAACGGCTGCTGGTTGAAGCCATAGCGGCGCTGGCGGAATATCACCGGGCCGGGAGAATCGAGCCGGATCGCCAGCGCGGCGAAGGCCAGCAGCGGCGACAGCACGATCAGCGCGGCGGCCGCGGCGGCGATATCAAACGAGCGCTTTAAGACAATTTCACACGTGTTCAGCGGACGGCGGACCAGATTGAGGCTCGCAATCGGGCCGTTGCGCTCAATCTGGACGCCGGTGAAGCGGTCGAGAATGCGCTCGGGGCCGAGATGGATCGAGGCGGGAACGCGCAGGAAAGCGTTGACGCAGGCGTCGATCGTTTCCTTTTGCGACCACGGCTCAAGGATGAACACGTCATCGGGGCGCAGCATCCGGGCCGACGCGGCGGCCAGCGCAAGGTCCTCCTCCAGACTCTCCTCGCTGCGCAGCACGGCGGCGGCGACGATCCGCATTCCCAGTTTCCACGGCTCATACTGTTCGGAAAACCTTTGCAGCTCCGCCTCGTGCCCGATGAGGAAAACGCGCCGGGCGCTGAGCCCGCCGGCGCGGGCGCGGCTCTCGATCCCCTGCACCAGCAGGGAGCGGACCGCCCCCGTGCAGACAAAGCCGAAAACATAAAAGTAGACCATGGCGCCGCGCGACACGTCGGTGGTCGTTTTGGTCAGAAAGGCGATTATGAGGGCGCTCAGAAACGCCAGATTCCACAGCAGAAATATCCGCCCCAAATGGCCGGAGAATTTGAAATAACGGCTCATGGCGTAGTCGTCGCGCATGATGTTTGGAACGACGAACAGCGCCGCGATGACGCAGCCGATGCGGAAATGATTGTCGAGCATCCCCGCGTCCTCATAGAACATATAGTGCCACGCCATGCCCGAGGCGATGGCGCTGACGACAATGGCGAGAGCGTCCGCCAGCGCCGCCAGCGCGAAGAAAGCGCTGCGCAGGATCGCGGGATTGCGCGCCGGAAGGAATCCAGCCCGGCGGGCCCTCGCCAGGGGCTGCCTGCCCGCGGGGACACGGACTGCGGCGGCGAGGTTCTTTTCGAACAACATGATTGTTCCAAAACGGGACGCATCCGGTCTGCCGCGAGACGATCTCGAGGCATGAGCGCCCGGTTGGACAAGACGAGGCAAAGGGTGTGCCGGGCAAAAATTGCGGGCGCCCGCGATTGCCAATGCCATGGCGCGCCGATTGCTAGGCTTTGCCGGACCCGCGCCCGCTGCGCCATTCCGGAACAGCGCCGCCGGCTCAACGCGCCAGCGGAGAACCGCCATGCACACGAGGAACCGGGTTGCGGCGGGCGGCGGACGGGCGCGGCGCGCCCCGTTCGGCAAACGCAAAACCGCGGCGGCCTGGACTGTCCGCGCGCCGGCGGCGCCCCCTGCCGAATTCAAGCGTTACGCCGCCATCGATGGATTGCGCTTTTTCGCCGCGCTGGGCGTTGTCGTCTATCACTACGCGGTCTTGTCGGGAAATTCCGGCCTCGAATCGTTGTTTTCGAAAAACTACCTGTTCGTCGATTTTTTCTTCGCCATTTCAGGCTTTGTGATTTTTCACAGCTACGGCGGCCGGCTGACCGGCATTTCGGCCTATTGCGATTTCCTCAAAAACCGCATCGCGCGCGTCTATCCGCTGCATCTGGCGACACTGCTGGTGTTTATGCTGCTGGCCGCGACCCTGTGGCGCGGCAAAAGCGACCGCGCCTTCATCGATCCCGCCGCGATCCTGCCCAACCTGACGATGATGCATGCCTGGGGCGCCACACAGACCGCGGCGTTCAACTACCCCTCGTGGTCGATCAGCGCCGAATGGTTCGCTTATCTGTCATTCCCGGCGGTGGTTTGGCTGACCCGCCTCGGCGGCGCCAAAGCGGCCGTCTGCGCCGCCCTCGCCATTGTCATGGGCTTGGAGGCCGCCGCGCATCTCGGCTGGATCGAGCCTTGGACTACGCTGACCTATCATTTCGGGGCCCTGCGGGCGCTGCCGACCTTCCTGGCGGGCGCCGCGCTGGCCTGCGCGATTGAGGCGATTCCATTGCGCATCCACAGTTTCGGGCCGGCCTGGGCGCTGTTCCTGACCGCGTTCCTCGAAATGACCCTTGGCGCGGACGACCGGCTGATCATCGTGCTGCTGCTGGCCTGCCTCGCGGCGGCGGCCATCGCCGAACGCGACGGCGCGAAGGGATTGCTGACCCGCAAAACCATGGCCGGACTCGGCGACCTCTCTTATGCGCTTTATATGATCCATCCGCTGATGGGGATGGCGCTGATAAGCCTCCTTGGCGTGCGGATTTTTCATTTGGCCGGCACGCCCCTCGTCCTCTGGTGCGCCTTCTGCGCCCTCGTCCCCAACCTTATCGCCGCCTATTTTATCTATCACCGCTTCGAAACACCGTGGCGCCGGCGGGTGCGCCGGCTTGCCCTGCCAAAGCCTTCCGCCGCGGGAACGGCCGCCGACGGTCCGTGAAATGGTGAACATTTGGTAAGGATTTACGGCTAACAATTCGTAACCCCGGGGTTCGTCCCCGCAAATGTCACGGCAACGCGCCTTTCGCGCGCCGCCGGGAGTGGTGCAGGTGCTTTCAGGCGGTCGCGACCGGTATGATGCTTTCGGCGAGCGGCAGGCCCACGCCTTGCGCGATGACCGCGCGCGCGCGGAGCCCGCCGGCGCCGATCTGCGCGAGTTTTTCGGCATTCTCGCCCGCCACCGCTTTTTCATCGGCTGCATGGCCGCCGGGGCGCTGGGCCTTGCCGCGGCCTATCTGCTGATCGTCGCCGGCACCGCCTATACGGCGACTGTCTCGATTCTCATCGACGCGCGCGGGCGGGGTCCAATTGGCACCGAACAGCAGCCGAGCGCTTCCGCGACGCCCGACGCGACGCTGGTCGAAAGCCAGGTCAAGCTGATTGCCTCCGACACCGTCCTGCGCCGGGTGGCGCAAAGCGAGCGGCTGGCGGAAGACCCCGAATTCCTCTCTTCCCAGCCGGGCCTGCGGACGCGGCTTTTCTCCCTGCTGGGCGTCGGTTCCGCCGCGCCCGCCGGGGGCGAGGACAAACTGTCGCGCGCCACCGCCGCCCTGTCGCGCGCCCTCACGGTCAAACGCTCTGAGCGCACCTATGTGATGGACGTCGATCTTTCCTCGGCCAATCCGGTCAAAGCGGCGCGGCTCGCCAATCTCGTCGCCGAAGCCTACATCGCCGACCAGCGGGACGCCCGCTCGCAGATATCGCGGCAGGATTCAAAATGGCTGAATCAAAGGCTGGTTGAGCTTCAGGCGAAACTCCAGGAAGCTGAAAACAAGGTTCAGGAATACCGGGTTAAAAACCGCATCACCGACGCTGTCGGCAAAAACGTCCGCGAACAGGAACTGTCGGACCTGACCAATGAGCTGGGCCGCGCCCGCTCCCGAACCATCGAGGCGAAAGCCAAATTGGATCAGGTGCAGCGGCTCGCCGCATCGGGCCGGCTGCCCGATGGCACCACCGACGCGCTGAAATCCCCGGTGCTGGAAAAATTGCGCACGCAATATGCCGACATCGCCCGCCAGGAGGCGCATTACCGCACGACGCTGGGCGACCGCCACCCGGCGATGCTCGAAGTGCAGAGCCAATTGCGCGATTCGCGCCGGCTGATCGCCGCCGAATTAAAGCGCGTCGCCGATTCCGCCGGCAATGAATACCAACAGGCCAGGGCCGCCGAGACCGCGACCGGGCTCCGGACCGAGACCGCGCGCCTTTCCACCGATTCCAAGAACGGCAACATGGTGGAGCTTCGCGAGCTTGACCGCGAGCTGGAGGCGCATAGGACCGCCTATGAGAAATTCCTCAAAGCGCGCGAATCCATGGCCGATGATTCCGGCGACGGCCTGCTGGCCCGCATCATCGCGCCCGCCGTGCCCCCCCTCGCGCCGTCCTCGCCAAAATCCGCCGCGATCCTCTTTATTTCGCTGCTGTCGGGCCTGTCGCTCGGTATTGGAACAGCTTTGCTGCGCGACTATCTCGGCGGCTCCGGCGGCGGTGCTTCCGCGTCCGCCGGTGAGCCCGGGCCGGCCCGGCGCGAGCCCTCGTTTGGGCGCGCCGCGGGACTGCATATCCTCGCCAGCGTGCCGCGCGCCGGCGCGGGCGCCGCCGCCGGAATGAGCCGCCTCAAACACTGGATTTCCAGCACGGACGCGAAGCGGGGCCGCGCGGATTTGTCCCCCGGGGGTCTGCTGGCGGAGACCTGCAACCATCCGCAATCGCCGTTCAGCCAGGCGATCCGCTTGCTGCTGGAGCCGCTTGGCTTGCGCGCGGGCGCGCGCGCGGCCCGCATGACGGCGGTGCTGGTGACCTCCATGCGGGAGCGCTGCGGAAAAACAACCATCGCTGTCAATCTGGCGCGCGCAGCCGCCCTGCAGGGACGCCGCGCGCTGATTATTGATGCCGGCGCGGAGGGCGGCCTGTTGCCGCTGATCGAGGCGGGCGCGGAACCCGCGCTGATCGCGCTCGACGGCGTCCTGCGCCCGCTTTACCGCGTCAGCGGCGCGGGTCCCGGCGAACTGCGCTTCGTTCCCCTGCTGGCGGATGAAGAGCGCCTCTGCGCCCGCCTATCGCGCCAGCGCTCGACGCCGCGCTTTTCAGGGATCGAGGGAAATTTCGATTTCGTCGTCATCGACGGCCCCGCGATGGGCCTCGGCGATGAGGCGCGCTTCCTCGCCGGCGCCGTCGATCACATCGTGCTTGTGGCCGCGCCCGGCGAAACGCTTCCCTCCGCCGATGCCATCATGGAGACGCTGGATGTTACGCGCGGCAAGCTTGCCGGCGGCGTCGAATCGATGGCAGCGCCCCGGAAGGCCGCATGACCAGCTTCGCCGCGGCGCGCCGGGCGGCGCCGTCACCGGCCGCGCCCATCGCTTTATTCGAGCGCGCCGGTCCCGCGCTCGTCACGCTGCTTATTTTCACCAGCGTCATCTCGCTGTTTCTTGTATCCGATATGGCGCTGGCCTGGTTCGGCTTCAATTACGGCGAGACCGGCGGCACAGCCTTTGAGAAACTGCATCCCGGCACCTGGCTGGCGCTGGCGGCGCTGCTGGCCATCGGCATCGGGCGGGGCAATCCCCTGCGGCTCGCGGACATGTTCACCGCCTATCGCGGCGTCACCCTGTTTTTGGTGTGCTGGGCGTGTCTCGTCGCCTATGTCGTGCTGATCAGCAAGGCGCCGTTCACGCCGCTGATCGACACATTTTTTCTGCCGGCGGCGGTTGTTGTGCTCATTGGCTGGCTTCAGCCCTCCGGGCGGCGGGCAATGGCGCTTGTTCTGCACGCCATCCTCATCATCAACGCGCTGCTCGGCATCCACGAATACGTCAGCGGATGGCGCCTGACGCCGTTCCTCATCGGCTCCGTCGAAATGACCAACGACTGGCGCTCCACCGCTTTGCTCGGACATCCCCTCGCGAATGCGGCGCTCACCGGCTCTTATATGGTCGCGCTGGCCTGCGGCGGCGGGCGCGATCTGCCGAGGCTGCTGCGCCCGCTGGCCATGGCGGTCTGCCTCGTCTCGATGACGGCGTTTGGCGGACGCTCCTCGCTTGTGGCCGCGCTGCTGTTGCTGGCGCTGGCGGGCGCCGCGCGCGGTCTTGCGGTTCTGCGCGGCGCAAGGCTCGATCTGCTGACCGCCGGCTGCCTGTTCGCCTGCGGGCCGCTGCTCGCGGGGCTGGTGTTCCAAATCGCGCAAACCGGTTTTTTCGATCAGTTCCTGGAGCGCTTCGTCAACGACCGCGGCAGCGCCCAGGCGCGCATTATCATGTTCAACCTTTTCCACATTCTGTCATGGAATGATCTGCTGTTCGGGCCGGATCAGAGCTATTTGAACAGCGTGCAGGCTCTGGAGGGAATCGAATTCGGCATCGAGAATTTCTGGATCGGATTCATGATGACCCATGGCATTCTGATGTCGGTCTTCTTCTTCGCCGCGCTGGGCATATTTTGCAAACAACTTGTCGATCTCACGCGTCCCGCGGCGGTCATGCTGCTGATATTTTACTTTATCGTCGCCAGCGCGGCGGTCAGCCTGTCCTCCAAGACCACCAATTTCGCCATGTTCGCGGCGATGGTTTTGACCTTGATGCGCCGCGACGCGCCTGGCATGCGGCGGGCGCATCCATGAGCGGACAGGCGCCCATTTACATCGATCACACCCATTGCGGACGCCATGTGACGGGGCTGGAGCGCATCACGCTCGAATTGTTTTCGCGCGAGGCTCTGGCGCCGCTCGACGTGACCCCGGTCGGCTCCTCCGGCGTCGCGGACATGATTTACCGCCAGTGCCTCGTCCTGCCGGCGCGCCTCGCCCTCGATAAACGCGCCATTCTTCTGTGCCCGGGCTTTCCGCCCTCGCCGCTGGCCACACTTTTCGGCGCCCGCGTGCTGCCCTATATCCACGACACTTTCCTCATCACCAGGCGCGGGGACCTCAACCCGCGCGCCAAACTCTATATGGCGCCGGCGTTCCGTCTCGCGCTGAAACGGCTGCCGAATTTTCTCGCCAATTCGCAGACCACCCGTGACGATATGCGGCGGTTTTGCCGCGCCGACGCGCGGATCGAGCTTTACCGGCCGGGCGTGCGCAATGTGTTTGGACTGAGCGCTGCCGGGCGCGCGGAGCGGGCCGGCGCGCCGGGGGCTTTGCGGCTTGTCGCGCTGGGCACAATCGAGCCGCGCAAGAACCTGATGGCGGCCGCCGCCATCCTCGCGGCCCTGCGCGCTGAGGGCTATCCCGATGCGACGCTCGATATTGTCGGGCGCACCGGCTGGGGCGCGGATGCCGAACAACTGGCGCTCGCGCCGGGCGTTGTGATGCATGGCTATCAAAGCGTCGAACGCGTGCGCGAAATCGCTGAAAGCGCGGATATGCTGATTTCCACTTCCCACGACGAGGGCCTCGGACTGCCGCTGCTGGAGGCTCAATACGCGGGCCTGGCGGTCATCGCGCCGGAGAAGCCGGTGTTTCGCGAGGTGCTGGGATCGTCAGGCGTGTTCCTCGATCCCGCCGACGCGGGCGCAAGCGCGCGGAAAATCGCCGCGCTGGTTCAACAGCCGGATTGGCGGGCGCAATATGCCGCGCTCGGCGCCGCCAATATTGAGCGCTGGCTGGGGCTGGCGGCGGGCGATCACGCCGCGCTCGCGCAATGGCTGGCGCAAAAGTCGGGCGGAGACCCACGCTTATGCTGATGCGGCAGACGATTCTCTATCTTCCCGCCCAGCTCGTCGGGCCGCTGGCGCAATTCATCGCCGCTGTGGCGTGGACGCACTGGCTGACCCCTGGGGAATACGGCGTGCTCGCTTACATCATGGCGGCGCAGGAGCTTGCTTATCTCCTCGGCCTCGCATGGTGGTCGCAATACATGCTGCGCTATATCGGAGGCTTCGACGGGCCGGCGGAGCGCATGCGCTTTCAAAAAGCGGAAAACGCCATTCTCGCGCTCAGCGCGGTCATCCAAGCCTGTGTGGGCGTTGCAACGCTGCTCACTCTTCACGCCGCGCCGACACCCGTCATGATCGTATCGGCCATTGTGTATTGCGTTTCTCGCTCGCTCACCGCGCATCTCACCGAGCGGGCGCGCTCGGCGGGAGCCATTCTCACTTATACGCTCGCGCAGTTGATCGGTCCCGTCGCGGGCTTTGCGCTGGCGCTGATCGCCGTCAATCGGTTCTCCGCCGACGCCGGATCGGCTCTTGCCGGCTTTGCCATCGCCCAGGCTGCCGGCCTCCTGTGGCTGTGGCGGGAATTGCGTCTTGGCCGGGGCATGGCCTGGCCGGACCGCGATATCATCCGGCGCGCGGCGGGCTTTGGCGCGCCGCTGGTGCTCGCCGGCGTGATCGGCTGGATCAGCTTTAACGGCATCCGCGTCATCGTCGAACAGCACGACGGCCCCGCCGCTGTCGGCTTGATTTCCGTGGGCTGGGGGCTTGGACAGCGCCTCGCGGCGGTGATCGCCATGCTGGTCACGGCGGCGGCGTTTCCGCTGGCGGTGAAATATCTCCAGGCCGGCAACCGCGGGGAAGCGCTGAAACAAGTGTCAATGAGCGGCGCCGTTCTGTTCGCGCTGCTGGCCCCCGCCAGCACCGGCATTGTTATGATTTCGCGGCCCCTGGTGGAATTGATGATAGCGCAGCCGTTTCAGGCGGTGACCTTTGCGGTGCTGCCGCTGGCTGTCGTCGCCGGCGCGCTGCGCAATCTGCGGGTTCACACAGTCGACCAGGTGATCATCCTGTTTGAGCGCACGCGCATGAATGTCGTGATCAATGTTGTCGAGGTGATCGCGACCGTCGCCTGCTGCATCCTCGGGCTGATTTACGGCGGCCTGCCGGGCGCGGCGGCGGGCTGTCTGGCCGGCACTGTCGCGGGGCTCGTTTTCGGCTGCGTCGTTGCGGCGCGCGGCTTTGGCCTGCCGCTGCCCTGGGCGATGCTGGCGCGTATCACGCTGGCGACAATGTGGATGGCGGCCGCGCTGGCGCTGATCCCCTTCGAGCGGGCCGCCGGACCGTTGCCGCTGCGCATCGCGTTGGAAGTCGCCGCCGGCGGTTTGGTCTATCTGCTGACGCTGGCGGCGCTGTTTCCGGAGCTGGTTCGCGCCGGCGCCGCCAAGCTAAGCGCGATGCGCTCCGCGGTTTCCTGAAACCATCGCTTTATACCAAGGGCTCTATGAATTGACCTCTGGTCAATCCATAGAGTTCCGCGCGTCAGCCAATACTTGTTCAAAGCCCGCGCTTTCGCGCTTGCCAAAGGTCATGAGCCGAAGCTCATGCCCTTTGGTATTAATCAACACCCCCTGTTTCATTTCGGGACAGGAGCCGCTGGTCGCGGTCTTGCAGTCGATTCTGCCAGACCCGCCCAAAAGCTCCAAGGTGTCCCGAGATGACCAGCGCCGCTGCATCCCAAGTTAAAGCTCTCGCGACCATTGACGGGCAGACCATCCATATCGCCGGCATGGGCGAGCTCCTTGAAAAGACCATCGAGCGCAGCCGGCGGGGCCTTGGCTTCACCCTCTTCACGCTCAACATGGATCATCTCGTCAAGCGCCGCACCGATCCGGCGTTCCGCGAGGCCTATTCGCGCGCCACTTTCGTCACCGCGGACGGAGCGCCCCTCGTCTGGATGGCCCGCCGTCAGGGCGTCCGCCTTGAGCGCACCACCGGCGCCGATCTGCTGGAGCCCATGTGCAAAGCCGCCGCCGAAGCCGGGCTTAAGATCGCGTTCTTCGGCTCCAGCCAGGACTCCTTGCAGCGCGCCGCGCGCCGGTTGAAAAGCCGGCATCCCGCCCTTCAGGTCAGCCATATCGAGGCGCCGCTTTACGGTTTTGATCCGCGCTCCGACGAAGCGCTCGCCGCCGCCGCCCGCATCGCGGCATCCGGCGCGCGCCTGTGTTTCGTGGCGCTCGGCGCGCCCAAGCAGGAGTTCTTCAGCGACCGCATGGCGCGGCTGCATCCCGGCATCGGCTTCATGGGCATCGGCGCGGCGCTGGATTTTGTTTCCGGCGACCAGTCCCGCGCGCCGCGGTTTTTTCAAAACAACGGCCTCGAATGGGCTTGGCGCCTTGCCAAGGACCCGGGGCGCCTCGCCGCGCGGTACGCCCGCTGCGCGGCGGTGCTGGCCGATCTCGCCCTGCTGGCGCCGGCGCGCCGCATGCTGGCGGGGGCCGCCAAATCGAATGGAGCCTGAGACCATGGCGCAATACCGGATTCTTCTCATGCATCCGATGGACCCGCGCGGCGCCAAGCTCGGCGGCATCGAGACCCATGTCCGCATGATCCAGACCAGCCACCCTCAGGATTTCTCAATTCTGTTCGTCGGCGTCGATGAGTTCGGCGACCTGCCGCAGGGCAAAATCACCCGCGTTTTCGTCGGCGGGCGCGGCATCGATTTTCTTCCCGTGGCCCATATCGGCGCCGCCGCCATCAATTCGCCGGGCCGCAGCCTGCTGGAATCGACGACCTTCCGTTTCGCCTTCGGCGCGCTGCGCCACATTTTCAAAATCCGCTCGGCGGTGAAGGGTTCGCCGGTGTCGGCGGACCTCCAGCGCTTCGAATTCGCCCTTCTGCCCAAACTGCTGGGGCTGAAGAGCGTTCAGATGGTTCACGGCGAGGGCTCGAAAGAGCAGAAGATGGACAGTCTGATCAAGAAGCTGTGGTTCCTGCACCGCGCCAACGAGAGCATCGCGCTGCGCCTCGCGGACCGCGTTCTCTGCGTCAATCCCAATATCATCGAGCGGTTGAAGCGCATCCTGCCAAGCGCGGCGCGCAAGGCCGAGGTGATGACCGTCTCCGTCGATACCAAGCGCTTCGCCCCCAAGCCCTTCAACTGCGCCGATGGAATTTTCCGCATCGTTTTCGCGGGCCGGCTCGACGCCTTCAAAGACCCGCCGCTGATGTTCACAATTCTGGCGGCGCTGCATAAGCGCCTTCATGGCAGGCTTGAGTTTCACTATATCGGAACCACCGATCCCGCCCGCTACCCGGAGTTCGAAGCCATCCGCGGTTTCACTGTCCGTTACGGATTCCAGCCGGCGGAGGAGGTCGCAGAAATCGTCGCCTCCTGCCATGCCGGCATCCTCACCTCGTACTTCGAGGGCATGCCCTGCTATCTCCTGGAGACGCTTTCGGCTGGCCGCCCCTTCGGCGCAATCCGTTTGCCGCAATATGATCCGCTGATTGTCAGCGGCGTGAGCGGAGCCATGGTGGAGCGCAGCGAGCCCGCTGACGCCTGCATCGCGCAAATGACAGACGCTTTCGCGGCGCTCTGGGAGGACATCAGCGCCGGGCGCGTCGACCCCGGGCGCGTCCATGCGCTTGTCGAGCCCTATTCGATCCAAAATCAGATGGCGCGCCTCTTCGCGCACCACCGCGCGCTTCAGGACGCCAAACCCGGAGACAGCCGCGCCGCCGCGCGCGCGGGCGAGCCCGCGATGGGAGGCTGAGCTATAACAATCGCACGGGCGCGCCGGCGGCGCCGGGTTCGGCCGCGCCCGCCGGGACTTGCGCCGAAATGCGCTCGATCAGAGCCTCGTATTCATCGAGCCCGCGGTCTCCGCTGAAAGCCTTGGCGCGCTCGACGCGCGGGGCGGGATCGCCGGGATCGGCCAGCGCGGCGCTGATCGCCCGCGCCAAGCCGGCAGCGTCGCCTTTGGAAACAAGCGCCCCAAACCGGCCCTGCGCCAGAATCTCGCGCGGCCCGTCGCAATCGGTGGCGACAATGGCGAGGCCATTGGCCATCGCCTCGACGATCACGAGGCCGAAAGGCTCCTGTCCCGACGGCAGCGCGAAGACCGAGGCCGCCGCGTAATAGTTCCAGGGCTCGTCCGCATAGCCAGGCAGGCTGACACGGTCCTGCAATCCCAGTCTCTTGATTTCGGCCTCGATCAGGGGCCGTTCCGGCCCCTCGCCGAGAATAATCAGCCGCGCGTCCTTTGGCTCGGCCATAGCGAAGGCGCGGATGAGCAGCGGGAATTGCTTGTAAGAAACGAAACGCCCCGCCGAGAGCAGCACCGGGCCGCGCGCTTCAAGCTCGGCGGCGCTTGCCGCTGGCGCCAGCGGGCCGCCATCGACCGGATTATAAATGCGCAGGGTTTTGGCGGGGTCGATGCCCCAGCGCGCGGTCATATAATCCAGCATCCCCTCGGACACGCAAACCGTCGCCGCGCTGGCGCGCGTCATCGCCCGCGCCGCGCAAAAGCCGATGCGGCTGAGCAACCGGGGCTCGCTGCTGGCATACCCGTGCCACGAGACCGCAGCGCGCGACAGCCGTCCCGCCAACCCCGCGGCCAGCGCATGTTTAAGGTTCGACGCGCTGAGCGCGGAAATCGTCACATCCGGCTTTTCGCGGCGGATCAGGCCGGCCAGCCGCGCGACGGCGGCAAAATGATTGCGCCCCAGCGTGACGCGGCGCACCGCGCCGTCAACGAAATCGCGGTTCTGCGGCGCATCAAAATCAGTGGCGAGCAGCACATCATGGCCGCGGCGCGCGAGACCGCTGGCGATCAGCGCTGTCACGCGCTCGGCGCCGCCGCCGGTCAGCGCATGCGTGTAAAGCAGAATTTTGCGATTGGCGCGCATGCCGCTCCTTTCATCGGAACCGCCAGTATCGTCACTTTCGGTTAGCATCTGGTTGATAAAAATCATGGTTAGCCGGCGCGGGAGCTTTCATTATGGAAATAGGGCTGCGGCTCGCGGGCGGCGCGGCGCGGCGCTGGCATCAGGATTTATGCGCGGCTCTGCGCGCGCGGGGCCATATTGTCAGCGTCACGATCACCGATGCGGCCGCTCGCGCGCCCGCCGGGCTCGATCTGCTGATGCGTTTCGAGAGCCTGATTTACGGCCATGCCGGCGCCGGCGGCGGCGCGGGCGAGGCCTGCGCCATGCGGGACGATTCCAGCGCGGGCCGGCCCGGCCTTATTATCGACTGCGCCGGCGGCGCGGCGGGCGCGGACACAGCGCGGCTGGTTCCCCTGTGGCAGGGACAGGCCAATGAAACAGGCGCGATAAACGCCGTGCTGAATCGAAGCGCGCCCCTTTTACAGGTGGCGCTGTTTGGGCGCGGGGGCGGGCGCGTCATCGCCGAAAGCTCCCCGGGCCTTGAGGAGCCGGAGATTTTCAAAGCCTCCTTTGACCGCGTCTGCGGGCGCATGGGCGATCTGATCCTGCAAGCGGTCCGGCTGATTGCGGCCGGCCGCGCTGAGGGATTGGAGACCCCGCTTATCGCGCCAAAATCCCTGCCAACACCGGCGCCCGTCGGCTTCGCCATCGGCAGTGTCGCAGCCAAAGTTTCCACCCGGCTGAAACGGCTCGCTGTCGAGGGGCCAAAATGGCGCATCGGCTGGCGGCGCGCCGCCGGTGACGCGGTGATCGACACGCTGGCCTGGCCGGCCGCCGGCTACTCAATTTTGAAGGACGACGGGAAGCGCTATTTCGCCGATCCTTTCCTATTCCGCCATGAAGGCGTGACGCATCTGTTTTGCGAGGAGGTTCCCTACGCCACCGGGCGCGGCATTCTGTCGGTCCTTGCCCTCGGGGAAAACGGCCCGGCGGGGCCGGCGCTGCCTGTGCTGGAACTCCCGTTTCACCTCTCCTACCCCATGATGTTCGAGCGCGGCGGCGCGGTCTTCATGATCCCCGAAACCTGCGCCAACCGCACGATTGAATTGTGGCGCGCCGAGCGGTTCCCCGGCCGCTGGGTGAAGGAGGCTGTCCTGATCGACAATGTCGCCGCCTCCGACGCGACACTGATCGAACATGACGGACTCCTGTGGATATTCGCCGCCATCGGTGAAGGCCCCCGGTCCTCATGGGACGCGCTGGGGCTCTATTGGGCGGACAATCTGCTCGGCCCGTGGCATCCGCACCCCGATAACCCCGTGGTGATCGACGCGCGCTGCGCCCGGCCCGCCGGCCTCATGGTCCGGCGCGGCCCCAAGCTGCTGCGACCGGCGCAAAACTGCGTCGGCGGCTATGGCGCGGGGCTTGCCATTGGCGAAGTCACCCGGCTCGACAGGGAAGTATTCGCGCAGAAAATAATCGCGCGCCTGCCTCCCCCCGCCGGTTTGCGGGCCGGCGGCGCGCACACATTAAACTCCGGTTTTGGATTTGAAGTCATTGATATATTTGGCGGTTTGCCGAATTAGGGCGCGCCGGCGCCATTCCCCGCAGCAGCCGGGCCCGCTCCGCCCCTTAAGGGTTGATAACGAAATTTCGTGCACCATCATGGTTACCCAAGCCTAGGACGCCCTTATGCGGGGCGGTTTTTATGCGCAAAACGATTTTTCACGAGGACTGGTGGCTGGATGCCGTGGCCCCCGGCCAATGGCGGTCATTGCCCTGCATGCGCGGCGGCAGGGAAGTCGGCTATCTGCGTTTTGTGGACCGGACTTTCAGCGGGATGGGCGCCTGCCTCATGCCGCAACTGACACGGGTTCTCGGCCCGGTTGTCGAGCCCCAGGGCGGCAAGACCGAATCGCGCGTGCGCTTCTATCATTCGGTCCTGACCGAACTGATCGGACAAATTGATTCACGCGAACATATTGAAATGACGCTGGACCCTGATTTCGGCGATCTGACGCCGTTTATGGAGCGCGGCTGCCAGGTCAGCCTTCTCCAGACGTTTCTGCTCGATTGCGGCAAGCCGGCGGAAGCCCTGTGGGGCGGCATGCGCGATAAGACGCGCAATGTCGTGCGCCGCGCCCGCGAGCGGCTGATCGTCAAAGACATTGACGACGCCGGCTATTTCGCCAGCTTCTACAATGCCAATCTCGACGGCGATACATCCTATTTCAACACGGGGCTGATCCAGCCGGTGTTCGAGGCGGCGCGCGCGCGCGGGCAGGCGCGGATCATCGCCGCCATCGACGGCGCGGGCATGGTCCATGCCAAGGTGTTCTTCGTTTGGGACGACAAATACGTCTATTATTTTCTCTCGACCCGCGACAAAAAAGCCGCCGACATCGGCGCCGTCAGCCTGTTGATATGGGCGGGCATCGAACATGCCCAGAAACTCGGCTTGAGCTTCGATTTCGACGGCATCACCAATGACGCCCGCTTTCAATTTATGGCCGGGTTCGGCGGCGAAATCGCCTCGCGTTACTCCGTCACCCGCACGACAGCGCTGTTTGAAGCCCAGCATCGCCTGCGCAACGTCGCCCGCGCCATCCTGAAACCCGCGTGGCTGCGGGCGCGGGTGAGCGGATAACCTGCAAAAATATGGGATTTCGCCCCGAAACCCCCGATCCCCGGCCATCAGGCCCCCTGCCGCCCTTGACCCTGACAGCGCGCCAACGCATTTTGCTCCCCTTAAAGCGGCAGGCGGAGTGTGCGATGCGGACGGGTTTTTTTGGCGTTGCGGCGGGGCTCGCCGCCTTCCTCAACTTGGCGTCCGGCGCGCTGGCCCGGCCCCTGACCCCGGCGGAAAACCGCTATGCCGGCTGGCAGGCAAAATTGCCGCCCTGCGCCTATGACGGCGTCGTATCGACGGTTCAGTCGCGTTTTGACCAGCGCGAGTCCTATTACTGGAAATCCGGCCTCGAAATCACCCGCCTTGACGCAATCCGCGAGACCGGCTTTCGCACGACGGGCCTCGATTACATTCCGCGCCGCTATTGCGAGGCCAAAGCCGTGATGAATGACGGCAGGGTCCGCGCTGTGTATTATTCGGTCGCCGAAGACCTCAACATGACCGGCAGCGATCTGGATCGCGGCCTGACGCAGACCCTCACCTTTGGCCTGTTTCCCGATCTCAATTTGAGCTGGCAGCATAAATGGGGCGTCGACTGGTGCGTCGTCGGCCTCGACCGCAATTACGCCTATGGCCAGGCCTGCAAGGCCGCGCGCCCCTGATTTCATTACAGGAGTATTGGATTTGTTGTTTTTCCCCCGCGCCGCCGCGCTGGCTTTCACCCTGGCATCCCTCGCCGGGCTGATGTCCGCGCAGGCGCAAATCCGCCGTCCCGCGGATTGCGTGCTGGACCGCTGCGGCGACGACGCGCGCCCGCTCAGCCCGCCCGCCGCCGCGCCCAATGCCCCTGCGGCCAATTCCCCCGCAGCCGACGCGCCCGCAGGCCCGAGGCCGTCGATGTTGCGCCGCAGCCCCGCGGCGGCAACGGGCCAGTTTGATTTCTACGTGCTGTCACTGTCGTGGTCGTCAGGCTTTTGCGCCACCAATGACCGGGGCGGCGGGAAAAGCCAATGCGCTGTCGGCTCCAATCTGGGCTTCGTTGTGCATGGGCTGTGGCCGCAGTATGAGCGCGGCTTTCCCAGCGATTGCGACCCCTCGGCGCGCTCGCCGACGCGCGCGGCGCTGGACGCCGCGCAGGGCTTGTTTCCCGACGAGGGCCTCGCCCGCTACGAATGGCGCAAACACGGGACCTGCTCGGGCAAAGCCGCGGGCGACTATTTCGCCGATGTGCGCTTCGCCCGCGACAAGGTGCAAATCCCCAAGGAATTTACCGTCGTCAAACAGGAGGAGCGCGTCGCCAGCGCCGATATTATGCGCGCATTCCAGGAGGCCAACCCGCGCCTGCGCCCCGGCATGATGGCGGTGGGCTGCACCCGCGGCGTGCTCCAGGAGGTGCGCATATGCATGACCAAGGACCTGCGCGATTACCGGCCCTGCCCTGAGGTCGCGCGCGGCTCCTGCCGCTCGCGCGAAATCAGCGTGCCGCCGATCCGCTGAGACGGCGCGCCAGTCCATGAACTACCGCCACGTTTTCCACGCCGGCAATTTCGCTGACGTTTTTAAACACGCGCTGCTGGCGCGGGTGCTGTCCTATCTCATGCGCAAGGATGCGCCGCTGCGCTATCTCGATACCCACGCGGGCGCCGGGCTCTATTCGATCAACGCGGGCGACGCGCTGCGCACCGGCGAATGGAGCGGCGGCGCGGGAAAGCTGCGCGGCGCGCCAATGCCTGACGCGGCGCGCGAACTCCTCGCGCCCTGGCTTCGCGCCTCCGGCCTCGCGGGGGAAGACGCGCTGACGCTTTATCCGGGCTCGCCCGTGCAGGCCCAGCGGCTGCTGCGCTCGCAGGATAAGCTGACCCTCTGCGAACTGCACCCGGCGGATGCCAAACTGCTGGGGCGCGCCATAGGACGCGACCGCCGCGTCAAGATTTTGAACATGGACGGCTACGTGGCGCTCAACGCCTTTGTGCCGCCGGTGGAGCGCCGCGGGCTCGTGCTCATTGATCCGCCTTTCGAGGAAACCGGTGAATTTGTCCGGCTGGCAAACGCGCTGGAGAGCGCTTGGACCAAATGGCCGACCGGCGTGTTCATGGCCTGGTATCCGCGCAAAGACCTCGCCGCGGTCGGCGCGTTCAAGACGGCGCTGGCAAAGGGGCCGGCGCGCCGTGTGCTATGCCTCGAGATGGACGTCGAGGCTCCCGCCGCCGCTGTTTCGCTGGCCGGCTCGGGCCTCATCATCATCAACCCGCCGCATGTGCTGGAGGAAGAGGCGCGCGCCCTGCTGGCCATTCTGACACCGGCGCTGGCGCGCGGCCGGGGCGCGGCCTGGAGGCTCGACTGGCTGACGCGCGAATAGAGCTTGCCAGCCGCGCCGGGTTGAGGGAACCTTGCGAAGGGAGCCGCAACGCGCCTTGCGGGCGCGGCGGCGACGTGAAGGAGACGCGCGCCATGCCGCAGTCCGGATCGATCAAATTCTTCAACGCCGAAAAAGGCTACGGCTTCATCAAGCCCGCCGACGGCGGCAGCGATATTTTTCTGCACATTTCCGCTGTGGAGCAGGCCGGGCTGACGAACCTTGCCGAAGGCGAAAGCGTCACCTTCGATGTCGAGCCCGACAAAAAGGGCAAGGGACCCAAAGCCGTCAATTTGAAAAGGGCGTGACGGCGGCGCGCGCGTCTCACGGAAATGCCATGAACGATCTCGTTGCTTTTGATCCCGGCGGATACAATTATCTGCCCGGCGGCTTTCAATATTCGGCCGCCGTCATTGCGCGGCCCGGCTGGGAGATTGAGCGCGCCCGCTTCCCAAAGCTGGTTCCGCTGGCCGAAGGTTTTCAGCGCATCGAAGCGCATTTGACGTCCCTCGGGCGGCCGGCAACCGCGCTCTGCGCCGCCGAGCTTCGCTCGCCCGAGCCGCTGGAGGAGGAGGCGTTTGTCGCGTTCAACCGGAGTTATGTGCAGCCGCTGGAGCGCTGGGGACTGGCGCGCGGCGCCGCCAATCCCGTCGCCCGCTGCAATCTTTGCCCCGACGCGCAAAAACCGCCTGGACCGGGTTTTTACGCTTTCAGTTACACGGTGCCGTCAAAATCCGCTGCGCGCAGTTTCATCACATCCGGCGCCGCCGAATGCCCCGATCGCCCGAACTACCGCGAAAACATCGTGCGCCCCGGCGAGACTTCGCCGGACGCTTTGCGCGACAAGCTGCGCTACGCGCTGGGCGATCTCGAATCGCGTTTCAAAGCGATGGGCGTGTGGTGGGCCGACGTGCTCGACATGCGCCTCTACACCGCGCACGATCTTTGGCATACGATGGCGGATGAGTTCGGCAGCCGCGGCGCGCTGGCTGGCGGGCTTAATTGGCACTTCGTGCGCCCTCCCGTGAGCGGCATCGAAATCGAAATCGACGCGCGCGCCGTCCGCCGCGAAATCATCCTCGCAACCTGATCCCGCCGGAGACGCCGTCATGAAACTTCTCAAAGCCGCGCTGATTGCGGTCTCGCTGCTGCCGGGCGCGCCCGCATCCGCGCAAACACCTGCCCTGTCCGGCGGCACGGTGCGCGTGCTCGTCGGCTTTCCCGCCGGCGGCACGATTGATGTTGTGGCGCGCCTTGTGGCCCAGCAAATGGGGCAGGACCTCGGCGCCAGTTTCATTGTCGAGAACCTTACCGGCGCCGGCGGCCAGATCGCCGCCCAGGCGCTGAAACGCGCCGCGCCGGACGGGCGCACGCTGATGGTCGCGCCCGATCACACCATGACGATCATCCCTCTCACGATGGCGCAGCCGGGTTTCGATCCGCTGACCGACTTCGCCGCCATCGGGCGCATCGCTGAATACGCCAGCGCCATGGCGGTTCCCGCGTCCAGCGGGGCGCGCGATCTCGACGGTTTTTTCCGCCAAGCCCGCGCCGACGCGAAATCCGGCAGCGTCGGCATTCCCTCGCCCGGCAGCAAACCCGAATTCGCGCTGATCGCATCCGCAAAAGAAAAAAACGTGACGCTGACCGCTGTGCCCTACCGCGGCTCGGCGCCGCTGGTGCAGGATCTCGCCGGCGCGCAATTGCCGGCGGGCATCACCGCGCTCGGCGATTTCCTGCCGCTGAACGGCACGCAGCTTCGCGTCATCGCCATCACCAGCGCGGCGCGCGCGCCCCAATTGCCGGATGTGCGCACCGCCGCCGAGCAGGGCTATCCGATGAAAACCAACGCATGGATCGGCATGTTCGCCCCCGCCCGCGCGCCCGACGCGGTTGTCGCGGCGCTGACCGCCTCAATGGCCAAAGCCCTTGCCGCGCCGGTTGTGATCGAACGCATGAACGTGCTGGCCTTCGATCCCAGGCCCTCATCGCCAGAGGTGATGGCGGATGAAATCCGCGCTGACGCGGCCTATTGGGGGCCGCTCGTCTCCGCTTCGGGCTGGGTTAAACAATAAATCACCGCTGTCAGGAAACCCGCATCATGAAAGTCTGCCACGTCCCAGCCTCCCCCTATTCACGCAAATGCAGGATCGCCGCCGCGCATCTGGGCCTGGAGCCGCGGGTTGATTTCGTCGATGCGCGCGAGCCCGCGGGCCTCGCGCTGCGCGCCGCCAATCCGTTGAACAAAATTCCTGCGGCGCTGCTGGACGACGGCGCCGCGCTCTACGACAGCCGCGTCATCCTTGAATATTTCGATCATCTGGCGGGCGGCGGCGTCATTATTCCAACGGAGCCCAAAGCGCGCTTCGCCGTGCTGACGGCGCAGGCGCTGGCCGACGGAATTATGGACGCTTCGATTTTGGTGCTTTACGAAAGCCGCTACCGGGACTCGCTTGAGCATTCCGGCCGCTGGCTGGATATGCAGCGCGGCAAAATCGCAAGCGCGCTGGCGATCCTCGAAGCGGCGCCGCCCGCTCCGCGCATTGACGCCGGCACAATCGCGCTCGCTTGCGCGCTGGGCTTTTTAGATCTGCGCCTCGCGGGCGCATGGCGGGCGGAGCATCCCCGCCTTGTCGCGTGGCTCGATGAATTTGCCGCGCGCGTCCCCTCGTTTGAGGCAACGCGCGCGGCCGAGTGAGTTTGGCCCGAAGGCTTCAAGCCAGCGGCGGAATGCGCAGCACCTGGCCCGGATATATTTTGTCCGGGCTGCTCAGCATCGGGCGGTTGGCGTTGAAAATCACATCGTTCTTCGCGCCCTTGCCGTGGCCGTACTGGCTCTCGGCGATTTTCCAGAGATTGTCGCCTTTGACCACCGTGTAGAATTTCGACTCCGCCTCCGCTTTGACGGGGGTGATGTCATTCTGCACCGTGGCGACACCGATGGTGTTGCCGATGGCGATGGCGATTTTCTCGGCCTGCTCCGTCGTGGCGGCGCCTCCGGAAATTTTCACATGGTCGCCCTCGACTTCGATTTTCACGCCGGAAGCGTCGAGCCCGTGCTTTTCAATTTCCTTTTTAAATTCATCGGCGGTCGCCGCTTTGGCCTCCGAAGCGCCGAATATTTTGGCGCCAACCGATTTGGCGAAGCTTAAAAGTCCCATCATAATCTCCTTTTGCCGCCAACCTGGCGGACACGCGTCTCTTAGGGCGGTTTTGCGACCGGAGGAAGGCGGCGTTTGCGGAAATCCGCGGTGTCCAGCGCTTTTTTGGTCCAAAGGCGCCGCCGGCGCGTATATTGGCGTGGGAAACCCTGATGCGGACCGGAGGCAATGGCGTCACAACAACAAATGCGGACGGCTCTGGTGACGGGCGCCGCCCGGCGCATCGGGCGCGCCATCGCGGAGCGTCTAGCGGCGGAAGGCTATGGCGTCGCGCTCCACGCCAGCGAGCGCTCGGCGGATGAGGCCCGCGCCCTCGCAGCCAGCCTGACGGCCGCGGGCGCCCGCGCGCGCGTCTTCATCGCCGATCTCGCCGACCCCGCCGCCGCCGCCTCGCTCCAGCCCATGGCCGCGGCCGGGATGGGGCCATTGACGCTGCTCGTCAATAACGCTTCGGTGTTCGAGCCCGACAGCGCGGAAACTTTTGACCCGGCGCGCTTTGACCGGCACATGGCCATCAACCTGCGCGCGCCCCTGCTGCTGTCCGCAGCCTTCTCGGCGGCGCTGCCGGCGGGCATGCACGGCTGCATCATCAATATCACGGATCAGCGGGTATGGAGGCTCAACCCGCGCTACTATTCCTACACACTGTCAAAGTCGGCTTTGTGGACGGCCACGCAGACCATGGCGCAGGCTTTTGCGCCGCGCATCCGCGTCAATGCCGTCGGCCCCGGCCCGACGCTCGCCAACACAAACGAAGGCGCGGCGGGTTTCGCGCGCGAGGTTGCGGCCGTGCCGCTGGCGCGCGCGGTGGAGCCGGCTGAAATTGCCGACGCGGTGATTTTTCTGGCGGGCGCGCGCGGTGTCACCGGCCAGATGATCGCGGTGGACGGCGGCCAGCATCTCGCGTGGCGGACGCCGGATGTGGAATGAGGGCGGGCATCAATCCGCGGTCGGCAGCCGGCGCATGGTGAATTCGATGCGGCCGTCGGCAAGCTCGCGCCAAGCCTCGACCTCGGTCATATACGCTGCCTTGGGAAAGCGGGCGTAGAACTCGCGGGCTTTCTCGCGGGCCGGCTCCCGCTCCAGCGTGAAAGTCTCGCGCCGCCACGATTCCGCCTGCGCCTGCTTGGCGCGCGAGAAACTCTTGCTTCGCTCGCCCAGCGAGCGCGCGACATCGGCGGGGCTTTTACGCTCGAAACCCATACGCGGCTCCATGACCTCGCGATCACTATAGCGCGGCGCCGGGATCAGCGGGAGTCCCGTTTCAACCCCGTTTCAACCCCGCCCATCGCCTCGTCCAGCAGTCGCGCCACGCTCGCGGGGTCCTTCGGAAAGCCGGCGCGTATCCACAAAGCTTGCAGTTTTTTCAGGATTTCACCGATTTCCCTGCCGCCGGGCAGGCCGCGCGCCAGCAGGTCCGCGCCGCTGAAGGGCAGGCGCGGCGGCGGCGTGTCGCGCAGAAAGGCGAAGGCGGATGCCCAGCCCGCGTCTTCGGCGGCCGCCGGGCTTTGGGCATGGGCCAGCGTCAGCCCGTCGCAGGCGGCGGCCTGGCCGTGCTCGAACAGCAGCGCATATAGCTCGCGCGGCGCGGGCGGAGCGTCCCGGCCCTGCAACGAAACCAACGCCTTTGCCGCGCGCTGGACGCGGGAAGCCTCGGAATTGGACAGCCGCAGCATCTCCCGCAGCCGCGCCGCATCATCTTCAACCAGCGCGCAAAACGCTATAAGGCGCAGCGCCGCGTCGCCGGGCCGGTCCCGCGCCGCCTCAATGGCCATCACGCGGGCGAGGCGCGCCGGCTGAACGATGCCCGCCAGCAGCGGCTGCAACAGGCCGGCGCCCGACATATCCCCGGCAACCGCCGCCGCCCCGCTGGCGCCAAGCAGCTTGAGGAGTTCCGCGCGCACGCGCTCGCGTGACAGGGTCCGCAGTCCCTCCCTTTCCGCAATGACAGCGTTAAAAGCCTCCGGGTCCATCGCGCCTTCGCCGTAAGCCGCGTGAAAACGGAAAAACCGCAGCGAGCGCAAAAAATCCTCGCGGATGCGCTGACGGGCTTCGCCGATAAAGCGCACGCGGCGCGCGGCGATATCGGCAAGCCCGCCCGTGGTGTCGAACAACGCGCCGGCGGCGGACGCCGACATCGCGTTGATGGTGAAATCCCGCCGCTGCGCATCGCGTTCAAAACTGCGTCCGAACCGCACTTTGGCGCGCCGGCCGTCGGTCTCGACATCCTCGCGCAGGGTTGTCACCTCGAAGGGAACGCCCTCCACGATCAGCGTCACCGTGCCGTGCTCAAGGCCCGTCGGCACAGCGCGCAAGGACGCCGCGGCGGCGCGCGCCGCAATAACATCCGGCGTCGCGGTTGTGGCGAAATCCACCTCGGTCACGGGTTCGCCGAGCAGCGCATTGCGCACCGCGCCGCCGACGACGCGCGTTTCCTCGCCGCCGCCGTCGAGCGCGGCAAACACCCGGCGAACGCCTCTGTCCGACAGAAAGCCTGCGCCCTTGAGGCTGCCGTCTTTAAGTCCAGGCAGGGGATAGCCGCGGCTCATGGATGCCAGAGCCTCTTGTAGAGGTTGAGCAGCATGCCCGCTGTCGCGCCCCAGATGTATCGCTCCCCCCAGGGCATGGCGTGAAACTGCCGCTGCGCGCCAAACACCTCGCGCGATTCAAGCCGGTGATTGGCCGGATGCATCAAAAAACTTAAGGGAACCTCGAACGCGTCCTCGACCTCGTCCGGGTTGATGGCAAGCTCAAACGGCGGCGTCACGATGGCCAGCACGGGAAAGACGCGAAAATCCGTGCCCGTGATGTAGGGATCGAGATAGCCGAGCGGTTCGATGCGGCCCTCGCTGAGCCCGATCTCCTCGCGCGCCTCGCGCAACGCCGCGGCCACGGGCGAAGCGTCGGCGGCATCAATCTTGCCGCCGGGGAAAGCGATCTGGCCCGAATGCTGGCGCAATTTTGAGGCGCGCTGGGTGAGCAGGACCGTGGCGCCGCCAGGCCGCGCGACAACCGGCACCAGCACCGCGGCGGGCCGCCCGCCCTGCCGCTCCGCAACCGGAAAAGCGCCGGGGTTGAGCACGTGATCGCCCCAGCGCTCCGCATCGACCGGTTTCAGGCCGAGTTGCGAGGGATCGAGGCTGAGCCGGGCGCGGGCGCGCGTCCGCACATCCTGCGCTGAAAAGGGAGGGTCCGCGTGTCTCAAAGTCTCCTCAGGGCTCATGAAAAGTCTTCTAGCTCCGCCGCCGGACACATGGCGAAAAATTCCCCGGCGGAAACCACTCCATACATCGCGCATCCGCCGATGTCGCGCATCTCGCCGCGCGCCGCCAAATCATAAAACAAAGGCCGGCTGACCAGCGCCTCAAGGCCGCCCCGCACCAACAAATAGGGCTTGAGACCGCCCGACGGCCCCGGCTCGAATCGCAGGGGATGGGCTCCATCAGCGGTCACGACATCCCCGACATTGGTGCGGAACCGCAGAACCGGCCCGGCATCATCGCCGTCCACAATCATTTCCACCGCCAGAAACGGGGCGTCCTCGACCTCAATGGCGACCATTTCAACCGGTGTCACCAGCACGAAACGCTCAGGGTCTTTGCGCAGGATCGTTGAAAACAGCCGCACCATGGCCGGCCGGCTGATGGGCGAACCCTGATAAAACCACGTTCCGTCGCGGGCAATCCGCATGCCGATTTCCCCGCAAAACGGCGGATTCCACAGATGCACAGGAGGCAGGCCGGCGGCGGACGCGCGCAGAGCGGCGCCGCTCAGCCCCTCCAGCGCCGAAGTCCCTGAGGCGGCATCGCCTTTGTTTGGCTTATCGTTCGCCATAATCCTGCGCATTGCTCCATAATGGCTGTGGCCAGATTCCGCTTGGAAGGCAAGAGATTGTGATACCCCATGGATCGACAAAGCCCGCCGGTCGCTTAGACTGGCAGATCAGAGCCGCTTCAATCCAGCCCGGATTCGCGGCAAGCCAGGAGACGAGATGAGCGCCGGTCAGGATAACAACGCCCTCTCCATGGAAGCGGGCATCGCGCGCGCCGCCGAACTGGCGCTCGAACGGGTGGCCGCCGCGCGGGCCGCCATCGGCGCGGTGATCTTTGGGCAGGAGCATGTCGTTGAACAGGCGCTGGTCACGCTGATCGCCGGCGGCCATGGCCTGCTTGTCGGCGTTCCCGGCCTCGCCAAAACGAAACTCGTGGAAACGCTTGGGACCGTGCTGGGCCTTGATGCCCGCCGCGTGCAGTTCACCCCCGATTTGATGCCCGCCGATATTCTGGGTTCTGAAATCATGGAGGAGAGCGACGGCGGCAAGCGCGCCTTCCGCTTCGTGCACGGGCCCATTTTCGCGCAGCTTCTCATGGCCGACGAAATCAACCGCGCCAGCCCGCGCACCCAGTCGGCGCTGCTGCAATCGATGCAGGAGCATCACGTCACCGTCGCCGGCGAGCGCCATGATCTGCCCAAGCCCTTTCACGTGCTCGCCACGCAAAATCCGCTTGAGCAGGAAGGCACCTATCCGCTTCCCGAAGCCCAGCTCGACCGCTTTTTAATGCAGATTGATGTGCTCTACCCCGACCGCAAGGCCGAGAGGCGCATTCTCATCGAAACCACCGGCGAGACCGAGGCGGCCGCGAAAGCCGCGATGACCGCCGACGATTTGATGGCGACGCAGCGTCTTGTGCGCCGTCTGCCGGTCGGCGACAGCGTCGTTGATGCGATTCTCAACCTCGTGCGCGCGGCGCGCCCGGGCGACGGGGATGCCGCCATCACCAAACATATCTCGTGGGGCCCGGGTCCGCGCGCGGCGCAATCCCTCATGCTGGCCTCCCGGGCGCGGGCGCTGGTCGACGGGCGCCTCGCGCCCTCGCTCGACGATTTGCGCGCTCTCGCCGGGCCCGTGCTGAAACACCGCATGGCCCTGACCTTCGCGGCGCGCGCCGAAGGCGAAACCGTCACCGGCATCATTCAGCGCCTTGCAGATCGGCTGGGCTGACGCATGGCGGACGCACGGCTCCTTGAGAAAAGCGAGACCGGCACCGGGGCGCAGCATCAGCGCGGCGCGCTCGATCTGTCGCGCCGCCTGCCGGCCCTGCTGGTGCTGGCCAAGGAGATCGCATCGACCGTCATGCATGGCGTCCACGGCCGCAGGCGCGCCGGAACCGGCGAAACCTTCTGGCAGTTCCGTCCTTTCGTCTGGGGCGAATCCACCAACCGCATCGACTGGCGCCGCTCGGCGCGCGACGACCGCATTTACGTGCGCGAACGCGAATGGGAGGCGGCGCACACGGTGTGGGTTTGGATGGACCGCTCGCCCGGCATGAACTACGTCTCCAGCCTTGCCATGCAGCCGAAAGTCGACCGCGCGCTGACGCTCGGCCTGGCGCTGGCGGATTTGCTGGTGCGCGGCGGCGAGCGCGTCGGCATTCCCGGCCTGACGCGGGCGCTGGCAACCCGCGGCATCGTCGAGCGCTTCGCCGAAGCCATGATCGACGAGGAAAAGCGCGGCGGCGACAGCGCCGCCGAACTGCCTCCCGCGGCCGCCTTGGCGCCGCGCACGCAGGCTGTCCTCATCGGTGATTTTTTGTCTCCGCGGGACGATATCACCCGTGTCATTCATGGCATGGCCTCGCGTGGCGCGCTGGGCCATGTGGTGATGATCGCCGACCCGGTCGAGGAGACGTTCCCCTTCACCGGGCACACGGAATTTCTCGACGTTGATTCCACCGCGACGCTGCGCGTCGGCGAGGCTGAAAGTTTCAAGAAGGATTACATCCTGCGCCTCGCCGCCCACCGCGAGGGCGTTCGCGCCGCCTGCGCGTCGCGCGGCTGGAGCTTTGCCCTGCACCGCACCGACAGGCCCGCCAGCGAAGCGCTGCTGGCGCTGCGCATGCGGCTGGAAGCAGGCATGGGTCCGGCGGCTCCCGGCGCAGCGGAGGCAAGCTGATGCTGGGCCTGCCCCTCGCTTTCGCGGCGCCTCTCGTATTGACCGTTTTGGCGGCTCTGCCGCTGCTCTGGTATCTGATGCGCATCACGCCGCCGCGCCCTCGCCGAATCGCCTTTCCGCCGCTGAAACTCATCCTCGACCTCAAGCCGAAGGAGGAGACGCCGGCGCGAACGCCGTGGTGGCTGCTGGCGTTGCGCCTCGGTCTCGCCGCGCTGATCATTCTGGCGATGGCGGGACCCGTTTGGAACCCGCTGCCGCCGGGGGAGTCCGGCAAAGGACCGCTGCTGGTTGTGCTCGACGACGGCTGGCCGGCGGCGCCCGCCTGGGAGCGGCGCGTGCTGGCCGCCGGCGAGCGCCTCAACAGCGCGGCGCGCGATGGCCGCGCCACCGCGCTGCTGGCGGTCTCCGAAGGCGGCCGCGATGTGGCGGTCTCCGATGCCGCGAAAACCCTTGAGCGCCTGCGGGCGCTGAAGCCCCAGCCCCACGTGCCCGACCGGATGGCGGCGCTGCCCGCCGCGCAGCGTTTCCTCGCCGCCAACAAAAACGCTGACGCTGTCTGGATTTTCGATGGTCTCGCCTCCGGCAATTCGCGCGCATTCGCGCAGGGCATGGCCGCCGCGCTGGAAGGCCGCGCCGGCTTGCGGGTTCTCACAGAAGGCCGCCCGGCGCTCGCCATTGCCGGCGCCGAGAACGGCGCGGGCGCGCTTGACGTGAAAACTGTGCGCGCCGCTGCGACAGGCCGCTCCAGCGGAACCCTGCGCGCCCTCGATATGCGCGGACTGACAATCGGCGAGGCGCCGTTTGATTTCGGCTCCGCGCTGGAGACGAAAGCCCGGTTCGAACTGCCGATTGAGCTGCGCAATGAGATTGCCCGCATCGAAATCGCCGGCGAGCGCTCCGCCGGCGCGGTGACCCTGCTCGACGAGCGCTGGAAACGCCGCCGCGTCGGCGTCGTCTCGGGCGCCAGCGCGGACACCGCGCAGCCGCTGCTTTCGCCCTCCTATTATCTCGTCAAAGCGCTGACGCCTTTCGCCGACGTTCGCGAGCCGCGCGCCGGGCGCGGCGATCCCGTCAGCAGCCTGCTGGAGGACCGCGTTTCCGTGATGGTGCTGGCGGATGTCGGCGTTGTCGCCGGCCCCGCCCATGACCAGCTCGCGCGTTTTGTTGACGACGGCGGCCTGCTGCTGCGTTTCGCCGGCACGCGGCTCGCCGGCTCAACGGATGATCTGGCGCCCGTGCGGCTGCGCCGGGGCGGGCGTGTGCTTGGCGGCTCCCTGTCCTGGGACACGCCGAAGAAACTCGCGCCCTTCGAGCGCGAAAGCCCGCTGTTCGGCCTCAACGCCGTCGGGGAAGTCACCGTCACAAGGCAAGTGCTGGCGGAGCCTGAAGCCGGCCTGCCCGGCAAAACCTGGGCGGCGCTGGCGGATGGCACGCCGCTGATAACAGCCGCGCGCCGCGGCAAAGGGCTGATCGTGCTGGTGCATGTGACGGCGGACACCACCTGGTCGAACCTGCCTTTGTCGGGCTTGTTCGTCGATATTCTCCGGCGGGTTCTATCGATGGCCGCCGACCCCGGCGCCGCCGCCGCGACGGACCCCGCGAGCCCGCCGCCGCTGTCGGCCGAGACCATCGCTCCATCCCGCACTCTCGATGGATTTGGCGCGCTGGGCCCGCCGCCGCTAAGCGCCAAGCCCATTCCGCAGAACTATCAGGGCTTGGCAACGGCGGAGCATCCGCCCGGATTTTATGGCCCAGGCGACGCTTTGACCGCTGTCAATGCGCTGGCGCCCGGTGATAGGCTGGAGCCCGCCAACCTTGAGGGACTGACGCTCGTGATGGAACCCCTGCGCAACGCCGAACCCGTCGATCTGCGTCCATCCATCGTATCGATCGCCTTCCTGCTGCTGACGCTGGACGCGATTGTGTCGATCTGGCTGGCGGGCGGGCTTGCCGGGTTGCGCCGTCGTCCCGCCGCGGCCGCGCTGGCTGTGGCGGTTGCCTTTGCCATGATCGCCCATGCGCCGCCCGCTGTTGCGCAAACAGACCGGCCTTTCCAGCCGCGCCCGGGAATCGCCGCGCCGCTGCCGCCGAGCCCGAAGGAGCTTGAGTCCGTGCTGAAGACGCGGCTCGCTTATATCGTCACCGGCAATGCGCGGGTCGATGAGGCCAGCCAGCTTGGCCTTGCCGCCCTGTCGCTGGCGCTGGCGGCGCGCACCTCGCTTAGCCCGGGCGAGCCCATCGGGCTGGATCCCGCCCGCGATGAATTGGCTTTCTATCCGTTCATTTACTGGCCTGTCGTCCCCGACCGTCCGCTGCCGACGGCTGTCGCGGTGACGCAGATTTCGGCCTACATGAAAAACGGCGGCATGATTGTTTTTGACACGCGGGACGCGCTGACCGCGCGCGCCGGCGGACCTCCGACGCCCGAGCAGTTATGGCTGCGCAAGGTGCTGGATAACGTCGATGTGCCCGAGCTTGAAGTCGTGCCGCGCGATCACGTGGTCACCAAAACCTTCTATCTGCTCGATGGTTTTATCGGCCGCACCTCCATCGGCCAGACGTGGATCGAGGCGCTGCCGCCCGACGCCGGCGATGGCGCCAACCGGCCGGCGCGGGCCGGCGACAGCGTCTCGCCGCTGATCATCACGTCCAACGATTTGGCGGCGGCCTGGGCGGTCTCGCGCAACGGAGAACCGCTGTTTCCGCTGGTGCCCGGCACGCCGCGCCAGCGCGAGATGGCGCTGCGCGGCGGCGTCAATCTCGTCATGTACACGCTGACCGGCAATTATAAAGCCGATCAGGTGCATGTGCGCGATCTCCTGGAGAGGCTGGGGCATTGACCTCCTTCAACCTCGCCTTCGCGCCGCTCGTCCCGCTCTGGGTGCTGGCCGCGCTCGGCGTGCTCGGCCTTGCCGCTGTGGCGCTCGGCTTTTACGCGCGGCGGCGCGGCGCGTGGCTGCGCGCCCTGGGGCTGGCGCTGGTGCTGGCGGCGCTCGCCGATCCCTCGCTGGTGCGCGAGGACCGCAACCCGCTGAAAGACGTGGTGGCCGTCGTGCTCGACAAAAGCGCCAGCCAGAATATCGGCGAGCGCAAAGCGCAGACCGAAAAAGCCCGCGCGGAGATCGAAAAATCGCTCGCCGCCCTCGGCAATATTGAAACACGCTTCGTTGACGCCGGCGGCGCGGATTCGGGCAATGACGGCACCCGCCTGTTCTCGGCGCTCAGCCTCGCGCTGTCGGATGTGCCGCCCGAGCGCGTCGGCGGCGCGATCCTCGTCACCGACGGCGTGGTGCACGATATTCCCGCCGCCGCCGCCGCGCTGGGATTCAACGCGCCGCTGCACGCCTTCATCACCGGCCACGCGGGCGAGCGGGACCGGCGCATCGAACTCGTCGAAGCCCCGCGTTTCGGCATTGTCGGGAAGGACCAGATCATCACCGCGCGCGTGCTCGACAGCGCCGACAAGGGCGAGCCCGTCACCATCGCTATCCGCCGCGACGGCATTGAGGTGGCGAGCCTGCGCGCCGCCGTCGGCCAGCTGGTGCGCGCCAATGTGCGCATCGAGCACGGCGGCCCCAACGTGTTCGAACTGGATGTGGCGGTTCTCCCGGGCGAGCTGACCGCCGTCAACAATAAGGCCGTGGTGACGGTGGAGGGCGTGCGCGACAAGCTGAAAGTGCTGCTGGTGTCCGGCGAGCCCCACGCGGGCGAGCGCACCTGGCGCAATTTGTTGAAATCCGACGCCAATGTTGAGCTTGTGCATTTCACCATCCTGCGCCCGCCGGACAAAGCGGACGCCAGCGTGCCCACCAGCGAATTGTCGCTGATCGCGTTTCCGACGGCGGACCTGTTCGGCCGCAAGATCACCGAGTTCGATCTGATCATCTTCGACCGCTATTCGAATCAGACCGTGCTGCCTTCGGTCTATTTCGACAACATCGTGAAATATGTGCGCGACGGCGGCGCGCTGCTGCTGGCGGTCGGCCCTGATTATTCGGGGCGTGACGGCTTGTTCTATTCGCCGCTGGGGAAAATCGCGCCGGCGCGGCCGGACGGGCGCCTGATCGAGAAGGCTTTTCGCGCCGGCATCACGGACGACGGCGCAAAGCATCCGGTCACCCGCGATCTCCCGGGCTCGCAATCCTCGCCGCCGGCGTGGAGCGAATTCTACCGCCAGGTTCCGACGGAAAAGCTGCGCGGCGTATCTGTTATGTCGGGCGCCGACCGCCAGCCGCTGCTGCTGCTTTCGCGCGAGGGCAAGGGCCGCGTGGCGCTGCTGACCTCGGACCAAATGTGGCTGTGGGCGCGCGGTTTTCAGGGCGGCGGGCCGCATATCGATCTGCTGCGCAAAACCGCGCACTGGCTGATGAAAGAGCCCGAGCTTGAGGAGGAGGCTTTGCGCGCCAGCGCGCGGGGGCGCGAAATCAGCGTCACCCGCCAAAGCCTCAAGAGCGAAATAACGCCGGTCACAATAACCGCGCCCTCCGGCGGCGCGAGCCAGCTGACACTGACACCGGGCGGGCCGGGCCTCGCGGGGGCAAACGTCACAGTCGGGGAATTCGGCCTCTACAAACTGACCGATGGCGAACTGACAACGCTGGTCAATGTCGGCCCGGAAAATCCGCGCGAATTTCAGGAGGTCGTCTCAACGCTGGACAAGCTCAAGCCGCTGGCGGAGGCGACAGGGGGAACCGTGCGGCGCATCGGCGCGGCGGGCACGGACGCGGTCACCCTGCCCCGCTTCACCGCCATGCGCGAGAGCCCGCTCTATGGCGGCTCCGATTATGTCGGCATCCGCCGCACCGGGGCGAGCGTTGTCACCGGCATCGGCATCGCGCCGCTGGCGATAGGCTTTATCGGCCTGATCGCCCTGCTCGGCAGCGTGCTGATGGGCTGGCTGTGGGAGGGCCGGAGGAAGGCGGGGTGAGCGGCGGGGATGTTCTTCTCCCGCGCCGCCCTCATCCGCTCCTGTCGGCGCGCCGCCCTACTTCCGCCCGCCCCGCAAAAACCCGCGCACGATCTCCGCCGTCAGCACGACCTTTGCGTCATATTCCGGGGCGTCCTCCATCTGATCGAGCGTGTTGAGGCCTATCTGTTTGAAGATGCGGTTCGTCGAGGAGATCAGCCGCGCCGGGTTTTTCGGGTCGGCGTTGAAATGCTGATGAATGGTGTTGGGCGGAATGTAGATGACATCGCCCGCCTCCCATTCGAAGCGCTGGAGTTTCCCCACCGGCTTCCACTCGAAGACATCGGTGATTTCCACGTCGCAATCCTCGTGCAGATCGTAGCCCTTGCCCTCAATCACATAGACACATTCCTCGGCGAGGTGCCGGTGCCGGCCCGAGCGCGAGCCCGGCGGAATGATCTGCATGTAGGCGTCGACCGTCTCCATGCGGGTGTTCATGTTCTCGTTGATAAGATGTTTCAGCAAGCCCTGCCGCGACATTTCCCATGGCATATCCGCAGGCCGCACAATTTTTTTGCGGCGGCTGTTGCGCGAGGGCGCGTCCTGCGCGTCGTCAAGCAGGCGCTGGTAGAGCCGTTCATTGGCATTGCCCTCGAGCCAGGAGGTGGTTTCGCCCCACGCCATATCAGTAGCCCCCCTTGGGATGATTAAGGTCTTCCTCGGCCTCGCGCGCGTCAAACCCTTCGCATTCCGGCGTCATGTCCACCGGGCGGTCCTTGACGGTCTTTTGAAAGAGCATGTTGAGGAAGAGGTACATCGGCTTCGTCTTGATAACGATGGCGCGCGCCGGCTTCGTCGTGCTGGCGTTAAAATGCTGATGCACGCAATTGTTATGGACGATGGCGACATCGCCCGCGTGCCAGTCATAGCGGATGCCGTCGTGAACCTCGTAGCCGTCGCCGTCGAGAATATAAAAAGCGGCTTCATTGACGTGGCCGTGCTTCTGCGAAGAGGCGCCCGGCGCATATTCCTCCAGATGCAGATGAAACGTCTGGGTGATCCCGTCCTTGGGCTCCACGTAGTGGCGGCTGAAGCATTGGGGACCGTCGATAAAGGCGGTCTCCTTCGCCTTCTTCACGCGCGGCACGGCGCGCAGGCGGTTGAGCTCGGCCTGCACATTATACTCGCCTTGAATGCCGCGCACGAAGACGCGGTCCTTCTTGGAATGATAGAGATTGGCGACTTTCTCGTCGCGGGTCAGATTTTCCGAATTGTGCCCGATGGCGCCGGCGGCGCCGCCCTTCTGGACGCGGTTCTCGCCTTCCATTGAAAGCCTCCCTTTGCGGTGAAGGCCGCCGCGCGGCCCGTTCCCGGCCTGCATACACGCGGGAGGACGGGTTGTCATGCGGGCGCAAACGCCGGGCCGATCCGGCTGGACAGGCTCGAACAATCGCCGGCGTCCATGCGGCTGTTTTCCCGCGGGGCGATGCCGGGCTTTGCCTGAGCGCGGCGCTCACGCCACGGTTTCATTCGTCCCCGCCAGCCCCGCGGCGCGCGCGGCGATGTCAGCCTCCTCAATGCGCCGGTGCAGAATTTTGACGAGTTCGATTGCCGGTCCGTAGCGGTCGGCGTCGTCG
>JANYFM010000053.1 GCA_025362655.1 Hyphomicrobiales bacterium | reverse complement strand
CATAACCCGCGCCGATTCCAAAGAGCCCCAGCGCCGTCGTTTTGAGCGACCGCGCGATCTGATCGCCGTTTGACATCTGTCTTGGGCCCGGGCGCTTCAGGGGACCAGGCCCGTCAGGCTTCAAGGGATTGCGCATGTCCTCCGCCTTGGCGGGCTGCCGCAAATCATCCTTGGCTGGCGCGGCGACAACCCGGCCCAGTTGAAATGCGGCGGCCGCGCCCGCAACGCCCAATACCCACGCGCGCGGAAAGCCCCTGATATTCCCGGCCACGCGAGATCCCATCCCTGAGACGTCCGCGCCGAGGCGCTCAATGAGACTGGCCACAATCACTTTGGGGCTGGATCGTGCCATTAAGTCTGCGGCGCGGCCGCGCAGCCGCATGCGGATACGCTCCGCCTCGGCCTCGATCTCCGCGATGCTGCTGGGATTTTGCATGGGCATTCCATTAACCCGGTAGTTGCGATGCGAAGTTCTTGCGAATCTGCGCGATGGCGCGGCTGGGCATCAAACTCCATTCCCGAACGCGGCGCAGCGCCGCCATCACCAGGAAAAGAGAAACAAGAAAGAAAAACGCCGCAAGCGAGCCGGCGGCCGCGGCGGGCCGCAGCCCGAAATCGACGAGAAGTTCGAAGGCGGCAACCCCGAGAAAGGCAATCGCCGCCGCCAGCGACAACACCGCGACCGCGGCCAGAATCAGGGAATGAATGGCGTGATCTATTTTTTCACGGAACTCCGCGAGCAACAGCATCCCATCCAGCCGCGCCAGCGTCGCGGCATCGCTCAGCCCGCCCCGGAGCGTTTCGAAAAAACTCCGGGGTTCATTGTCAGCCATAGCCGCGATTCCTTCCCAGTCAGGAGCGCGACGGCGCGGAGAGCAGACGGGACAAGACCAGTCCCGCCACAATGCCGCAGCCGAGGAATGCCAGCGGCTGGCGGTGTGCGAAGCCTGACATCGATTCGATCATCTCATTGACCGACTTATCCTTGATATTGTTGGACACCTGCTCGACCTTTCCCGCCACCGTCCTGACCGCTTCGGCGATCTGCGGCGCCTGGTGCTGGAAGCCGTCCGCTGAGTCGCGCGCGGACCTCGCGAGATCGGCGATTGCGCCGGCCCCGGAGTTCTTCTGTTCCTCCACCGCGTCGTGCAACACACGGGTGGCATCGCCGGCGACGCCGGAAAGGGTGGACTTGACCGACCCCGCAGCGCCCGCCGCGGCAGTCCGGGCATCATCGACCGCATGAGAGGCCTTGTCGATCATGGTTTCGACGCCGTCTCCCACTTTGGCGGCAAAGCTCGCGCCCTGCTGCGCGCCTCTCCCCGCCATCGAATCAACGCCGGCGGCGCCCTTCTGACTAAAGCTATTGTCCACTGATTTGTTCATAACTGCCTCCGGTTTTGCAGGCTCCAGCCCGCTTGGTTTCGATGTTGCTGCTGTTTGCTGGCTGCGAATTTGCGACGCCGGCGCGCTATTTATTGCGCTCGTGCCAATCGGACACGGCCTTCTCGGCCTGCTCCCGGGTATAGCCGTAACGCTCCTGCACGCGGCCAACCAGCTGGGTTTGCTCGCCATCGATGACGGCGATATCGTCATTGGTGAGCTTGCCCCACTCCGTTTGCACTTTGCCTTTGAGCTGTTTCCAATTGCCTTTGATCTCATCCATGTTCATGCGGGCCTCCTGAAGCGTGGTGAATGCGCATATTTCCAAGCCAGCCTTTTGTTTCAGGCGGGCGGATCATTTTGCGGCGGCGTCCGCCATGATCCAGACGCCCGACTTGCGATCAAATTTGAAGCCGCGGGCGCTCTTCAGAGCATCCTTCGTGGTGTTCATGGTGAGATAGATTTTGTCGTTCTTCGTCGACTTTTTAACGGAGTCAAAAGCCACGGCGACTTCCTTTTCGCCCATGCCGAGGAAACCGCCGACGCCGATGATGAAAGCGGTCACCTTGCCATCGACTGGCGAGACGAGCACGTCCGTGATGTCGCCGATTTTGGCATCAGAGGCATCGTAGACGTTCTGTTTGTACCAATCGGTGACTGTGAAGCTCCCCGCGGGCGCGGCGGTCAACAACATCGTTGAGCCGGTTGCCGTCATAGTGGTGGGAGGCGCGGCGGTGGGAGGCGCGGCGGCGGGCTGCTGGGAATAAGCAGCGCCGGCGGTCAGCATGGCGAGCACGGAGGCGGTGACGAAAGCGGTTTTCATGGGAAGCTTCCCTTGATCTGTGCACGGGAATTCCGCGCGGTTGAGAGGGTGCGCTCTCTTTGCGAGCCAACCTTGAGAAATATTATCCGGCGGAACACGCGCGCCGCCAGCCTCGGAATCTACCTGGCCTGCGGAATGTTTTTCGCATGGCCGCCTCGGAAGTCCCGCAAGGGACCGGCTTCGCGCGCGCCGCCGCTTGGTCACGATCCGATGAGATGGCCGATGGATTTGAGCGGATCCAACTTGTCGCAAAAGATTTTGATGATCGCCAGGAGCGGCACCGCCAGCAGCGCGCCCGGCATGCCCCATACGGCATGCCAGAACAGAAGGCTCAGGATGATGAGGACAGGGTTCAGTTCAAAACGCCTCGCGACAAGCATCGGCGTCACCGCCTGCCCCTCGATGAGGTGTATGGTTGTGTATAGAAGCGCGGGAGCCAGCGCGGGAAACGGCCACGGCAGGGCAAAAAGACCGGCTGCGAAGAACAGCGCGATGCCGATCAGCGGCCCGAGGATGGGGAGAAAATTCAGAAGAAAAGCGCAGGCGCCCCACAACAGAGGATCCTCCAGCCCGCAGGCCCACATCGCCAGCGCGGTGACGATGCCGACCGCCGCGTTCATCGCGGTGATGGTGAGAAGGTAGCTTCCGATCCCTGATTGAATTTCTCCCGCGATCTCCACCGCGCGGCGCTTGTCGCGGAAAGTCGGCAAAACCTCGATGACGCCGCGAAGCAGCCTGTCGCCGGTCGCCAGCATGAAATAGAGAACGAGCATCGTTGTTAGAAACTCCCGCACCGAGGCGGCCGTGCCAAGAAGAATAATTCCCGGCAGCGCGCTGCCCTGCGCGACCGCAACCGGCTCTCCCGTCTTGCCGGCTCCCGCTCCCATGTTTTCGATGCTGCGCAGCAATTCCTGCGCATAAGCGATGGGGCGCGCGAGAAAGGCCAGTTTCTCCTTGAGCATTGCGAGCTTCTCGGGAACGCGGTCGATCCAGTTGGCGGAGGGCAGCGAAACCGCATAGGCGATGCCGACGATCAAAGCGAAAACGAGAGCGATTATGATGAGGGCGGCGATGGGCATTGGCAATCGGAGCGTCGTGTTCAATGCGCGCATCAGCGGCTCAAAAAGCAGATTTAACACCGCAGCGAGAACAACGGGCAGAAGCAGATCGCGCCCCGGCGCGAGGCTGTAAATAACAGCCAGGGTCGCCAGCACTATGATTCCGCCGGCTTGCGCTTTGCGAACCAGCGCGCCATCGGGTTCAGGCAGCGGGGACGGGATGGTCGCCGCAGTCCCGTTTGCGGCGGGCGCGGTGTCGCCGGGAGCTTGATTTGGCATGGCTTGATTTGGCATGGCAGGCTGTCTCCATCGGCTGCCTTCACCATTGAGGGCGCGGAGCCATTTCGCGTCGGCCGCGGAGGCAGCTGTTCGCGATCAGGCAAACCGGCACGGCGGACCTGACTTCAATTGCCAATGAGCGAAAGGGAAGCCCCGGAAACTACTCAATCGGGAGCCGCCGCCAGCAATACCAAGCCCCCGCTCAGGGTTTGTCCGCGGAGCGTGCTGCGATGGGCTTCATTGCCCCAGCGGTTGCCGGGCCGAGGGCGAATTCCCGCCTCCCGGGTTTGCGCGGACCGCGTCTACAACGAGCCGGCCTTCCTCACGCCGGGCTCCTGGCCCCGCTGGCCAGCAGGCGCCGTATCCATGGCAGCACCACCTCGTCATTAACCCGTTTCGGGCTCCAGCCCGCGCCAATGCCGACGTGGCCGGCGCCGGGGATAACGTAGGCCTCTTTCGGCGAGCCGTTCATTTGCAGCGCCACGAGATCGGCGATGGGCACCTGGGTGTCGCGCGTGCCGTTGATCAGCAGCATCGGCGCCGAGGGCTTGTCGAGCAGGCCCTGCGCCGCCAGCGACATTTGCGGACCGAATGCCAGGAACTCCTCCAGCGTCGGCGTGCCGTAGATGACCGACCGCGCGCCGAATAAATCGATCAGATATTCCCGCGTGCCCAGCGCCTTCAGCTGCCATTCCCGGCTGAAAAACTCGACCGCCGGCCCGCCCTGGGAATTGGAGCCGATGAGGCGGGCGCGTTCGACGATGGCCATCTTCGCCGCCCAATATCCGCCCCAGCTGACGCCGCGCAGAATGACGCGCTTGGCGTCAAGCTCCGGGCGCGTGGCGATATAGTCGAGCACGGCGGAAAACAATCTGCCGGCGTCCGGGCTTGCTTTGATCGGTGACTGGCCGGTTCCGGGAATGTCAATATTGAGCACGGCGACGCCCATCGGCAGATAGGTGATGCCCTCCTCTGACGCCTGCTCTTTCAAAAAATCGATGCCGCCGAAGAAAAACACCACGGGCGCCGGGCCGGCCCCGGCGGGAAGGCGCAGATAGGCAACGATTTCCTTGCCCTCAAAGGGAATGCGCAGCACCTCAGCCGGGCGCTCGCTCAACTGGTCGAAGGCACGGAAGGCGGCCAGCGCGCGCGTGTATGCCTCTGCCTTGCGAGGCGAGCCCGCATAGGGAAAGCGCGCCAAGCTGTAGAGCGTAAAAGCCCGCCGATAGAGCGCGCGCGCGTCGGGTCCGCCAGCGGCCCTGGCCTGTTCCATCAGCCGGTCGCCGATTGGCATGAAAGCATCCGCCCACACGTCGGGGCTTAGCGAGGTCAGCCGCCCTGCGCCCTCGGCAGCCTCCTCCCTGGTGACGCCTGACAGCGGGTAGATCTGCCGCTCGGCGCGGACAAGAACCTCGGCAGTCAGCTCCGCCAGGGTCCGCGCCGGCGCGATTTGCCCCGCGGCGAGGCCGGTCTGCGCCGGCGCCGGCGCCGCCGCCAGCAATGCGATGGCGGCAAAAACAAAGTTATATCCGCGCGCCATATGGTTTCCCCCGATGCCCGCGCGAGGCGTTATGCCGTAAGCGCAAGCCCTTGCGCACGTTGTCACCGGCCCGGGCAAAAATGGCAAGATGGTTTTTAAGCGGGCCGCCCCCGCGTGACCGCGCGCGGCAAAACTGATACTCGCGGGACCATGTGGAGGCATCATCTGTGAAACTTGCAACCATTCCCGACGGCACCCGTGACGGCGGGCTTGTCATTGTCTCGCGCGATTTGACGACGGCGGTCTCCGCCAAAGCCATCGCGCCCAATCTGCTGACCGCGATGGAGAACTGGAGCGACTGCGAAGCGGCGCTGCGGGCCCTTTCGGCGGCGCTCCGTGAAGACCGCGCGCCCGGCATATTCGATTTCGATCAGAGCAAAGCGCTTTCGCCGCTGCCGCGCTCGTTCCAATGGCTGGACGGCTCATGTTTCAAAAACCATTTGCGGCTCATGTCGATGGGCATGGGCCGCGATCCCGCCATTGAAATGAACTCGCCGGTTCCCCTGATGTATCAGGGGATGTCCGATGATTTTTATCCGCCATTCGGCGATATCGCCTTGCCGCGCGAGGAGGACGGCATCGATTTCGAGGCGGAGGTCGGCATCATCCTTGATGAGACGCCGATGGGCACGACGGCGGCGGAGGCGGCGGGGCATGTGAAGCTGATCATGCTCCTCAACGATGTCAGCCTGCGCTCGTTTGTCAAACGCGAGTTTTCCACGGGGTTCGGCTGGATTCATTCCAAGACCCGCACCGCCTTCTCGCCGGCGGCCGTGACACCGGACGAGCTTGCCGCGGCGTGGGACGGAAAGCTTCATCTTCCCCTGCGCGTGACGTGGAACGGGAAACGCTTCGGCGAACCGAATGCGGGTGAAATGTCGTTCAGCTTTTACGATTTGATCGCCCATGCCGCGCATACGCGCAAACTGGCGGCGGGCACCATCATCGGCTCCGGCACAGTGTCGAATGCCGCCTTCGCGAGCGTCGGCTCGGCCTGCATCGCTGAGCGGCGCTCAATTGAGATGATCGAACAGGGCGCGGCGAAGACGGAATACATGCGGTTCGGCGACACCGTGCGGATTGAGGCGCTGGATGCGGGGGGCGCGTCGGTTTTTGGCGCGATTGACCAGCGGGTTGTTCGATCCAGCGCTTAAGAAAACGAGGATGCCGCCGCGCTGTCCGTAGCGCTTGGCAAAAGCGCGGCGGCAAGCTAGCCTTGGCGCAAACCATCGCGGGAAAAAAGCCATGACCAGCGCCGCCGAAAGCGAACTGCTCACGCGCACCGGGCCGGGGTCGCCCATGGGCGCGCTGATGCGCGAATACTGGGTTCCCGCCGCGCTGTCCTCGGAACTCATCGCTGACGCGCCGCCGACGCGGCTGATGCTGCTGGGTGAAAAGCTGATCGGTTTCAGGGATTCGCGCGGGCGTGTCGGCATCATGGACCACCGCTGCCCGCACCGCTGCGCCTCGCTGTTCTTCGGGCGCAATGAGGAGGCGGGCCTGCGCTGCGCCTATCACGGCTGGAAATTCGATGTCGACGGCAACTGCCTCGATCAGCCGAATGTGCCGGCGCACCAAAGCTTTCCGCAAAAGGTGAAAGCGAAGGCCTATCCCGCGGTCGAGCGCAACGGCATCGTCTGGACCTATATGGGCGCGCGGCAAACGCCGCCGCCCCTGCCCTGTTTTGAAAGCCTGATGCTGCCCGAAGCCGAGCGCAATCTGTTTTGCGCGCAGCGCGAATGCAACTGGCTGCAGGGTCTTGAGGGCGATATCGACACTTCGCATTTCTCGTTTCTGCATGTGGGCAAAGTGACGCCGGAAACAGCCGATCCCAAAAATATCGGGCGCTTCGCCACCGTCAACCGCGCGCCCGATTATCACGTCGCCGATACGGATTGGGGCACGATGTATGCGGCCCACAGGCCCGCCGAGCCGGATACGACCTACTGGCGGGTGGCGCATTTCATGTTTCCGTTTTGGACGATCCCGCCCGACGGCAATTTCAGCGATCACGTCATCGCGCGGGCGTGGGTGCCGATGGACGACACGCATATGATGTTCTTCCATTGCTCGTGGAAGAAAAACACGCCGGGCCTGCGCAAGCTGAAGGATGGATCGCCGATTCCCGGCGTCTCCATCGGCAACACGTTTCTGCCCAACGGCACCGGCTGGTTCGACCGCTGGCGGCTCAAAGCCAATGCGGAGAATGATTATCTTATTGACCGCGACGCCCAGCGCGAGAAGAGCTACTCGGGGATAGAGGGCATCCACCTTCAGGATCAGGCGATGACCGAGAGCATGGGCGGAATTGTCGATCACACGCTTGAGCATCTGGCGGTCAGCGATCTCATGATCACGCGCACGCGGCGGCGCATCATTCAGGCGGCGCGCGCGGCCGAACAGGGCATCGCGCCGCCCGGCGTCGATCATCCAGAATTGTTCCAGGGCGCGCGCGGCGGCGATTTTTTGTCATCGGCCTCGACGGGCTGGCTGGAGGCCTATGGGAGTGAAATGCGCGGCGCGCAAAATCCCACAGGCGCGCTGAAAATCGCGGCGGAATGAGCGGGTGCCGGCGATGCGCTTAACGTTTTTCACCGCGCTTCTCGCGGCGTTGGCCCCCATGTGCGCGGCGCTGGCAGACTTTCGCGGCGAGCCCGCGGTTATCGAGCTTTATGCGAAAGCCAAAGGCGAAGGCGCGGTCATCCTTTGGGGGCCCTCGCTCGGCGAGGTCGAGTGGGTGCCGGCGGCTTTTGCCAAAGCTTTTCCCGGCATTGAAGTGAAATTCACCGGCGACAACGATGTGATGACGAAAGTCATCGCCGAGGCGCGCGCCGGGCGCCATGAAGCCGACGTGATGTGGAACTCCGTCACCGCGACGCTGCCGATGATGCAGCGCGGCCTCGGCGCGGCCGTTGATTGGAAGGTTTTCGGCCTGCCCGCTTCCTCGACCGGCTTTGACGGCCGCATGGGCTATGCCAACAAAGTCTCCTACGCTATCGCTTTCATGAGCGACAAGGTGAAGGCGGAGGACGCGCCCAGGTTTTGGGAAGACGCGCTTCAGGAAAAATACCGCGGCAAAATGGTGTCCAGCCTGTTCCTGCTGCCGCGCCTCGTCGGCGGCCTCGCGCTCGCGTGGGGCGAGGAGCGCGCCCTCAAATTCGCGCGGGAGCTTACAACCGGCTCCGAATTGATGATGACCAAAGCGCCGCGGGAAAGCTTCATTGAATCGGGCGAGCGAACCTTTGCCCTCGGGGAGATTGAGGGAGGCTTCCGCCGCCAGATGCGCGAGGGAAAGAAGTTTGGCCTTGTGCTGCCCGAGCCCGTTGTGCTTGTGCAGTTCGGCGCGAGCGTGATGGGCAAAGCGCCGCATCCCAATGCCGCGCGCCTGCTGGCGGGCTGGCTATCGACACCGGAGGCGCGCGCCGCGCGCACGGCCGCGACCGGCAGCATCGACTATGAACCGGGGTCGCGCGACCCGTTCGCGATGAAGCTGAACGCTGGAGAGATCAAAGCGGTGTTCGATCTGCCTGAAAACATGGCGGCGCGCGATGAAGCCATCCGCAAGGCGGGACCGATCGTCGCCGGCCAGTCGCGATGAGCATGGCTCCCGGCCGAGGGCGCGCGGACACAGCGTCATGGCTGGTGCCGGGCATCGGAGCGCTGCTGGCGCTGATCCTCGTCGGCGCGCCGCTGGCGATGCTGGTTTTTGCGGCTTTCCGCGGGCCCTCCGATTATTTGCCGTTTGAGCCCGGCGCGCATTTCACCCTCGATAATGTCCGCGATCTCTTCTCGGATCCGGTGCTGCTGACCCGCATTCTTCCGGACACGCTGATTTTCGTTGCGGGAACCGTCAGCCTGACAACGCTGACCGCGTTCACACTGGCATGGCTGATCGAGCGCACGGATTTGCCGGCGCGCAATCTTTGGTTCGCGCTGATTGTGTTTCCGCTGCTGATCCCCATTCCCGTCGCCGCCATCGCGTGGATCATGCTGTTTGGCCCAAACGCGGGCTGGGCCAATCAGGCGATCCGCGCCTTGTTCGGCCTGAGCGGCGCGGGGCCGCTCAATATTTTCTCGATGGGCGGGCTGATTGTCTGCCAGTCGTTTGTCACCGCGCCCTTCGTGTTCCTTCAAGTGTCCGCGACGCTGCGCGGCATGTCGCCGGCGCTGGAGGAGGCGGCGGTCATGTCGGGCGCGACGCCGCTGCGGACGTTTTGGCGGATCACGGCGCCGGTGCTGCTGCCGGGCCTGCTGGCTCCGCTGATTCTGGTGACGCTGGTCACATTTGAACAGTTTGAACTGCCGCTGATTATCGGCCTGCCCGCCCGGCTCAATATTTTCGCCTATCGCATTTACACCGATCTCAATCCCCCCAGCGGCCTGCCCAATTACGGCGCGGCCTGCGCGATATCACTGCCTTTCCTTTTCCTCGGAGTCGCCTCGCTGCTGCTCTACAACCGCGCCATTCGCCACGCCGGGCGGTTTGTCACCGTGACCGGCAAGGGGTTCTCGCCGAGGCGGTTGCCGCTCGGACGCTGGAAAGCGCCGGCGCTGACCCTGCTGGCGCTGTATTTTAGTTTCGGCGCGCTGTTGCCGGCGGCAACGCTGATCTGGACCAGCCTGTTTGGCTACACGCCGCCGGGCACCGCGGCGCTCACGGATATGTCGCTGGCATCGTACCGGACTTTTCTGGGCAACGGCGTGTTCTGGCGCGCCGTGTTCAACACGTTTTTCGTGGCGCTGCTTTCGGCGCTGATTGTCAGCGCGCTCGGCGGCCTCATCGCGTGGATCGTGGCGCGCTCGAACGTCCCCGGCCGGCGCGCGCTGGATGTGCTGTCGTTCATGTCGCTGGGCATTCCCGCCGTCATCGCGGCGCTGGCGGTGATGGTGCTTTATTTGTCGCTGCCGATCGGCCTCTACGGAACGATTTGGATTCTCGTCATCGCCTATTCCTACCGTCTCGCCACGGCGACGCGTCTGGCGCGCGCGCGTATCGCGCAGATCAGCCGCGAGCTGGAGGAGGCGGGGGAAATGTCGGGGGCGCGGTGGCTGGCGGTGCAGACGCGCATTCTGCTGCCGCTGATCGCGCCGGCGCTGGGCTCGGCGTTTCTGATCGTGTTCATCATCGGCATGCGCGAATTCACGATTCCCTTTGTGCTGGCAAGCCAGGACAATCTCGTGCTGCCGGTGCTGGTATGGCAATTGTTCCAGAACGGCCAGCCGGCGCCGTCGGCGGCGCTGGGCACGCTGATGATCCTGATGGTTCTGCCGCTGATATTTCTGGGGCGCAGGCTGGCGCGCGGACAATCGGACGGATAGGCGCGGCGGGTGGTCCATTCGCGCCGGTGACTTTGAGGTGCTGGCGAACCTGTTCCCCGCGTTTGCGGCGGAAAATGGCGAAGCGCGGCGAAAGCGGATGGATTCCCGCCGCGATAAGCGCGGCGATAACCGGGCGCAACATAACATGCGCGATGGTCCGCGCCGGCGGAGCGCAAATCCTCGCCATGCGCAGCGACGCCTCGCCGATGGCGGTCTCCTCAAGAACGCGCCTGCAAAAATCGGGATCGTCGGCGATGGCGCCGGAGAGATGCTCGTGTTCGGGGCTGTCCCGGCGGGCATAAGAGACGGGCCAATAAGCGGCGGGAACCACGATCGCGCCGAGGACAGGCAGAAACTGCAGGGATCCGCCGGACTTTGCGGCGCGGAACAGCCAGGCCTGCGAGGGTGTCGCGTAGCTTTTATTATGCCCTTCCCAGGGTCCGACGCGGACTGCAAAGCTCCGCCGCATGACCCAGGAGGACGCCCAGTAAAACACCAGCGGAGAATAGACGCCGCCGGGAGGCACGCCGGACAGCTCAAACCGGCAGGGCCGCCCGTCGGCGGCGGGAAGCGCCAGCGCGCAGGCGGACCAGACGAAGTCCGCGCCGCCCTTGTCCAGCGCGGCGACGCAAGCGCCGAGATGGCCGGGCAGATGAATATCGTCGTGATTAAGAAACGCGATGTGCCGTCCGCGCGCCAACGACACGCCGGTGTTGTTGGGACCGGACTGGTCGCCGCACCGCTCCGCAAGGTTCACAAACCGGATGCGGGGATCGGCGAAGGCCGCGACGGTTTCCGCGGTGTCGTCCGTGCAGGCATCGCCGATGACCAGCAGTTCCCAATCAGCGAACCGCGAATTCAAAACACTGATTATGGCATGGCGCAAAACCTGGCTGCGGTTGTAGGCGGCGATGATGACGGAGAGCGCGGGCGCCGGCGGCTCCATGCGGGGTCAGCCGGGCGCCGGCGCGGCGGATTTCGCCAACGCCGCGGTCATCGCCTCATAACCGGCAATCATATCCTCCAGCGAGCCCGCGCCGGAATCGCGGCTGGAAAGCGCCGCCGTCTCCACCGGCCAGGGCAGAGTGGCATCAAGCTGATCCCAGCGGCAGCCGAGCCGGTCATTTTCCGCCCTCCAGTATCCGCTCAACCCGAACACGAGGAGCGAATCCTCCAAAAAATAAACCGCGTGCGCGACCCCCGCTGGCACGGGCACGGCAAAGCCATCGGCGGCGGACCATTCAAAACCGGCGCTGGCGCCGAAGGTCGGCGAATTCCGACGGATGTCGCGCAGCGCTACGAAAACGCGGCCCTGCGGCAGCGTGTAGAACTCGTGGTAGTCGGCATGGACATGCGCGCCGCGCATGACGCCGGCGCGCGATGAGCAGGCGTTCCACTGAACAGTTTTGAAAGCGCCCGGCCATTCCTCGCGGAAAACCTCGAACAGGCAGCCGCGATTGTCGGGATTGGCGCGGATGGCGACCGGCGCGCTGCCGACAATAGCGGATGATTTGCTAAGCCCGCTCCCTGGATGCCGGGAACCGCAGGGCGGCCGCCGCGCGGTCCCGCTTTCGTCATCCGGCATCGAATTCATCCCCAAATCTCATTGCAAAGCCCATCCGTGGGAAATACCCTAATCAATATTGCCGGGCAAACAGCAAATATTGAATTAACCTTGCATGGATGCTTTGGCCGTGGCTCATGAGGCAAAGCTCATGCCCTTTGGTATAATGCGCGCCGCCGGTCTGTGCCGCCGGGGGATCGGTGATAATATCCCCAAATGCTGTTCCCGCCTTAGGGTGCCCGCCATGACCGATATCGCCTCGTCCCCCGCCCGCCGCGCCGCCTATCCCGATCCGCAAACCGCCGTTGTCGCCGGCGCGGTCGCGGGGTTGTGCGCCCTATCCCTTGCCATCGCGCAGGCGGGAACGCTCACGCTGGTGCTGCTGTTTCTCACCGGAGCGTTTCTGGGCGCGGCGCTCTATCACGCGGCGTTTGGCTTCACCTCGGCCTTTCGGCTGCTGTTGACCGACGGGCGCAGCGCGGGCCTGCGGGCTCAGCTTGCGATGCTGGCGCTGGCCTGCGCGCTGTTTTTTCCGGTGCTGGACGCGGGCTCGCTGTTCGGCGCGAAAGTCACGGGCAATGTATCGCCCGCCGGCGCCTCGGTTATCGTCGGCGCGTTTTTGTTCGGCATCGGCATGCAAATGGGCGGCGGCTGCGCCTCCGGCACCTTGTTTGCGGCCGGCGGTGGCTCAACGCGGATGTTTGTGACGCTGTTCTTCTTCATTGCTGGCTCGGTGATCGGCATCGCCCACAATCCCTTCTGGCAGGCGCTGCCGTCGCTGCCGCCGATATCGATGGTGCTGTCACTCGGGTGGGCGCCGGCGCTGGCGCTGAACCTCGCGGTTTTCGCGGCAATTTGGGCGGTCGCGGGGCGGATTGAGCGGGCGCGGCATGGATCGCTGGAGCCGATTGGGAAATCGGACGGCGGTTTGGGACGCCTGGCCCTTGCCGGGCCTTGGCCGCTGCTGTGGGGCGCCATCGCGCTGGCGCTGGGGAATTTCCTCACCCTGTATCTGGCGGGCCGGCCTTGGGGCATCACCTCGGCCTTTGGGCTCTGGGGCGCCAAAATGCTCCAAGCCGGGGGCATCGCCGTGGAGCAATGGCCATCGTGGGCGGGCGCCGCTCAGCAAAAAGCGCTGGCCGCGCCGGTGTTGACGGATATCACCTCGGTGATGGATTTTGGCATCATGCTGGGGGCGCTGCTGGCGGCGGGAATGGCCGCGAAATACAGCCCGCAATGGCGCATTCCCCTGCCCCATTTGCTCGCGTCGATTCTGGGCGGACTGCTGCTGGGCTATGGCGCGCGGCTGGCCTATGGCTGCAATATCGGAGCGTTTTTCAGCGGCATCGCTTCGGGCAGCCTGCATGGCTGGCTATGGATCGCCGCGGCTCTCGCGGGAAATTGGGTCGGCATTGCCGCGCGGCCGCTGTTCAGCCTGCCGGTGGAACGGCGACAGACAGCGTGCTGAAAGTGTTGCATCCGCACAACGGGTCTGGACCGAGGCGGATTTTACGAGTTTTTTCGAAGCGGAGCAGTTGCAATCGCGCCGCGCGTGGTCAAAATGCGCCGAAAGTCGCGCTCGATCCGACTCAACTCCCACCACTAGGCAGGCCTCTATGAACCGCATTCTTCTTTCCCTCGCCGGGTCCGCGTTGGGGCTTTCGCTTCTCGCCGTTCCCGCCGCCGCGCTCCAGATCGAAATGATCGATCTTGAGACCCGCCTGCCCATCCTGCCCAATCCCGCGGCGCTCGGCGGCGGCCAGCCCCAGCAAAGCTCGATTCCGCGCGAAACCGTGTCTTATAGCGGCGGGCAGGCTCCCGGCACTGTGATTATTTCGACCAAAGAGCGCCGGCTGTACTACGTTTTGCCGGGCGGACAGGCCGTTAAATACGGCGTCGGCGTCGGCCGCCCCGGCTTTGAATGGTCGGGCACGAAAACCGTCAGCAACAAAAAGGAATGGCCGGCGTGGACGCCGCCGCCGCAAATGTTAAAGCGCCGGCCTGATTTGCCGCGCCATATGGAGGGCGGCCCGAGCAACCCGCTGGGCGCTCGCGCGATGTACCTTGGTTCCTCGCTTTACCGCATCCACGGCTCCAACGAGCCCGACACCATCGGCCAGGCGGTCTCGTCCGGCTGCATCCGCATGACCAATGAGGACGTGACGGACCTCTTCGAGCGCGTGAAAATCGGCACGAAAGTGACTGTGGTTCGCTGATTTCGACGGGCTGCCCGCGATTGAGGCCGGACGGGAGTCCGGCCTTTTTTTTTTCAGGATCACCTTTTAGCGACAGCATCCCGCGACAAGCCTTTTGCCTTGATCTCATCCAGATAGGCCCGCCATTTCGCCGCGTGATTAACCGCGAGGCCATGCAGCCAGGCGAAACTATAAATGCCCGTGGAATGATGGTCGTCAAACATCAGGCGCACCGCATAATTGCCTGTCGGCACGATCTCGGTGAGCCGTACGCCACTCTTGCCAAATTGCGTCGTTCGCCCGCCCGGGCCGTGGCCCTGCACCTCGGCGCTGGGGCTCTCGACGCGCAGATATTCGGCCGGCAGCTCATAAGAGTTGCCGTCATCAAAC
>JANYFM010000201.1 GCA_025362655.1 Hyphomicrobiales bacterium | reverse complement strand
AAGGTCGCTTCCTCCGCCGCAAAAGCGAGGTCGCACGCGAACAGCGGGCCATAGCCACCGCCGAAGCACCAGCCATTGACCATGGCGATGGTCGGCTTCTGATACCAGCGGAGGCGGCGCCACCAGCCATAGGCTTCGCGTTGTGCTTGACGCACCGCACCTAGACCCTTGGCCTCATTTTCACGGAAATATTCCTTGAGATCCATGCCCGCCGAAAACGCGTCGCCCGAGCCTGTGAGCACAACGACTTTGGCGGATGGATCGCTCTCCAGAGCGTCGAGCACCTGGATCATCTCAAAGACGATGCCCGGATTGATGGCATTGCGCTTGCCGGGGCGGTTGAGCGTCACCCATGCGATGCCATTCTCGATTTTCACCAGCACGTTTTTTTGCGGCAGGGCCGCGGTCGCGTCCGACATTTATTTTCCTCCACAAATTCATCCCGCCGCACTCTAGCCGGACAGGCAAGGGCGAGTCGATACGCTGTCCGGGCCGGGATAAAGGCTTGGGGGCGTTGAGTTTGCGCGCGGAGCGGTTTAGCTGAAGGCTTGGTTCTGGCGCCGGAGGCGGCGGTTGGCGGGAGAGGCCTTTGAACAAGCGCTTTCAGGTTATTATCATCGGCGCGGGGCCGGTCGGGGCGGGGCTCGCGGTTGACCTTGCCCTGCGCGGCATATCCTGCGCGCTGATTGAGCGGCGTCCCGGCATGCACAAAATTCCGCGCGGGCAAAATCTTGCGCAGCGCACGCTGGAGCGGTTTTATTTCTGGGGCTGCGTCGATGAGCTGCGCGCCCAGCGCTTGCTGCCGCCCGAAGTCCCCGCCAGCGGGGTTACCGCCTTCGAGAGCCTTTCAAACGAGCACTGGCACGCGTTCGCGGGACGCGAGGCGGTCGGGCAATATTATTTCCAGAAGAACGACCGCATGCCGCAATATCTTTTGGAAGGTGTTTTGCGCCGAAAGCTGGAGACGCTGCCCCTCGCGCAGACCCGTTTCGGCTGGGCGGCGCGCTCGCTGGAGCAGGACGCGCGGGGCGTGCGCGTGAGCGTTGAAAACGAGGCGGGAGACGGCGCGGCCGAAACGCTGGAAGCCGATTATATCGTCGGCTGCGACGGCGGCCATTCCATCGTGCGCGAACAGGCGGGCATAGCGCGCGACGGCGCGGATTTCGATCAGATCATGGTTCTCGCCGTGTTCCGCTCGCGCGAATTGAGCCAAAGGCTGGGCAAAATGTTCCCGCCCTGCTCGACCTACCGCGTCATGCATCCGGAGCTTCGCGGATACTGGCAGTTTTTTGGGCGGATTGATCCCGGCGAGGGCTGGTTTTTCCACTCGCCTGTGCCGGCCGACACAACGCGGGACAATTTCGATTTCAAGGCGATGCTGCACAAATCCGCCGGCTTCGAATTCCCCTGCGAATTCGATCACGTCGGCTTTTGGGATTTGCGTGTCGCGGTGGCGCGGGACTACCGGGCGGGCCGAATCTTCATCGCCGGCGACGCCGCCCATTCGCATCCCCCCTATGGCGTGTTCGGCCTCAACAACGGCATGGAGGATGTCGCCAACCTCGGCTGGAAACTCGCCGCGCGCCTCAAAGGCTGGGGCGGCGAAGCCCTGCTGCGATCCTATGACGGGGAGCGCAGGCCGGTCTTCAAACAGCTCGGCGAGGAGTTCATCGCGGCGCGCATTGAATGGGAGGGCGATATGATCAACCGCCACGATCCCGCCCGCGAGCCTGAAGCCTTCGCGCGCGACTGGGCGGAACTGAAAGAAGACAGCACCCGTTTCGTGCTCAATTACGAGCCCAATTATGAAGGTTCGCCGACGGTCTTCGGCCCCCCCGGCGGCGTCTGCGCGGCGCGCGGCGATTATATGTTCAAGGCCCGCGCCGGGCACCATCTGGCGCCGCGCGCGCTCACCGGCGGCCGCAATGTCTTTGAGGAGCTGGGCGATGGGTTCGCGCTGCTGGCCTTCGGCGCCCCGCCAGGCGCCGCCGAGGCATTCGCGGCCGCGGCCGGCGCGCGAAACATTCCGCTTAAAATCATCGCCGACACGTTCAAAGACGGCCGTGAGGATTATGAAGCGCGCCTGACGCTCGTGCGCCCCGATCAATATGTGGCGTGGACCGGCAATGACGCGCCGGCGGATGCGGGCGCGGTGCTGGACAGGGCCGCGGGCCGCGGCGCGTAAAAGCGCGCGCGCTCACATGCCCCCCAGATGCTCCGCCACGGAGAAAATATCCTTATCGCCGCGCCCGCAGAGATTCATCACCATCAGATGATCCCGCGGCTTGGTCGGCGCGAGGTCCAGCACCTTGGCCAGCGCGTGCGAGGGCTCCAGCGCGGGAATGATCCCCTCCAATTGGCAGCAAAGCTGGAACGCCGCCAGCGCCTCTTTGTCGGTTGCCGACAAATAGGTCACGCGGCCGCTCTCCTTTAGCCACGAATGCTCCGGGCCGATGCCGGGATAGTCGAGCCCGGCGGAGATGGAATGGCCTTCGCTGATCTGTCCGTCGTCGTTCATCAAAAGATAAGTGCGGTTGCCGTGCAGCACGCCCGCGCGGCCGCCGGCCAGCGAGGCGCAGTGCCCGTCGGGCACATCGAGCCCGCGGCCGCCGGCCTCGACGCCGTAAATCCCGACGGAGGGATCATCAAGAAACGGGTGAAACAGCCCGATGGCATTCGAGCCGCCGCCGATGCACGCGACGAGCGAATCCGGAAGCCGGCCTTCCGCCTCATGCATCTGAACGCGCGTCTCGTTGCCTATGACGCATTGAAAATCCCGGACCATCGCGGGATAGGGATGCGGCCCCGCCGCCGTGCCGATGCAATAGAAGGTGTCCGCGACATTCGTCACCCAGTCGCGCAAGGCGTCGTTCATCGCGTCTTTCAGGGTGCGCGCGCCCGCCTGCACGGGGACCACTTTGGCGCCCAGCAGCTTCATGCGGAACACATTGGGCTTTTGCCGCTCGACATCGACCGCGCCCATGTAGACGACGCATTCGAGCCCGTATTTGGCGCAGGCCGTGGCGGTGGCGACGCCGTGCTGGCCCGCGCCTGTCTCGGCGATGATGCGCTTTTTGCCCATCCGCCGCGCCAGCAGAATTTGCCCGAGCACATTGTTGATCTTGTGCGCGCCCGTGTGGTTGAGCTCATCGCGCTTGAAGTAAATCTTCGCGCCCAAAAGGCCGGGGGCCGAGGAAAGAGAACGGCAATGCTCGGTCATCCGCCCGGCAAAATACAGCGGGCTCGGCCGGCCCACATAATGCGTGGCGAGATGGTCCAGCTCCGCCTGAAACGAGGGATCGGCCCGCGCCGCCTTATAGGCCGCCTCCAAATCCAAAATCAGCGGCATCAGCGTCTCCGCCACAAACCGTCCGCCGAAAATGCCGAAATGCCCGGTGGAATCGGGGCCGGACCGGAAAGAATTGGGGGGCAGAGGGTTCAACGCGCGCGCTCCAAGGGGAGGGAGGCTTTTAGGCGTTTCATCGCGGAGAACCAAGCCCTCACATAACCGCCGCCGCGGCCCGCGCCCGCGCCATGAAATCCTCGATGCGGTCGATGTCCTTCACTCCGGGCGCGCTTTCCACGCCGGAGGACACATCGAGGCCGGGCGCGCGGGTTTCGCGCAGGGCGGCGGCGGCATTGTCCGGTGTCAGCCCGCCTGAGAGCATCCACGGCTTGGCGGGGCTGATGCCTTTAAGCAGCGCCCAGTCGAAGGCGAGGCCGTTGCCGCCGGGGCGCGTGGCGTCTTTGGGCGGGCGCGCGTCAAACAGCAGGCGGTCCGCCGCGCCTTCGTATTGCGGGATCGCCGCGAGGTCCGCCGCGCTGGAAATGCCGATGGCTTTCATCACGGGCAGGCGGAATTTCGCGGCGATTTCCGCAGCGCGCGCCGGCGTCTCTTTTCCGTGAAGCTGCAAAATGTCGGGGGCCAGCGCCGCAATAACCGCAGCGAGAAAATCGTCGTCCGCATCGACAGTCAGCGAAACCTTTTGCGCGCGCCCCTCCACCCGCGCTCCCAGCATCCGCGCCGCCTCCAGCGGCACATTGCGCGGGCTCGGCGCGAAGAACACGAACCCCGCCATGTCAGCGCCCGCATCCAGCGCGGCCTCAAGGGCTTCCGGCGTCGAAAGGCCGCAGATTTTGATCAGAGGCTGCATCATGGGGCGGAGGATTGAAGCAATTCGCCGCTTTTGTCGATGCCCCGCTCCGCGCTCACTTCTGCCCGGTCACAATCGGTCCCATAGCGCGGATCGCCTTCTCGCGCGCCTCCATTTGCTGCGGATTGTCGAAGACGACCTCCGCTTTGCCGGAGTTGATCCGCTTGGCGAGATCGCTTGTGCCGGTGGGGCCGTAGTCGGCTTGCGAAGTCGCGGCCTCCTTCGCCGCCTTGCCTTCCGCGCTTGCCATGTATCCCGCCAGCAGCAGTGCCGCGTTCGGGTTCGGCGCTTTGGCCATGACCGTCGAGCCGAACTGGCCGAGCAGCATGGGCTCCGGCACGAGATAATCGATTTTCATGCCGGATTTTGCCCACATGCGCGCCAGCGAATCCACCTCGCCCATGGCGAGGGAGCGCTCGCCCGACGCGAGAATCGATTCGCGCGGCGAGCGGGTGAGCAGGAGGTCCGCCGAACTCAGGATGTCTCGGGCGAATTTCACCGCGCGCTCCTCGCCCCACGCGATTTGCAGGCCGCCGAACACCCTTGGCAGCAAAAACAGGCTGGCGGTCATTTTGCCTTTGAACCGGGGGTCGAGCAGGCCGGCCCAGTTCTCAGGGATGTCCTCCCGCTTCATCAGGTCGCGGTTCCATGCGAGGGAATAGGCCATGTTGCTGGTGTAGGCCATGCGCCCGTCGAAGGAGATGTTCGTCTTCGCGATGCCGAAGGGCGTCCAGTCGGATTTCGCGATGAGGTCGCGCTGCATCAGCGGCAGCGAGCCGGTCAGCGAATTCCAAAACACGTCGATGGTGTGGCGGCCCGCGCGGGCCTCGGCGATGGCTTTGGTGGCGACATCGTTATCCCCCAGGAATTCCACCTCGATGCCGGGAAAAAGCGCATTGAACGCGGGAGGAATCCACTCCACCTCGGTGCGCTGCGTGCCCCAGACGACGACTTTCCTCTCAAGTTTCGCTTTTTCGTAAAGCGCCTGAACCTCAGGGGATTTGTGCCATTGCGCATAGGCGGGCGCGGCAAGGCAGCATGCGGCTGCTGCCGCGAGGGCTGCGGATTTATTCATGCAAAGCTCCTGTGCGCGCGGCGCTACCGCGCGGCTTCGTCGAAGAAAAAGTTTCCAGCCTCAAGCTTCACGACGATTTGCGCCTCGTCAAAAATCACGCCGGCGGGGTCGCCGCCGTCCTCGACGATTTTTATCTGCCGCGCGAGGAATCGGCGGAGCATGCCGATGCCCTTGTCCGTCGTCGTCAGATGCTCTTCGGAATGAAAGGTGACCGGCCCCTGTCCAACCTGCGCCTCGTAATCGCCGGGCATCGCCTGATGCTCTTCCGGTGTCAGCTCCGACCAGCGCTTGCCGTTATACAGAGAGCCCCGCCGCTCGCCGGGATTGCCGGTTCGGTGAACCGAGAAAATCTTGTAGTGGGTGTCATCGACGGGCAGCGTCCAGCCCAGCGAATCGATGAAGCCCGGCTTCAGCAGCGGGCTGGCCACCACCCGCAAAGTCGGCGCCATCACCTCCGTCACGCGCCGCAGCGCGCGCCCGCCGCCAAGCTGGCGAATGCCGGTGTAACGCACGCCGAGCGGCACATACTCCCAATCGCCCTCGGGCAGGATCGCCATTTCCTTGACGAATTGCGACACGCTGAAAGAGGCGTGCAGAATCGGCACATGGAACGGGTCCATGATGTTTTCCCAATGCTGAAGCCAGTTGCAGGGCGCGATGAATCCCGGCGCGTCGCCGCCCGATCCGAGGCCATTGTCCTCCGCGACGATTATTTCGCCGGGGCCGCGGGTCTCAAACACATCATAGCGCGGCAGCAGCGGCATTTTTTCGGGCGGACCCATATAGGCCCACACCAGCCCGTATTGCTCGCGCACAGGATACCAGGGCTGGCGAACGCGCTCCTTGTGCAGGCCGCCTTCGGGCTCGCAGGGCTGATCGAGGCAGCGCCCCTCCACGTCGAACAGCCAGCCGTGGTAACAGCAGCGGATGCCCTCATCCTCGATTTTGCCGTAATAGAGATCGGCGCCGCGGTGACAGCAGCGCGGATAGACAAGGCCGGGGCGGCCCTTGCCGTCGCGAAACACGATCAGGTCCTCGCCGAGAACGCGCACGCTTTTGGGCGTCGCGCCGGTTTCCGCCGACACCGCGACCGGATGCCAGAAACGGCGCATATATTCGCCGCCTGGTGTGCCGCGCCCGACCTGCGTGAGATAGGCATTGAAAAAAGGCGCGGCCAGGCGGTAGGCGTTGCCGTCGTGCTGGCTGGGGATGTGCCGGTCATCCATCAGACGTTTCCCCCGATTAATCTGGTTTACCATCCATTCGTCAGGCGGCGCTTCGCATGGGCGCCGGCAGCGCCGGCGCGCCGCCGGAGCTTTGCGCGCGCAGGCGCTCATTGGCTTCCAGCAAACGCGATGCCTCGGCGCGGGCGGCCCGCGCGGCGCGCCTGTGTTTGCCTTGGCCAAACCAGGTGAACACGCTGCCGGCCACCACGCCGAGCGCGCCGCAGGCCAGCATCACGAAAAACAATGGCGCCTCAAACCGCAAGCCGGGAATATCGTTGCCGAATGGATCGAGGACGACAGGCACGCTGGTCCGGTTCAGCAGCGCGAAGACGCCGAGCGCCAAGCCGACAGGCAGCAGGATCAGCCATTTCAGAAACGTTCTCATGCGGGACTTCCAATTCAAGGCGCGGCGGGCCGGCGCGCGCTTAAATTAGGCCCAAACCCCGGTTTCTTCAATCGCCCGCGGCGTCAGCGCCTTTATGCCTGGTGCTTCTCGTTCAGCCGCTTGCGCATATCCTTGCCGGTTTTGAAAAACGGCACATTCTTGCTCTCGACGGCAACCGCCTCGCCGGTGCGCGGATTGCGCCCGTCGCGGGGATCGCGGTGCTTGACCGAGAAAGCGCCGAAACCGCGCAATTCCACGCGGTCGCCGCGCTCCAGCGCGCCGGAAATCTCCTCCAAAATCGCGTTGACGATTTTTTCCACATCGCGCACAAAAAGATGCGGGTAACGCTCGGCGATCCGTTCAATCAGTTCCGATTTAATCATTTTCTTGGGTCCCGACAGGCCGGGGTAGGAAAACCCAACGCCCGGCGCCTGGCAATCAATTGATAAATCCAGCGTGCCAAACCGACACGAGCCCGTCAAGTCCCTGGACCTCGTGAATATTATTCAGCCGGCTAAGCGCTTCGGCATATTCCGACAAACCCAGCAGGCCCGCAAGGCCTGAGGCAAGCCCAAAAATCCCCAGTCGTCCGCCCTGCCGGCCGGGCCGCCAGTCGCGCACGGGCAGATCTTTCCTGACGCCTTTAGCGCTTTCCAGCCAGGCGATCGCATCGGCTTCGGAGCCTGTGGCGTCGATCAATTTGAGCGCCAAGCCCTGGCGTCCGGTGAAAACCCGCCCGTCCGCCACGGCGGCAATCTCCGCATCGCTCATGGCGCGGCGGTTTTTTACAAGAGCGCGGAACCAGTCGTAGGAATCGCTGACCAGCGCCTCCAGCGCCGCTCTCGCCTCGGGGCTGGTCGGCTCCAGCCCGTTGGGCGCGGCCTTGAGCGGCGAGGATTTCACCTCCTCGACTTTGACGCCGAAGTTTTCCAGCAGTTTGCCGACATTGGGAAACTGAAAGAGAACGCCGATTGAGCCGACGAGCGAATTGCCCTGCGCGACAATGCGGTCGGCCCCGAGGGCGGCAATGTAGCCGCCGGAGGCCGCCATGCCCCTGACCACCGCGACCACCGGCTTTTTCTCCGCCACTTTTCGGATGGCGTCGTAGAGCCGTTCGGCGCCCGTCGTGGTTCCGCCGGGGCTTTCAATGGAGAGGATCAGCGCGCTGGCCGGGGATTTCGCCACATCCTCCAGCAGTTTCAGCGTCTCGCGGTCGCCGGTGATGACGCCTTCAATGGCAATGCGCGCGACGTGCTGCTGATAAGCGCCGGAGACCCCCGGCCCCGACAGCCGCCACGTGAGCGCGCCGACGGCCGCGATCAGCGCCAGCGCCGCGCCGGCGCGCCAGAAGGACAGCTTGCGGCGCAGCCGGCGCCGATCGGTGAGGTAATCAGCATTCCAGTCGGGGGGCGGGGCCATGGCTTGTTCCGGGTGGCGGCTGGCACAGGACGCGGGTTAGAGGCGCGGGAATAAATCATTCCCGCGCAATCCCTAGCACAGACCCGCGGCGCGGCTCCACGAAAAAGCCCGCGCCTTTTGGGGCGCGGGCCATATTTTTGCGGTGTTGCCGGCCAAGCGCCGGGGAATGTTATTCCTCTTCCGCCTTGGCCTTTGCCTTGGCCTTGGCCGGGGCATCGCGGGCTTTCAGCGCGGCGCCGAGAATGTCGCCGAGCGAAGCGCCCGAATCCGCCGAGCCGTATTGGGCGATGGCTTCTTTTTCCTCAGCCATTTCCAGCGCCTTGACCGAAACGGAGATTTTGCGCGCCTTGCGGTCGAGCAGGGTGATGCGGGCATCGACCTTCTCGCCCACAGCGAAGCGCTCGGCGCGCTGATCGGCGCGGTCGCGGGCCAGCTCGTTGCGCTTTATAAATGCGGTCATGTCGGTGCCGACGATCTTCACTTCAAGGCCGCCCTCCTTCACCTCGGTCACTTCGCAGGTGACGACCGAGCCCTTGCGCATATCGGACTCGCCCTCGGCCTTGCCGGCGAAGGGATCCGCGCCCCCGAGCTGTTTCACGCCCAGCGAAATGCGCTCTTTCTCAACGTCCACGTCGAGAACCTGCGCCTTCACCATGTCGCCCTTTTTGTACTCCTCGATGACCTGCTCGCCCGGACGCTTCCAGTCGAGATCGGACAGATGCACCATGCCGTCGACATCGCCGTCGAGGCCGATGAACAGGCCGAATTCGGTCTTGTTCTTGACCTCGCCCTCGACAATGGTCCCGGCGGGATGGGTCTGCGCAAAGGCCTCCCACGGGTTTTGCAGGGTTTGCTTGAGGCCCAGCGAAATACGGCGCTTGGCCTGATCGACCTCAAGCACCTGCACATCGACCTCCTGGCTCGTCGCGACGATTTTGCCGGGATGCACATTTTTCTTCGTCCACGACATTTCCGAGACGTGGATAAGCCCCTCGATGCCCGGCTCCAGCTCCACGAAGGCGCCGTAATCGGTGATGTTGGTGACGCGGCCGTGCAGGCGCGCCTGCAGCGGATACTTCGCCTCGATGCCCTGCCAGGGATCCTCTTGAAGCTGTTTCATGCCGAGGGATATGCGATGCGTGTCGTGATTGATCTTGACGATCTTCACCTTCACGGTCTGGCCGATGTTGAGCACTTCGGTCGGGTGATTAACCCGGCGCCACGCGATGTCGGTCACATGCAGCAGGCCGTCAATGCCGCCGAGATCGACGAAGGCGCCGTAATCGGTGATGTTCTTGACGACGCCGTCGATGACCTGGCCCTCTTCGAGGTTGGCGACGATCTCATGGCGCTGCTCGGCGCGGCTCTCTTCGAGCACAGTGCGGCGCGACACCACGATATTGCCGCGGCGGCGGTCCATTTTCAGAATTTCGAAGGGCTGCGTGACATTCATCAGCGGCGTCACATCGCGCACCGGGCGGATATCCACCTGCGAGCGCGGCAAAAACGCGACGGCGCCGTCGAGATCGACGGTGAAACCGCCCTTGACCTGGTTGAAGATGACGCCTTCAACTTTTTCCTTCTTCTCGAAAGCTTTTTCGAGCTTGACCCAGCTCTCCTCGCGGCGCGCCTTGTCGCGCGATATCACGGCTTCCCCGAGGGCGTTCTCGACGCGCTCCAGGTAGACTTCAACAATATCGCCGATTTTCAGAACCTGATCGCGGTTCGGGCCGGCGAATTCCTTCAGCGCCACGCGCCCTTCGGTCTTCAAACCGATGTCAATGACGGCCATGTCTTTTTCGATGCCGACCACGGTGCCCTTGACGACGGTTCCCTCGAAGGCCTCGTCCTCGCCGTAACTTTCGTTGAGCAATGCGGCGAAATCCTCGCGCGAAGGCGTGAGGCTCATGCTGGAAGCTGACATATAATCTCCTGAAACGCCCCTTGGGGCCTGCGCCGGCGGGTTGGTGTTATCGGGTGTTTCCCCACGCCGGCGCGCGCTGCATGGCAGCGCGTCCTCCGCTCGTTCAGAGCGGGCCGGCGTGAACCGGCGTGCGGAAACGGGTGATGCCCGGACGCATTCCAGCGGTCAGGCGCGCGGGATGTAGCAGGGGGCGGGCCGGGGAGCAAGCGGGCGCTCACAGCGGGCGCTCACGCGGCGCCTGCGCTCCCCCCTGCGCTCCTGTCCATGCGATTGCGCGCTCCAGCCCGCGATTTTCCCAAGCCAAGCTGTCAGCCTTCGGAGGAGTTCCGGCCCGTGGCTAAATCTGCTCGATCCCAAATGGAAAGGCAAAATTCTCAGCGATGAAAGGCGCGCCACCGGCGCGGGTGCGACGTGGTCCGGCGTCATGCTGGACACATCCG
>JANYFM010000333.1 GCA_025362655.1 Hyphomicrobiales bacterium | reverse complement strand
GCCTTGTCCGCATCAGACATTTTTGCGGGCTCGGCGGCCGAAATCCCCTCAGGGTCCGTCGCCAGCACGATCATATGGCCGCTCTGCGTATACAGAATATAGCTGGGGGAGGGGCCGCGCGATGAGCGCAGAGTGCCGTCGGCGTTGAACACCTTTTGGCCGGCGCCGCGCCAGGTTCCGACGAGATCCTGCTTGTCCATGGCCGTTCCCTATGTTTTTGCCGGGGTGAAATTGTAAAGCCAGTCCAGCCGGTTCATCATTTGATTGGCGCTCTGCCGCTGCATCACGATATCGCGCGCCGCCGCCAGGAGGCCGCGCATGTGGTAGATTGCGCCCTGTTTGCGCGAGGCGATGACAACCGCGCCGGCCCGCCGGGCGCGTTCCGCCTCATAGGCGCCCAGCGCGGCGTTGATATCACCCGCTTGGATATTACCCGCTTGGGCGGTGAATGCGCGCCCCAGCGCCGCCGCGTCCTCGATCGCCTGGGCCGCGCCCTGAGCGAAAAACGGCAGCATGGGGTGGGCGGCATCGCCAAGCAAAGCGACACGGTCGATGCGCCAGCGCGCGGCGGGGTTGCGGTCAAACAGCGGCCAGCGCCGCCACTCACGCGCGGCGGCGACGAGATCGCGCGCATCCGGCGCCCAATTGGCAAAAACCGGCGAAATTTCAGCAGGCTCCGAAGCGATCGACCATAGGTCCTCGGCGTCTTCGGCCGGCCTGCGGTCTTCGGCTATCGCCACGACGTTGACGAATTCGCCATGGCGCAGCGGGTAATGCACGAGGTGGGCTTTGGCCCCCAGCCACAGGCTGGTCTCAAGCCGCAACGCGGAAGGCGGCGCATCGGCGGCGCGCACCAGAGCCCGGTAGGCGGTGCGGCCCGACCAGACGGGCGCGTCGGCCATGCCCAGCCCCAGCCGTTCGCGCACGAGGGACTTCAGGCCATCGGCGCCGATCAGAAAATCCGCATCGATGCGGGTTATTTCCGCGCCCTGGAGCGCGCCGATTTCGACGCCGCCGGAAGCCACCGCAAATCCGGTTACCCGCAATCCCGTGCGCAGGGAAATCGCGCGCTCCCCCGCGCAGGTCTCCATCAGCACGCGCTGCAAATCAGCGCGGTGGATCACCAGCGAAGGCGCGCCCCAGCGAAACTCCGAAATCGGCCCCAGCGTCAGGCGCGCCAGCTCTTTGTCGTCCCGGGCGCGCCTTATGCGCAGCGCCTCGGGCGTGGAGGCGAATTTCATAATGCGGTCCAGCAGGCCCATTTCGCGCAGCACGCCGCTGGCATTGGGCGCGAGCTGAATGCCGGCTCCGGCGTCATCAATCAGCGGCGCCCGTTCGAGCAGCGTGACGCGCAGGCCCGCGCGCGCCAGTTGAATCGCCGCCGCAAGACCGCCAATGCCGGCGCCGGCGATCACGGCATGAAGCTGCTTTGCCAATCCAACGGGTCCGAAGGGGAGGGCGCCTTGTCAGGCGGCGGCGGGCGACCATTCGCAACCCGCGGGGTCGCTATGGCCGCGCAGGGAGGCGACATAGAGGTAGTGCGTGGAGCAGTAGGGACAGACCGCCTCACTTTCCGCGCCCATGTCGATGTAGATATGGGGGTGATCCAGCGGGGGCAGGGCGCCTATGCACATAAACTCCTTCGCGCCGATGCGCAGGGAGGAGAGGCCCGGCTCATTGTGGAAATGCGGCGTGGAGTGGTCGGATGCCATGACGTGCCTTCGGCGATGGGAAGCGAATGCGGTGCAACATAGAGAAGTCCGCGCGGCTTGGGTAGGGGCCGGTGATTGTGCGAAAGGTCATGAGTCAAAGCTCATGCCCTTTGGTATTACACCGCGCCTCGAAGCGAGGCGCTGTTAGCCCGGCAGCATGCCCTTGGCGCGGAGTACCGCCTGCCCCCCGGGCGAAATCAGGAATTGCAGCAATGCGAGCGCGGCTTCGGGGTTGTTCGCCGCGGAGCCAACGACACCCGCAAACCCCACGTAGCCTGCGGGGTCTTGCGTCATCAGCGGCACCGTTTGCACGCCCTTCACCGCGACGATTTCGCTGATCAGCCCGATTCCGGCCCGCGC
>JANYFM010000325.1 GCA_025362655.1 Hyphomicrobiales bacterium | reverse complement strand
GCGGATGAGAAGTTGGTTTGCATCAGTCTAAACCCCCGCCCACATCCGCCCGGGATTGAGCACGCCGTCGGGATCAAACGCCGCCTTGATCCCCGCCGTCAGCTTCATCAGCGCCGCGCCCTGCGGCTGAAACACATCGATTCGCGCGCGGGCCTCTTCGGGCGCGCGGACCAGCGTCGCGTGGCCGCCGCTGGCGGCGAGCGCGCCGCGCACCGCTGCCGCGCCGCAATCGCCGTCTGCCGCGCAGGCCAGCCAAACGAGCCCGCCGCCCCAATCATAAAAGCAACGCGCGGCAAGTCGTTCGCGGATGGCGGCGACGAGCGCGGGAGCGCGCGTCGGGGCGGTCGAAATTCGCCACACCGCGTGATCGCCAGGCTGCGCCAGCGCGGCAACGTCGCGGATGGCGCGCCATTCCGCTGCGCTCTGTCCCTCGTCCAGCCGCCGCGCCGCGCCGAATTTCGCCAGCAGCCCCGCCAGCGCTCCGATGCGGTATTCAACGGAGTCGGCAAAATGCTCGATGCGCAGCAGCGTGCGCGGCGCGCCGCCGGCAATATCGCCCGGCAGATGCGCGGCGCCGCTCACCTCAAACGGCGAACCCAGCGCCGCGCACAGGCACTCCACGGCTTGCGCGTCATCAAGGCCCTCAAACACCAGCGTGCCCGCCGCCGGCGCCTTTGGCAACGCTTTGAAGGTCACTTCGGTGAGCAGCCCCAGCGTGCCATGCGCGCCGCAATTGAGCTTTACCAGATCGAGCCCGGTGACATTCTTCATCACGCGCCCGCCCGACTTGACGATCTCGCCGCGTCCATTGACGAGGCGCACTCCCAGCAGGTGATCGCGCGCCGCGCCCGCCTGGATGCGGCGCGGGCCGGAGACGGCGCAGGCGGCGATTCCGCCCAGGGTCGGCTCGCCCGTGGTTCCATAGAGCGCGCGGCAATCCCCGGGCTCGAACGGCAGCATCTGCCCCTTGGCGGCGAGCGCCGCCTCGATTTCCGCGAGCGTTGTGCCCGCCCGCGCGGAAATCACCATTTCCGCCGGTTCATAAAGCGTGATGCCCGTCAGCGCGCGCGTCGACAGCGTCGCGGCGGCCTGCACAGGGCGCCCCAGCCCGCGCCGCGTGCCGCCGCCCTCAATCTCCAGCGGCGCCTTGCGCGCGCGGGCTTCGGCGATGATGTCAGCGGCTTGCGTTTCCGTGGCGGGAGCGTGAGAGGTCACGGCGCGCCCAGCCTCCCCTCAAGCGGAAACACCTTGGCGGGATTGAGCAGCCATTGCGGGTCAAACACCGCGCGCACGCGCATCTGCTGGTTCATATCGGTCTGTGTGAACTGCGCATGCATGAGATCGCGCTTCTCGATGCCGACGCCGTGCTCGCCGGTCAGGCAGCCGCCGGCCTCGACGCAGACCATCAGGATTTCATTGCCCGCCGCCTCCGCTTTCGCCTGCTCGGCGGGATCGTTGACATTGTACATGATCAGCGGATGCATGTTGCCGTCGCCCGCGTGAAACACATTGGCGACCCGCAGGCCGTAAGACTTCACGATCTCATCGGTGCGCTTCAGCACGTGGGCCAGCTTGCCAAGCGGCGCGGTGCCGTCCATGCAGATGTAATCGGCGACACGGCCCGTCGCGCCAAAGGCTGACTTGCGTCCCTTCCAGATCAGCGCGGCCTCCATTGCCGATTGCGACTCGCGCACGGTTTTCACGTTGTGCCGCTTGGCGATTTCGATGATCCGCGCCAATTGCGTGTCAATCTCGGTGTCGCAACCCTCGACTTCGACAATCAGCATCGCCTCGACATCGAGCGGATAGCCCGCGTGGGCGAAAGCCTCGGTGATTTCGATGGCGAGCTTGTCCATATATTCCATCGCGACAGGCACAATGCCGTGCCCGATAATGTCGGCGACGCAGGCGCCGGCGTCCTCGCCATGGTCGAAGCCGAACAACACGGGACGCGCGCCCTCGGCGGCGCGAAGAATGCGCACGGTCGCCTCCGTCACGATGCCGAGCTGGCCCTCGTGGCCGACCAGAAGGCCGGGAAAATCAAGGCCGCCGGCGTCCAGCCAGTCGCCGCCGATATCGACAATGGTTCCGTCGATCAGCACCATTTTCATTCCCAGAATATGATTGGTGGTGACGCCGTGCTTCAGGCAATGCGCGCCGCCGCTGTTCATGCCGATATTGCCGGCAATGGTGCAGGCGAGCTGCGAGGATGGGTCGGGCGCGTAAAAGAAACCATCCGCCATGATCGCGTCGGTGATGCCGAGGTTGGTGACGCCGGCCTGCACCAGCGCCGCGCGGTTGGCGTAGTCCACCTTGAGGATTTGGTTGAGCTTGGAGACGCCGACGACGACCGCGTCCTCCTGCGGGATCGCGCCGCCCGACAGCGAGGTGCCCGCGCCGCGCGGTACCACTTTGACGCCCTCCGCGTTGAGAAATGCCAGCACGGCGGAGACCTCCTCCGTCGAGCGCGGCAGCACAACGGCGAGCGGCATGCGCCGGTAGGCGGTCAGCGCGTCAGTCTCAAAAGCGCGGCGCTCGTCCAGCGAGGTGATCAGGCATTCGCCCGGCACCAGCCGTGCAAGGCCGGCGATAATGTCATCTCGGCGCGCGAGAATGCCGGGGTCGGGGATGGGGAAAGCGATGGCGGTCATGGGGAGCGCTCAGGGTCAACAGGCCCCTTGTCTATCGATCCTCCCGGCCGGACGCCAGCGGCATAAAGCCGCCTGCTCACCGCAGCGGCGGCGCGTACAGAATTCCGCCCTGCGACCAAAGCTGGTTCAGCCCGCGGGGAATGGCGAGCTTGGAGCGCGAGCCGATGTTGCGCTCGAAGACCTCAGCGTAATTGCCGACGGCTTTCACGGCGCGGACGGCCCAGGCGTTGTCGAGGCCGAGCCCCTTGCCCAGATTGCCCTCGGCGCCGGTGAAACGCCGCACATCCGGCTTCGTGGAGGCGAGCGCATCGGGCACCGTGGCGGTGGAAATGCCGAGCTCCTCGGCGTTGATAAGCGCGAAGGCCGTCCATTTGACGACGTTGAACCACGCGAGGTCATCGGCGCGCGCCGCCGGACCCAGCGGCTCTTTGGAGATCACGTCCGGCAAAATTTGCGCTTCGGCGGGCTTCGCCAGTTTCAGCCGCTCGGCATAGAGCGCCGACTGGTCGGCGGTGAACACGTCGCATTTGCCGCTCTCGAGCGCGGCGCGCGCGTCCGCCAGCAGCGCGAAAGGAGCCTCCTTGTAGGTCATCGAATTGGCGCGGAAATAATCCGCCAGATTGGCGCGGCTGGTGGTGCCCTCCTGCACGCAGATGGATTTCCCGTCCAGCTCCAGCGCCGAAACGGTTTTGGGATTGCGCAACAGCAGAAAGCCCTGGCCGTCGTGATAGGTGATCGCGGCGAACAGCAGGCCCAGCGCCGACTCGCGCTCCAGCGTCCACGTCGAATTGCGCGAGAGCACATCAATGCGCTTGGCGCGCAGCGCCTCGAACCGGTCGTTGGCGGAAAGCGGGACGAAATTGACTTTGGCGGGATCGTTGAACACCGCCGCCGCCAGCGCGCGGCAGAAATCCACATCAAATCCGGACCACGCGCCGGCGGCGTCTTTGTCGGAAAAGCCCTGCAGGCCCTGGCTGACGCCGCAATTGACAGCGCCGCGTTTGCGCGCGTCGTCGAGGGTCGCCCCGCCAGCGGCGCCCGCCGCGCCGGACAGACACACTGCAAGGGCCAGGCTGTGGAGAATACGCGGCATGGTCGGTTCCGATCCCGGCGGGGTTAGAGGGTCGCGGCGTGACGAATGACGACTTTTGCGCCCACGTTGGCGCGCGAAAAGAGATCGATCACGTCGCCGTTGGCGAGGCGGAAACAGCCCGAGGACACAGCGTGGCCGATGGTTTCGGGCTGGTTGGTGCCGTGGATGCGGTAGATGGTGGCGCCCAGATACAGCGCGCGCGAGCCCATGGGATTGCCGGGGCCGCCCGCCATAAAGCGCGGCAGATAGGGCTGCCGGCTGATCATTTCCGGCGGCGGCGTCCAGTCCGGCCATTCCGCTTTGCGCGTGACTTTCAGCAGGCCCGACCATTGGAAACCCTCGCGCCCCACGCCGATGCCGTAGCGCAGCGCCCGGTTGTCGCCGAGCGTCAAATAAAGAAAGCGCTCGGATGTGTGGATCACGATCGTGCCCGCCGGCTCGCTGCTGCGGAAGTACACCAGCTGGCGGCGGTAGGGCCCGTCCTCGATGACGATCTCCGGCGTGGAGATGCGTCCGGGCTCCTCGCCGATATTCATTGTCTCGCGCATCGAAGCGGCCGGGGCCGCCTGCGCCAGCGCGCGGGCCGCCGGCAGCGCGGCACAAAGGGCCGCGCCGGCAAGGCAGGCGGCCGCGAGGGAAAGCAAGGGAATGCGACGCATGACAACTCCGAAAATGCCGCCGCTGTCAGCCGCGGCCGGCCGAACAGCGAATA
>JANYFM010000282.1 GCA_025362655.1 Hyphomicrobiales bacterium | reverse complement strand
GGTGGGTGATGTAGGGCTCGAACCTACGACCCGCTGATTAAGAGTCAGCTGCTCTACCAACTGAGCTAATCACCCGTACCAGTCGAACGAGACGCGGCGGCGATTGGATAAGCCGCTGCGGATGGGCCGGGCAGTAGCAGAGGCCATCCAGCCTGTCCAGCGCGCGCCCGAGCGTGTGTCACGTCGCCGGCGCGTGCCTCACGGGAAAGGTGACCCCGCCTTCCCCGGGATAAACCGCCCGCCTCAGCCGGCCGCCGCTGACGCGCCTTTGAGCCGCTTCGCCAGCAGCTTGTCGAGCGCCGCCACATAAGCCCGCGCGGAGGCCACCATTGTGTCGGGGTCGGCGCATTTGCCGGTGACGGACCGGCCGTCCTCATGCAGCCGCACGGAGACTTCCGCCTGCGCGTCCGTGCCCTCGGTGACCGCCTCGACATGATAGAGCTCAAGGATCGCGCCATGCGGCACAATCGCTTTGATGGCGTTGAAAATCGCGTCGATGGGGCCGTTGCCCGTCGTTTGCTTGGTGGATTGCGCGCCATCCACAGAGAGAGTCAGCGTCGCCGTCTGCGGCCCCATGGTGCCGGCGATGACGGTCAGCGCCTCGACTTTGATGCGCTCCCCGGCCTGGCCGATCTGGTCATCAACGAGTGCCTCGATATCCTCGTCGTAGACATGCTTTTTGCGGTCGGCCAAATCCTTGAAACGCTTGAACGCGTCCTCCAGAGCGTTGTCGCCGAGCTTGTAGCCGAGGTCCCGCAGCTTGGAGCGGAACGCCGCGCGGCCCGAATGCTTGCCCATGACCAGCGAGGTCTTGAACACGCCGACGCTTTCGGGGGTCATGATCTCGTAGGTCTGGGCGTTCTTCAGCATGCCGTCCTGATGAATGCCGCTTTCATGGGCAAAAGCGTTCCGCCCAACAATGGCTTTGTTGTACTGAACCGGAAATGACGAGGCGGCGGAGACAAGCTTGGACGCGCGCAACAGCATGGAGGAATCGACATTGTTCATGAAGGGCAAAATATCCGCGCGGGTGCGCAGCGCCATGACAACCTCCTCGAGCGCCGCATTGCCGGCGCGCTCGCCGATGCCGTTGATGGTGCATTCGATCTGCCGCGCCCCGCCCGAGAGGCCCGCCAAAGTGTTGGCGACGGCGAGGCCGAGATCATTGTGGCAATGCACCGAGAAGATGGCTTTGTCGGAATTCGCCACGCGCTCCCGCACAGTGCGGAACATCGACGCGTATTCCTCCGGCAGCGCATAGCCCACGGTGTCCGGCAGGTTGATCGTGGTGGCGCCCGCTTTGATCGCGGCGTCAACGCAGCGGCAGAGATAATCGATGGGCGTGCGCGTCGCGTCCATCGCCGACCATTCCACGTCCTCCACGAGGTTGCGGGCGCGCGCCACGGTGGACGCGATGATCGCCAGCACCTCCTCCTCGGATTTGCGCATCTGGTGATTGAGGTGGATCGGCGAGGTCGACACAAACGTGTGGATGCGGCTGCGCGCGGCATGGCGCACCGCCTCGCCGCAGCGGTCAATGTCAGCGTTGATGGCCCGCGCGAGACCCGCCACGGTGGCTCGCTTGATGCGTTTGGCGATGGCCTGCACCGCTTCAAAATCGCCGTCCGAGGCGATGGGAAACCCGGCTTCAATGATATCGACGCCCATGGCATCGAGCAGGTCCGCGACCTCGAGTTTTTCCTCGAAGGTCATGGTCGCGCCCGGCGATTGCTCGCCGTCGCGCAGTGTGGTGTCGAAGATGAACACGCGGTCTTTGTTGGAGCCGGGGGCGCCGGTTTGGGTCACTGCGGACATGGCGGTCTGTATGGACATGGCGGTCTCTCTGGATATCGGCCCGGCTTGCGCGGCGGGCCATCAGGGGAAATTTTGGGGAATGTCGGATTTGCCGTCTCTGCGCGATCCCCTGAGCGCCCAGGCAAAGCCCGGCCGGCCCTCAGGGGCGGCTAAGGAGAAGCAGGCGGGCGGCAAGGACCGGCGCGCGGCAAAACGCCCGCGGGGCCTTGCGGCCCGCGGCGGCATTTTGCATCGATGCGGCGAAGGGGGCCACGGCAATCCTCAATCTGCCCGGCAAGCCGGACACCGGGTCATGAATACAGGAAACCAGCAGGCCGTGGCAAGGGCATTGGCGAGAGCATGGGCAACAGCATGGGTGCGCGGGCTCAAAGACCGGTGTAAGAAGCCGCATCGTTCGCGCCGGCGTTGGGGATTGGGGAGGAAAAAATGAAAGCAACGTTTTTGGCTGCGGCCATGGCGGCCCTCCTATGCGCCGGCGGCGCGCCCGCGCAGCCCTTGGAAAAATCCCAAGCGCCGGAAAAGCCGAAAATCACCCTCGGCGTCGGCGGCAAGGCTTTGCTCTACTATCTGCCGCTGACCATCGCCGAGCGGAAGGGCTTCTTTAAGGAGCAAGGCCTCGAAGTCGAAATCCAGGACTTTGCCGGCGGCGCGCGGTCGCTTCAGGCGCTGGTCGGCGGCTCCATCGATGTCGTCACCGGCGCATACGAGCATACCGTGCGGATGCAGGCCAAGGGCCAGGACATCCGCGCGGTGATCGAGCTTGGGCGCTTTCCCGCGATCGCCGTCGGCGTCAAAAAGGGCCGAAAATTTGACGGCCCCGCCGATTTCAAGGGCATGAAAATCGGTGTCACCGCGCCGGGCTCCTCCACCAACATGCTGATGAATTTCGTCATGGCGAAGGCCGGCCTGTCGCCGCGCGACGCTTCTTATATCGGCATAGGCTCCGTGCAATCCGCGCTGGCCGCCATCCAAAAGGGCGAGATTGACGCGATCTCGCATCTGGAGCCGGTCATCTCTTTTCTTGAGCGCTCCGGCGAGATCAGCGTTGTCGTGGACACCCGCACCGAGGAGGGCACCCGCGCCCTCTTCGGCGGCTCCAATCCGGCGGCGGTGCTCTATATCACCAAGGGCTTCATCGATAAAAACCCCAATACAACGCAGGCCCTCGCCAACGCCTTTTACAAGACGCTGCAATGGATGCGGGCGGCTTCCGATCAGGATATCGCCGCCGCCGTGCCGGAGGAATATCTGCTCGGCGATAAATCGCTGTATCTGCTGGCGCTCAGCAAATCGCGGCCCGCCTATTCCCTCACCGGCATCATTGATCCCCTCGGCATGAAATCGACGGCGGACATGCTGACGAAATTCGATGAGGAGATGAAAAGCGCGAATGTCGATTTGACCAAAACATTCGACGAGCGCTTCGCAAAACGGGCGGCGGAGCTTGTGAAATAGCCCATCCCGAAGGCTGCCCCGGTTTAGGGCGGCAAAACTCCACCGGATTTGCCCGTGCGCCGCGCATATCACAGGCTCGATGTCTTCACCGACACCCCCTTCGCCGGCAATCCGCTGGCGGTGGTGCTCGACAGCGCCGGGCTGGACGCGGCGCGGATGCAGGCCATCGCCCGGGAGTTCAACCTGTCGGAGACGGTTTTCGTCCGCGACGCCGGCGACCCCGTCAACACCGCGCGGCTGCGCATTTTCACGCCGTCAAACGAATTGCCCTTCGCCGGCCATCCCACCATCGGCGCGGCAGCGCTGATCGCCCATCTGCGCGCCCCCGAGCGCATTGCGCGCGATGAATTGCGCATCGTGCTGGAGGAAGGCATCGGCGATATCGTCTGCGCCGTGCGCGCCGGAAAAGGCGGTGTCATTCACGCCAGTTTCAATCTGCCGCGCCTGCCCGAGCGCATCCGCGGGCTTGGCGAAATCGGGGAGATCGCGGCGGCATTGTCGCTGGAGCCCGCCGACATCGGCTTTGACGCCCATGTGCCCGGCGTATGGAGCGCCGGCAATCCCCTCGCCTTCATTCCGGTGGCAACCCGCGCCGCCATCGCCCGCGCGCGGCCGGACATGGCTCATTTCGAGCGTGTCTTCGGCGCTGAGGTCCTGGGCGCTTTTCTCTACACCAGCGAAGCCGAACGCCCGGCCAGCGACGCGCATGCCCGCATGTTCGCGCCGCTGCGCGGCATTGCCGAAGACCCCGCGACGGGTTCGGCCGCCGCCGCCTTCGCCGGCGTCGCCGTCGCCTATGAGGAGCCGCCCGACGGCGAGCACACGCTGGTCATCGAACAGGGCTTCGAAATGGGCCGGCCCAGCCTGATGACTCTCGGACTGGATGTGGAGGGCGGACAGCTTATCGCCGCAAGCGTCGGCGGCGGCGTCGTGATGGTGGGCAAGGGAACCATCGAGGCATGAGCGCGCGGCCCATCGAAATAACGTCCGCCGACACGCTGGATTTCGACGTTACAAAATACGACTGGGCCTTCGAGCGTGAAAATGCCGGCGCTATTTCCGCCCACTGGACGCGGCTCGTCAAACAGCGCCCTCAAATGTTCGACGGGCGCGTTCTGCTGATGCATCGCGGCGCGGTCGAGACCGCGGGCGGCCGCCGCATCCTGCGCGGCGCGGTATTCGAAACCGCCTTTTCGGCATTCCTTGCCTGGCGCGATTTGGGTTTTCCCGGCGAAAGCGTGCGCAATATTTTCGCCATGGCGGCGTTGCGCGGCGCCGACGGCGGCTTTGTGCTGGGAGAGATGGGCGCGCACACCTCCAATGCCGGACAAATCTACTTCCCGGCGGGCACGCCCGACACCGGTGATATCAGCGGCTCCCGGCTCGACCTCGATGGCAGTCTGTGGCGCGAACTCGCGGAGGAAACGGGGCTTGCCCGCCATGAGATCGCCGCCCGGCCCGGCTGGACGCTGGTCAGCGCCGGCGCCCGCCTCGCCTGCCTGAAAATCGTCGAGGCCGCTCTGCCCGCCCGCGACCTCGTCCGGCGGATCGAAAAGCGCAACGCCGCGCAGGGCGCGCCGGAATTCACACGAATGCATATCGTTCGCTCGCGCGCCGATTTTCGGCCCGCCGCGATGCCGGACTTTGTTGTCGCGTTCCTCGAAGCCAATCAGCCGGGATAACCGTGCCGCGCGCGGCTGGCGCGCACCATGGCGCTGGCCTCGGCGCCGCGCCCCGCCTGGCAGGCGGCGGAGGCATTGGCGATCTCGCCCTGAATTTGATTGTAAACGGACTGGCCGACGTGGCCGGTTTCCAGATCATTGCTCTGAATCGCGTTCCAGCGCGCGATATCGCCTGAACAGCCCGCGCCCTCAGGCAATTGAAAGCTGGAGGGCGTCACGCCATTGGTTGCGCGCACGGGAGAGGGAGCCTGATAGACCGGCTGCGGCGGGCTGGCATTGCAGGCGCAAAGCGTCAAAGCGAGAAGAAGCGCGGCGGCGACGCGCGGAAAATGCGGAAATGACATGGAATGCGGCTCCGGATTGCGAATCCCAAGGGGATACCGGCGAGACTATCCGACACCCGGCGCCCGCGACAAATCCAGCGTCCCTGGCCCCGCGTCCTCACATCGTCTGCATGCGGTTTTCAATATGCTCCCGCGAACCAATCTTTGCCATGCCCAGCATCTCCCGCGCCTCTTCAGGGCTGGCCGGCTCAAAGCCAAGATCGCGGATGACTGTCACGATGCGCTCCACCAGCTGCGCGTTGGATTTCGCCAGTTCACCGCGTCTTGCGGCTTTGCCGTGAAAATTGGATGTCGGCGCGATGGTGACGATGACTTTTTTCACGGCCAATTTTCGCTCCTTGCAGTAAATCGCGAGATGGCTCGCGGGCGGCCGCGCCGGTCAAGCCCGCCTTGCGGGTTTGACACCCGCATGCAAAGAAAAGCCTATGCTTGGCGCTTGCCGGGCAAAGCCAAACAAAAACAGCGTCGGGCCGGTCCCGCCGCCAATGGAGGAACCAACGCCAATGGCGAAACTCATTCACCGCGCCCGGCCCGCGCGCAAATCCGCCGCGCTGACGGCTGTCGCCGCCGCCTGCGGCATCGCCCTCTTTGCCTCCGCGGCGGCGGCGCAATCTGTCAAAATCGGCCTGCTGCTCGATCAGTCGGGTTTCTCCGCCGACATCGGCGGCAAGGGCTCGGCGGTCGCCGCGCGCATGGCGGCTGCTGAATTCGGCGGCAGGGTGCTGGGCCGCCCCATCGAAATTCTCGAAGCCGACATGCAGAACAAGCCGGATGTCGCTGTTGCCATCGTGCGCCGCTGGTATGACAGCGAGGGCGTTGATGTCGTCGCCGACGTGCCCGTCTCCTCGGTGGCGCTCGCCGTGCAGTTCATCGCCAAAGAGCGCAAAAAAGCGCTGCTGATCTCGCAGGCGACAACGACCGATCTGACCGGCGCGCAATGCTCGCCCTATACCATCCATTGGGCTGACGACACTTATACCCTGGCCGCCGGCACGCCCAAGGCGCTGCTCGCGGCGGGGATGAAGAAATGGTATTTTGTCTCCGCGGATATGGCCTTCGGCGCGGCCATGGAGGATGCGGCCAAAGCGGTCGTCATCGCCGGCGGCGGCACTGTCATGGGCGGCGTCAAGCACCCGATGAACACCACTGATTTCGGCTCGTTCCTTTTAAAGGCCCAGGCCAGCGGCGCCGATGTGATCGGCCTCGCCAATGTCGGCGTCGACACGATCACCGCCATCAAACAGGCGGCGGAATTCGGCATCGCCGCCGGCGGCCAAAAAATCCTCGGATTCATAACCTTTATCACCGACGTCGATTCGCTGGGGCTTCCCGTCGCCAAGGGGCTTGTCGTCACATCAAGCTTCTACTGGGACCAGAACGAACAGACGCGGGCCTTCGCGAAACGCTTTGAGGCGATCCACGGCAAAATGCCGACCAAGGGCCAGGCCCACACCTACCTTTCCATTAAACACTGGCTGAAAGCCGTGGAGCAAACGGGATCGACGGACGCGGCGCTCGTCATCCCCCGCATGAAGCAAAACCCCGCTGACGAATTTGGCGTCACCGGCTCGATCCGCGAGGATGGCCGTGTGCTTTATCCCGTCAACGTCTGGCTGGTAAAAGACCCCTCGGAAAGCAAAGGCCGCTGGGATTATTACAAACTCGTGCGCGAAATTCCGCAGGCCGAGGCGTTTTTGCCGATGCAGCCGGACAAATGCGACTTTTTGAAAAAGTGACACAGCGAACCGGGGAAAACAGAAAATGAAGCGTTTGCGGGTTTTTTGGATGCTGGCGGCGATTCTGGGCGGTCCCGCTCTGTCCCAGACCTTTCCCGACCATCCTGTGCGCATCATCGTGCCCCAGCCGCCCGGCGGCGGATTCGATCTCGCGGCGCGGGTCATCGCCGACCGTCTCGGTCCGTTTCTGGGCCAGGCCGTCATCGTCGAGAACAAACCCGGCGCGGGCACGCTGGTGGGCACGGAAATGGCGGCGCGCTCCGCGCCCGACGGCTACACGCTGCTGCTCGGCGGCACCTCCAATATGGCGCTCAACATCGGGCTCTACCCGAAGCTCAATTATGATCCGGTGAAGGATTTCACCCCCGTCGGGCTTATCGTCACCTGGCCGTTCATGCTGGTGTCGCGCAAAGATTTGCCGCAGAAAACCTTTGCGGAAGTCATTGATTTCGCCCGCGCCAACCCTGACAAAATGACATATGCGTCCGGCGGGCGCGGCACCGGCCAGCACGTCGCCGCCGCCGTGATGGCCTATAGCGCCGGCGTGAAAATGATACACGTTCCCTATAGCGGCGCGCAGGCCGCCTATACCGATGTGCTCGGCGGGCGCGTTGATCTGTTCTTTGACAATGCCTCGACCGCCATGCCGCAGGTGCGGGGCGGCACGGTGCGGGCGCTCGCGGTGTCCTCCGCCAAACGCTATTCCGTCATGCCGGAACTGCCGAGCGTTATGGAGAGCGGCCTCGCCAAGCTCGACATGGAAACCTGGTTCGGGCTGTTTGCTCCCGCCGGCACGCCGGCGCCCGTGGTGGCAAAACTCCGCGACGCCGTCGCCAAGGCGCGCGCCCTTCCCGATGTCATCGAGCTATTCGGGAAATCCGGCGGCGCGGTGAATTCGCTCAGCCCGGCGGAAACAGAAGCCTTCGTCAAACTGGAGGCGGAGCGCTGGGGCCGCCAGGTGCGCGAAGCGGGAATCGCGGCGGAGTGAGCGATCACTGCGCCGCGCGGGAAAAGCCCGCCGGCAGCTTCGCATCGCCCGAACCGTCGTGGCGCGGATACAGCGGATAGCGGCACAAGCGGCGCGCGGACAGCGTCGTGAAGGGCGCGGCGGAAGCGCCTTCGAGCGCGGCGCAATCGGCGGCGCCGAGGGCGGCGGCGGCCGGTGTCGCGGCCAGCAGGCCCAGCGCGGCGAGAATGGTTCTGGCGGGCTGCATCAAATACGCCTTTCGTTGCGGGCTATTCCTCGAATATCGCCACCGCCCGCGTCCAGCCCGCCGAGGCCGCCTCGACTTTCACGGGAAAGCACGAGATCATAAAGCCCGACGCCGGCAGGGCTTCGAGGTTGTGCAGCTTTTCGATGTGGCAATAGCCGATTTCGCGGCCCGCCTTGTGGCCCTCCCAGATCAGCGATTTGTCTTTTGTCGCGGCATACTTTTTCGCCGTGTAAATGAACGGCGCATCCCATGACCACGCGTCGGTGCCGGTGACGCGAACGCCCCGCGAGGTGAGATAGAGCGTGGCCTCGCGGCCCATGCCGCAGCCCTTGGCGACGTAATCCGCCTCGCCGTAGCGCGCTCCCGCGCTGGTGTTGATGACGACGATATCCAGCGGCGCCAGCTTGTGGCCGATCCGTTTTAATTCCGCCTCGACGTCCGCCGCCGTGGCGACATAACCGACGGCCATATGCCGAAAATCCAGTTTGACGCCCGGCTGAAAGCACCAATCAAGCGGCACCTCGTCAATGGTGATGGCGCGTTTGCCGCCGTCCATGGTGGAGGCGTAATGATAGGGCGCATCGAGATGGGTGCCGTTATGCGTCGACATTTCGACGCGCTCGGCGGCCCAGCCCTCGCCGTCGGGCAAATCAGCCACCGTCAGGCCGGGGAAGTAGGCGCAGACGCCCTCCGCCATATCTTTGTGACTCATATAAATGATTTTAGGCTCAAGGCCGGGCGGATCCGAGGCGATGCCGCCGCGCAGGGTGCTGGAAATATCGACGATTCTGCGGGGCATAAAACAGCCTCCCTTTGACGTTTAAGCGCGTTGCCGTTTGCGGCGCGGCGTATACAATGCGCATGGCGGACCGGGGAGGTCCAGCCTGTTGGGGAGGACTTTATGAATTTTCGCGGCTCCATCGCGCTGGCCGGCGCTATCGCGGCCATTGCGGTTTTCAGCTCCGGCGCCCTGCGCGCGCAATCCCCCAGGATTGTTGTGGCGGTGACACCCGCCGCCGATTTCGGCTCAGGGTTCGTCAGCGTGACTGACGGCCTGTTTGCCAAGCGCGGCCTCGATGTTGAATTCAAAATGGTGACCGTCAATTCGATGATTCCCGCCATGCTTGTGTCTGAATCGATGCAGATCGGCGGCGCCACGGTTCCCGTGCTGCTTCAGGCAGCCGACTCCGGCGTTGATCTCGTGGCGATCGCCGGCTCCGGCGTTGCCGACAACAAGCTCGATGTCTTCGGCACCGTGATGAAAGCGGATATCCCCTTTTCAAAACCCGAGGATTATATCGGCAAGAAAATCGGCGTGCCAGGCATCGGCGCTTTTCTCGACGTGCTGTTCCGCCACTGGCTGATCGAAAAGGGCGTCGATCCGAAGAAAATGACTTTCGTCGAGGCCGGATTTCCCGCCATGTCGGATATGGTTAAAAATGGCACGGTGGACGGCGTCGTGACGGCGGAACCCTTCATGGCCCGCATGATCGAGCAGAAAATCGCCAAACTGACGACCCGCTTCGCTGAAGCGCTTACCGGCGAGGTTCCGATCATTGTCTATTCGTCAACGCGCAAATGGGCCAACGCGAACCCCGCGGCCGTCAAGGCCTTCCGCGAGGCGCTCGCCGAGGGGACCGTCATCGCCAACCGCCGCGACGCCCAGGTGCGCGCCGCCGTCGGCAAATACCTCCCCATGCCGCCGGACCTGATCAACTCGATGAAACTCGGGAATTGGAACGACAAAGTGACAGAGGCCGGCCTCGCCTCCTGGGTGAGCATCATGAAACGCCAGGGCCTGCTGGCTAATTCGCTGGATGTGAGCAAGCTGCTGTTGAAGTAAGGGGCCCGGGCTTCTGGAAATGATTCCGGCGCGCCGCCGCGCCTCACCCCTGCCCCGCCGCCGGCGGACGCCAGGCCAGCAGGCGGTTTTCCGCCAGCGTGACGAGAAAATCGATGGCCAGCACGAACAGCGCCAGCACCACCATGCCGGCGAAAACTCCGGTCACGTCGAACGTGCCTTCGGCCTCGTGGATGACATAGCCTAGCCCCGCCGCGCTGCCCAGATATTCGCCGACGACCGCGCCGACGAGGGCAAAACCGACCGACGTGTGCAGCGAGGAGAACATCCATGACAGCGCCGAGGGCCAGTAGACATGGCGCAGCAATTGGCGCTCGTTCATGCTGAGCATCCGCGCATTGGCGAGCACGGTCTGACTGACCTCTTTGACGCCCTGGTACACGTTGAAAAACACGATAAAGAAAACCAGAGTGACGCCCAGCGCCACTTTTGACCAGATTCCCAGCCCGAACCACAGCATGAATATCGGCGCCAGCACAACACGCGGCAGCGCGTTCGCCATTTTCACATAAGGGTCAAACACCGCGGCGACGCGCGGCTGGCGCGCGAACCAAAAACCAATGATGATGCCGCCCAGCGCTCCGATCACAAAGGCGAGGATGGTCTCGCTCAGGGTGATCCACAAATGTTTCCAGATCATCCCCGTGGCGAAGAATTTCCAGATGCGCAGCGCCACATCCTCAGGCGTCGAGAAGAAAAAGCGTATCTGCTTGACCTCGCCGATCACAGGATAATTGGAACAGATATGCCACGCGGCGATGAGCGCGAAGGCAACGCCTATTTGCAGGGCCAGCAGCCGCGCGCGGGTCATTGCGCCTCCGTCCCGGCGCCGCTGAACTGTTCGCCGTAAGCTTTCATCACCTCCGCCTTCAAATCGCTCCAGATGGCGCGTTGCAGCGCGTGGAAGCGCGGCTCCAGCCGGATTTCGCTGATCTCGCGCGGCCGCGGCAGATCGATCCGGTGCTCCGCGATGATGCGCGAGCCTGGCCCGGCCGCCATCACCACGACCCTGTCCGACAAGGCGATGGCCTCGTCAAGATCATGGGTCACGAACAGCACGGCTTTGCGGTCCCGCGACCAGAGTTTCAGCAGCAGATCGCCCATCATGCCGCGGGTCTGCGCGTCAAGCGGCCCGAAGGGCTCGTCCATCAGCAATATCGCGGGATCGCGGATCAGCACTTGCGCCAGCGCGACACGCTTTCGCTGCCCGCCGGAGAGCTGGTGGGGATAGCGCGCGGTAAAATTTGCCAGCCCGACGCGCGCCAGCCATTCGCGGGCGCGCGCTTGAGCCGGCTCCCGCGCCACGCCAGCCACTTCAAGCGCGACCGATACATTGTCGAGCGAGGTCTTCCACGGCATCAGCGCGTCCTGCTGAAACAAATATCCGGCCCCGCGCGTGATGCCCGCCACGGGCTGGCCTTGCGCCAGCGCCCGCCCGCGCGCCGGCGCGAGCAGGCCCGCGACCACGTTCAGCAATGTCGATTTGCCGCATCCCGTGGGACCCACGATGGCGACGAACTCGCCGTCAGCGACGCTGAGGCTGGCGGTTTCAACGGCGCAATAAGCGTCCGGCCCCGTCCCAAAGACCACACTCACGTCTTCAAGGCGAACAGCTTCGAGCTTGGACGTATCCGGCCCGGGTCTCCCCCCGGCATTTGTGAACGGCAAATGAATATTCCCCCAAAAGGCCGGCAAGGCTGGCGTATTGCGCAAAAATATACAAGGGCGCGGCGCGAAAAACCGCCTTGATTACGTCACCAATGCGCATCATCTTGCGTAACGACGGAGGCACTCTCATCCCCGCCCGTCACCGCACGATCCGGCCCGGCGGATCGCGGTTTTCCATACCGGGCGCTTCGGAGGTTTCCATGGTCCTCAAACGCATTGCCCTCGCTGCCGCTTTCGCCGCTCTGACCGGCGCAGCCGCGCTCGCTCAGGCGACCGCTCCCGCCGTTCCCGCCCGGCCGACAACTCCGGCAGCTCCCCCTGCCGTGACCGCGCCCGCCGCCCCCGCTGTGGCCGCTCCCCGCCCCGCCGCCGCGGCCGCGACGCCGGTTGCCAAGAAAGTCAACCTCAACACCGCCGACGCCAAAGAGCTCGACTCCCTGCCGCAAATCGGCGAGGCCCGCAGCAAGGCCATCATCGAAGCGCGCACGAAGGCGAAGTTCAAGGACTGGGCCGACTTCGAAAAACGCAATGTCGTTCCCAAGAACGCCGAAGACGCGATCAAGGACAAGGTTTCGTTCTAAACGGCGGTTTGATCCTGTAAGAGCGCGGGCCGGGGAAACCTGGCCCGCGTTTTTTATTTGAGTTTTCCGCGACCGCGGACAGCCGCACGTTGAGGAATTCCTGACCAAGGCTGAACCAGCCCCGCGCGGTTATTCAGCGATGAATAAAGGTTCCGGGGAGGCCCTCTACAGCAAATTCCCCGCCCCCTTTGGCCGCTGAATTGCGAATACCGCGTCCAGCACCGAATAGTCCTGATAGCCGCAGCGGGCGATGGGTTTCATTTTGGTGATCTGCACCATGCCGCCTTCCATAAACGCCTCGTCGATGTGAATGCCGATGGCCTGGCCCATCACCAGAAAGCGCGGCACCGGATTTGCGTTCACGTCGCGCAAATGAAAAATATCGATCACCTTGCATTCCAGATGCGCCGGGCTGGCCTTGACCCGCGGCGGTCGCACCAGGATTGAAGGCGCGGTCTCAAGGCCGGCATGGGTGAATTCGCTCTTGCCCCGCTCCAGCGGAGCCGAAGTCTCGCTCATCTGGTTGCGCAGGTCCCACGTCGCCATGTTCCAGACGAATTCACCGGTCTCGCGCGCATAGGCGAGCGAATCCTTCGCCCCCTCGCTGCAAAAGCCGACAATCGGGGGATCGGAGGAAAACGCGTTGAAAAACGAATAGGGCGCCAGATTGACGCGGCCCTCTTTGTCCATGGTTGAAACCCAGCCGACCGGACGGGGCGCAATCAGCGCTTTGAAGGGATCATAGCGCATGGCCTGTTTGTCGCGCAGATGCGGTTCGAAAAACATGAAACCTCCGGGGGAGCAACCCTAAAAACGCGTGATAAGATCGGCCAGCACGGGACGCGTCCGGTCCGCGGGCAGCGCGGCGGGCGTGCCGATATGGACAAAGCCCGCCATTTTCTCATGCGCCAGCACGCCCAAAGCGTCCGTCACGCGCCGGTCATAGGAATACCATTGCGTCAGCCATGAAGCGCCATACCCCATCGCGTTGGCGGCGATCACCAGATTTTGGCACACCGCGCCCGCCGACAGAACCTGTTCCCATTCGGGTATTTTCACATGCGGCGCCGCGCGCGAGACAACGCCGATCACCACAGGCGCCAGCGCCAATCGATTGCGTTCGATGGCGGCGCGTTCGTCTCCGGCGCCGGGATTGTCCGCCAAAAATGCCGCGGAGATGTATTCGCCGGCCCGCAGCCGCGCATCGCCCTCAAAAACAAGGAAACGCCAAGGCGCGAGCTTGCCGTGATCGGGAACGCGCGCGCCGATGCCCAGCATCGCCTCAAGCTCGGCGGCGCCCGGCCCGGGCGCGCCCAGCGCCGGCGGCGCGACCGAGCGGCGGGTTTGCAACAGCCTGATCATCGGGTTCACGGAACTCATTGGCCATTCATCTCATTGCGGCCATTTTCCTGGCCTGCTCGCCAAGGATAACGTCCGCGAAAGCCGCATCGTTCTGGCTTGCGGACGGGGCAATGGCTACACTGAGCGGAGCGGGAATCAAAGCCCCGGCGGGCCAGGCGAAAGCGGGGACGGGGTTTGGCGCAAATGGATGAGGCCGGCGGGCTCCCCGCGAACCGCTCTGTCAAGCCTCCGCCAACCGCGCCCTGGACCCGGCGCGACAGCACGGGCGCCGCCGCGGCGCTGACGGTTTTCTCTATGTTTGTCACCGCTGCGTGGCTTGTCCCCGATGCGGTGGTCCCATGGGATTCCAAAAACCACTTTTACCCGATGTTCCGTTTTCTCGCGAACGCTTTGGCGCGCGGCGATTCGCCTTTTTGGAATCCGTTTCATTTCGGCGGCCATCCCGCGATCGCCGATCCGCAATCGCTGATTTTCACACCGACGATGCTGCTGTTCGCATGGCTCGCCCCCGGCGCCTCCATGCAGACTTTCGACGCGGTCGTCGCGGCGCATTTGCTGGCGGGCGGGTTTGCCATTCTTGGGCTGTTCGCGCGGCGCGGCTGGCGGCCGGAGGGAGCGGTGCTCGCCGGCATGATTTTCATGCTGGGCGGACCCGCCGCCTCGCGCCTCCAGCACACCGGGATTATCCTGTCCTACGCCTATTTTCCGCTGGCGGTGCTGCTGCTGGAAATCGCGCTGGAGCGGGCCAGCCTGTTCTATGCCGCGCTGTTTGGCGCGGCGGCGGCGCTAATGGCGCTCGGCCGCGACCAGGTGGCATTTCTGTGCTGTTTCACCCTGCTGTTTATCACCATCTTCGAGGCCGCCCGCCCCGGCGCGCGGCTCCCATGGCTAAAGCGCCGCTGGGGCGTGTTGGCGCTGGCCGGCGTCATCGGCGCGGCGATTCTTGTGGTCCCCTCCCTGCTGACAATGCAGTTTCTCGCGGATTCAAACCGGCCCGGGATATCCTATGGCGTGGCGGCGGCGGGCTCGCTGGCCCCGGTGAATTTCATGACCATGCTCGCGCCGAATTTCTTCGGCTCGCTCAACTGGACCTATGATTACTGGGGTCCCGGCTACGAGACGACCGCGACGCCGGACCACACCGACCGCGCCATCAACTACCTTTTCATCGGCAGCCTGCCGGCGCTGCTGCTGGTGTGGCACGGCTTGGCCGGCGGCCGGCTGCTCAGACGCGGCCTCGCCCATTTCGGGCTGGCCGGCCTTGTGGCGCTGCTCTATTCAGTGGGGCGCTCGACACCGTTTTTCAGCTTCGTCTTCGACGCTTTGCCCGGCGTCCAGCTCTACCGGCGCCCGGCGGATGCGACCTTTCTGCTGAATTTCGCATTCGCGGTCTGCGCCGGCTATCTGCTGCATCGCTTTATCGGCGAAGGCCTGCCCCGGCTTTGGCACCCGGGCTCGCGCGTTTTTGGCCTGACGTTTGCCGGCGCCGCGGCAATCGCCACCGCCGCTCTGACCGGCTTCGCGCTGGCTTTTTCCGACGCGCAGGACCATCTCGCCTTTTCCCTGCGCGAGACAGGGATCGCGGCGCTGGCGCTGGCGCTTTGCGCGGGCGCGCTGATTGCCGGCGACCGCTGCAAACGCCGGGCGCTTGCCGCCGCTGTCCTCGCCACGCTGACAGGCGGCGAGCTGGTCTGGCGAAATGCCGCCGCCTCGATCAACGCCGAACCCGCCGCGCGCTATATTTTCGATACAATGCCGGCGCCCCAAGCGGCCGGATTGGATGCGCTGCGCGGGGAGATCGCGGCCCGCAACGCCGCCGGCGCCTATCCGCGCGTCGAGATTCTCGGCCTGCCCGGCGGCTGGCAAAACGCCTCGATGGTGTTCGGCCTGCAGGACACGCTGGGCTACAACCCCCTGCGCATTTCCGCTTATGCGCGCGCCGTCGGCCCCGGCGAAAACGCGGTGGATCCCAACAGCCGTAAATTTCCCGGCACCTTTCGCGGCTACAGCGGCGCTCTGGCGCAGCTTTTGGGCCTTGAATATCTGGTGCTGGACAGGCCGCTGGCGCGCCTGCCGCGCCATGTGCCAAGGCCTTTCGCCAGCCCGGTCTATACCGGAGAGGGCATGTATGTGTACCGCCTGCGCCGCCCCGCGCCGCGCGCCTATCTGGCGACGAGCCTCAAACCGGTGGACACCGAAGAGGCGATCAACAGCCGCGCCGTTCCGGAATTTGATATGTCGCGCGAGGCGCTGATTGACGAGGCCAGCATGGCGCAGGTGCGCGGCGCCTATGCGCGGGCGGATGGGGAAACCGGCGACCGCCGCGTCACAATCGTCAAATATTCCGGCGGCCGCGTCGAAATCGAAGTGGAGACGACGCTGCCCGGCGTCGCCGTGCTGCACGATCTCTACTATCCCGGCTGGAGCGTGACGGTGGACGGGCAGGTTCGCCCGGTGCTGCGCGCCAACATGCTGTTTCGGGGCGTGGAAGTGCCCGCCGGCCGACACACGATTGTATTTGAATACGAGCCCCTCAGCTTCGCCAATCTGAAAGCGGCGCTGAAAAGCGCGTTGCGCATTGCCGACGAATAGGCGCTGCTGGTTGCGCCGGGCCCGCCCAGCCTTTAATCCGTCATCCCGAATGACAGCCCCCCGAAGACTCACCCGCCGCCAGTGGATCGCGCTGGCGGCCCTGGAAGCGCCGCTGACGGCCCTCGTGGCGCGGCCCGCGCTGGCACAGGTGACCCCGCGCCCGCCAAGCCGGGATGCCGGGCGCACGCCCCCGGTGCTGGAGCCAGGCCAAGGCGGGCTCTACCTCTCCGCCACCCTGAGCGCCGGCGCCCAGCCGGTGCGCGCCGGGCTCAAATGGCGGGTGATCCAGGAGCGCGCCGAACCCGATGGCAGCCACGCCGTGGCGGCGGCATCGGAGGAAGCCGCGCCGCTCCTGCCGCTGCCCGACGGCGATTACATCGTCCACGCGGCCTGGGGGCTCGCCAGCGTCATGAAACGGGTATCCATCAATGGAAAACTCGTTACCGAGCGCCTCGCGCTCAACGCCGGCGCGCTGAAAATCACCAGCGTTCTCGGCGATGCCCCGCTGCCCGCCAATCGTCTGACCATAGCGGTATACGTCCCCGAGCGCGGCAATGCCGAGGCCCGCGTTGTCGTGCAGAACGCCGGACAGGGCGAGACAATCCGCCTGCCCGAAGGCAATTACCGCGTCGTTTCGACCTATCTCGAAAAAGAGACGGCGGGCTCGACCCCCGCCCCCGGCGCCGCCGCGAATGCGACTAATTCCGTTGTGAATGCCGATCTGCGCGTGCAGGCCGCCAAATTGACCGAGGCGACGCTGCGCCACCGCGCCGCCCTGTTGACGCTGAAACTCGTCAACGGCCCCGGCGGCGAGGCGCTGGCCAACACCAGCTTTTCCGTGCTGACGCCCGGCGGCGACATCATCCGCGAGATGATCGGCGCCTTCCCCTCGCTGGTGCTGGCGGAGGGCGAATATGTCGTCATCGCCAGGCGCAACGGCAAAACCTGGCAGGCCACCTTCACCGTGCAGTCGGCGCTGGACCGCGACGTGGAAGTTATTGCAAAATAAGTCCGGCGCGCTGACACCGCCAAACGCGCCCGGGGGACTCCGCATGCAAACCTTTTTCGTTGAAATCAAATGCGCCCTCGGCCGCACCTATGAGGTGGCGAGCGCGCTGGCGGAGGCGGAAATCGCCTCGGAGATTTACTCCATCGCCGGCAATTACGACATTCTCGCCAAATTCTACGTCGGCAAGGAGGACGATATCGGCCATTTCGTCGGCGAAAAAGTGCAGAAGATTCCGGGAATTGTGGATACGCGAACAATCATCACGTTCAAGGCGTTTTGAGGGGGCGTCACGCCTGCGCCAAAATCTCCACGCGCTGCGCCCCAATCAGCGCCGCGAAACCGGCATCGACGCCCCGCCAATCCGTAACATCTACTTTCCAAGGCAAATCGCTTTCGCTGAAAGCCTCGCGCAGCGCCGCCAGTTCATCGAGAGTCAGCCGCCGTCCCGCGTCGATGGCCAGATCAAGGTCGGAATAGGGCTTCGCCCGCCCCAGCGCGCGCGAGCCAAAAGCCCAGACACGGGAGCCCGCGGGCAAATGCGCCCGCAGAATTTCCAGCGTCAGAGTTTTGTGAGCGGGCGCGAGGAGCGCTTCATCGGACGCGCTCATGGCAGTCTGCTTCTCAATTGCGCGCAAAAATGCTCCGCCTCGGCGAGAAAACCGGGAATGCCGGCGACAACCTCAACCGCAACCGCGGCGTCATAGGTGTGGCTTGTGCGCGCCCGCATTTCACGAAAGCGCCGCCATGCCGGCCAGTCGCCGCGCAGCAGGCCCTGCTCATTGCCGGTGCGAATCAAATCCGAAAAGGCCATCGCGTCGAACGCGTCGGGCGAAGGAGCGCTTTGTTCGAGATAGCGTTTCAGCATTTTATGGCTGGCTTCGTAAGTGAATTCAAAGCGTTGGATCAGCCCGTCGCGAATCTGCTCGTCGGACATGTCGAGGTTATAGCGCCGCAACCCCTCGGCAAGCCGGTCAATGGCATTCGCGAGCGGCTTTATGTCCAAACTCATCCGCTGCCTCCAGTCCCGTCCAGGGCTCCCTGCCGCGGGCGGCCGGCGAACCGGCCTTTCGGAAAAAGCCGGCGCTGTCCGGGTCCGTGCCGGCTTTGTATCACAAAACCAGCCCAAAAACCGCTTGTCGGCGAAGACAGCCGCTTCACCCCGCCCGCTTCAAATCCGGCGCAGTCGCCTCGTCCTTCAACGCCGCCAGCGCCTCCGCCAAGCCCATCGACACCTGCGCCTGCGAGCCAAACCGGCGGATAGACACCGACTTCGTCTCCGCCTCCTTCTTGCCGACGACCAGCATGACCGGCACTTTCGCCAGCGAATGCTCGCGCACTTTGTAGTTGATTGTCTCGTTGCGCAGATCGCCCTCCACATGCAGGCCGGCCTTGCGCGCCGCGGCTATCACCCCGCGCCCATAATCGTCCGCATCCCGCGTGATCGTCGCGACAACCGCCTGCAAAGGCGAGAGCCACAGCGGCAGCGCGCCGGCGTAATGCTCGATGAGAATGCCGGTGAAACGCTCCAGCGAGCCGAACATCGCGCGGTGAATCATGACAGGCGTCAGCTTCTCCGAGGTGTCGCCGATGTAGAACGCGCCGAACCGCGCCGGCAGATTGAAATCCACCTGCGTTGTGCCGCATTGCCACTCGCGCCCGATGGCGTCGCGCAATGTGTATTCGAGTTTGGGCCCGTAGAACGCGCCCTCGCCGGGATTGATTCCCGTTTTCATGCCGGTCTCGGCGACTTTATCGAGCACCCGCTTCAGCGCCGCCTCCGCCTTGTCCCAGACCTCGTCGGAGCCGACGCGCTTCTCCGGCCGGAGCGAGAGTTTCATCACCACATCGGTGAAGCCGAAATCCTCATAGATGCTCATGATGAGGTCGTTGACCTTCATGGCCTCCTCCATGATCTGGTCTTCCGTGCAGAAAATATGCGCGTCGTCCTGTGTGAAAGCGCGCACGCGCATGATGCCGTGCAGCGCGCCCGAGGGCTCGTAGCGGTGGACGATGCCGAATTCAGCGATTTTCATCGGCAGATCGCGGTAGCTTTTCAGCCCGTTCTTGAAAATCTGCACATGGCCCGGGCAGTTCATCGGCTTGAGCGCAAACACGCGCTCATCCTCCGTCGTCGTGACAAACATATTCTCGCGGTAGGTCTGCCAGTGGCCGGATGTCTCCCACAGCGCGCGGTCCAAAACCTGGGGCGTGTTGACCTCGATATAGCCCTCGGCCTGCTGGCGCCGGCGCATGTAATTGATCAGCGTCTGGAACAGCGTCCAGCCCTTGGGGTGCCAAAACACCGTGCCCGGCCCCTCCTCCTGGAAATGAAACAGATCCATCTCGCGCGCGAGGCGCCGGTGGTCGCGCCGCTCGGCCTCCTCAATCTGTTTGATGTAAGCGTCGAGCTCTTCCTGCTTCGCGAAAGCCGTGCCGTAGATGCGGCTCAGCATGGGCTTGTTGGAATCGCCGCGCCAATAGGCGCCGGCCACCTTCATCAGCTTGAAGGCGGCGCCGATTTTTCCCGTCGAGGTCATGTGCGGGCCGCGGCACAGATCGAGCCATTCGCCCTGTTTGTAAATCTTCAAATCCTGATCGGCGGGTATCATGCCGACCAGTTCCACCTTGAAAGCCTCGCCTTTCTTTTCAAAGAACGAAATCGCGTCGGCGCGGCTCCACACTTCTTTGGTGAAGGGCGCGTCGCGCGCGATCAGCTCGCGCATTTTCTTCTCAATCGCGGCGAAATCCTCCGGCGTGAACGGCTCGCTGCGGGCAAAGTCGTAGTAAAACCCGTTTTCGATAACGGGGCCGATCGTCACCTGCGTGCCCGGCCACAGGGCCTGCACCGCCTCCGCCAGAACGTGCGCGCAATCGTGGCGTATCAGCTCCAGCGCGCGCGGGTCTTCGCGCATGACGAACTCGATTTTCGCGTCTTTCGTGATGGGGTCCGCAAGGTCGCTCACCACGCCGTCAAGCGCCATGGCGACCGTGCGTTTGGCCAGCGAGGGCGAAATGCCCCTGGCGATCTCAAGGCCTGAAACCCCGGGGGAAAAAAGGCGCTGCGCGCCGTCGGGAAAAGTCACCGAAATCATGCCTGGCTCCTATGGCTCACTCGCCGATACGGGTCGGCGTAAGCGGATCGGAGGCCGGTATAACCGGCGCAAATCGGGGTTGCAATTCCAAACTCCGGGACCCCCGTCCCCGCCGGCGGGGTGCCGTGCATGCGTGTCGCCGCCATTGCGCGGCGGCGACCCATGCCATGCGCGCCCCCCGGCGGAAACGCTGAGGCCGCCAGCGGCCGGCGGCGTTCGGCGCCGCGCGGAGCCTAACCCTGCTTCCCGCCCGGCATCATCCGCAGCAGCAGCCCGTCTTTTTTCAAAAAATGGTGCCACAGCGCCGCAAGAATATGCAGCGCCACAAGGCCCATCAGCACAAAGCCCATGTATTTGTGAAACTGCTCGGCGGGATCATAGACGGGTTTATTGTTGGCGACGGCAAAATCCAGCTTGAACAGGCCGAAATCAAACGCCTTGGCGTGCCAGATATAAGCGATCATGCCGCTAACGGGGATGGCGATCATCAGCAGATACATCGTGTGATGCGCCGCGGACGAGGAAATCCGCACGAAATCGCTGGACCCCTCCGGCAGCGCCGGCGGCTTGTGGCCGATGCGCCAGAACAGGCGGAACAGCACCAGCGCGAACAGGAAAAGCCCTGTCACAGTGTGCAGGTTGATC
>JANYFM010000263.1 GCA_025362655.1 Hyphomicrobiales bacterium | reverse complement strand
TGCCGACAAATCCGGCCAGCACCATCGCGACCGCCATGCGGGGGGCGAGTTCCACAAGGCGCCGCCATGCTGAGCGCAGGGCCTCGGCGGGCATATCCGGGGAGCGGCGGAAGGCGATTATCGAGAGCATCCCGACGAGGGCGCCGAGAATGACAAGCGCCGCCATCAGGCGTCCTTTTCTTCGCCGGGACGCGGCGCATCCGCGGGCAGCCGCATCGAGCACCAGGCCGCAATGAACGGCAGGGGTATCGAGGCGGCTGTTCGGATCAGCGAATATTCGGCGCCGATGAGCGGAAACTCCCAGGCCAGAATGCGCTGAAACCCCAGGGTCTCCCAGGAGGTGAGATAGGCGATCAGCGCGGCGCGGCCGGTGCCGGCCTCCGCCATCGCCGCGACGATGGGAAAGGAGATCATCGGCCCACCCGGGGTGACCACGCCAACAGCTGTGGCGATGGCGACGCCCTTCAGCCCCGTCTTGTCGCCAAGCCAGCGCGTGATGAAAGCGCGCGACACCAGCTTCTGCATAAGCGCCGCTGTCACGAGAGCCAGCGCCATCTTCGGCAGCACGTCGAGCAGCGTCTGCAAATCCGACGAAAACGAATCGAGGAAGGCTTCGCGCCCGCGCAAAATCCAGCAGGCCGCGCCCGCGCAGAGGGTCAGCGCGATCATGGCGCGCATGGCGCCGTCAAACAGGATTTTGCGCCAGTTAAAGCTTTCGCGGTCGATGGAGGGGCCCGCTGGCGTCATAACGGCCCTCTTTTGGCGCCCCGTATTGCGGCGCAATGACTTAGGCGCGCAGCGCCGTGAGCATGGCGGCGATGTAATCCGCATCGCCGGCGACCACCAGCATGGAGGCGTAAGGGCGCAAATATGCGAGCGACTTCGCGGTGGCCGCCCCGTCCGCGCCTTCGCCGGGCAGGACAAGCCCCAGCAGCGATTTATGCAGCGGCGCGCAGGCCTCCGCGATGACAGAGACAGCCCCGGCATCGGCGCCGGCTGTGGTGACGACAATGATAAAGTCGGACGCGGCGACCTCGCCGACAAGCTCCATCGCGCGGCCCGCGAGGTCGCCGAGCCAGGCGCGCATGGTCGTGCCTTCCCCGTCGCCGGGCGCGCCGCCGGGCGCAAAGGACAGCGAACTGAAAAAGGCGGCGCCGTTCCACGGCTGGCGCGCGACAACATCAAGAGCCCGCGCCGCCGCCGGATCGAGCGCAATGATTTTCACCGCCCTTGGCAGCGAGTTCGGAGCCTGAACCCGGAACTTCGATTCATGCGCGGCGGTCGCCCGCGCGGTTTCGCTCAGCATTTCAACTCCAAGGATCGACGCTGCAATGAAGCGCGGGCTCGGCGCTTTGTCCAGCGATGGCGCGGATGGCAAGGTCGGTGTCGGCGAGACCGAACACGCGCGAGGCCATGCCGCGGATGCCGTGCGCGTCGCGGGCGATCAGCTGCATCGCCAGCTCCACCGCCTGATAGGAATGGCCGCGCATGCCGCGCACGGTGAGAAAATTGCCGATGATGCGGTCGACATCGAAAGCGTTCATTTTCTTTTTGATCTGGCCGCCGAGAATCACCCGTCCGCATTTGCGGGCGATCTGGAAGGCGGCGGCGACCCCGCTTTCGCTGCCGGTGCAATCGATGACGAGGTCAGCCATATGGCCGCCGGTGAGATCGGCCAGCGTCTCCAGCAGGTCCTCCGCCTCGACATCGATGGTGTGTTCGGCGCCCAGCTCTTTGGCAAAGGCGAGGCGCAGCCTGTCGCTCGGCGTCGAACGGCCGGTGACGATGATGCGGGCGGCGCCGGCTTCTTTCGCGGCGACGACGCAAGAGAGGCCCTGCTGGCCCGCGCCCTGGATGACGACGGTGTCGCCGGGGCCGGCTTTGCCCTGAAGGTAGGTCCATTCAATGCCATTGGCCGCCGGCAGGGCGAGCGCGGCGTAGCGGCCTTCAAGGCCGTCGGGCACACGGTGGAAGACTGTTGCCGGATGCAGGTGCTGGTATTGCGAAAAGCCGCCCCACAGGCCCGGCGCGACGGCGATTTCGGTGGCGCCGTAGCGCAGGCCGCCGCGCCGCCATTCGGTGGCGGCGCAGTGGCGGAATTCGCCCGAGCGGCAGAATTCACAATGGCCGCAGGGCACGTATTCCTCCAGCGCCGCGCGGTCGCCCTCTTTCAGGCCCCAGCGTTTCAGCGCGTCCGCGCCGGCCGCCGCGATGAAGCCGACAGCCTCATGGCCGAGGATCATCGGGCCGTGCGCCTTGAAGAGGTGGTTGTAAAAATTCCAGTCCGCGCCGCAGACGCCGCAGACCTCGAGTTTTAAAATCCCCGACGCCGGCGTCACCGCGGGCAGCGGAACCGGGCGGATTTCCGTGACGCCCGGCGCGGTCATGACCGCTGCGAGGCAATGGCTTGGCAGGCCGCTCATACCGACGTCTGGCGAACACCCTTCTTCACTTTCAGCGCCTCCTTCGCGCCGTCTTTGTAAGGCACATCGCGCTTCAGCAGCAGCGCGGCCTGGCGCACTTTGTGATGCTCCGGATTGACGCCGGGGGGCGTGACGCCTTTCTCCGCGAGGGCGCGGGCCGAACGCAGCAGGCGGTGGCGGGCCATGATGATGCCGTTGTCGGTGCTGACGAGATTTTCCTTGGCGCGGTCGCAGACGGGCCCCATGCTCTCCTGCAAAGAGGCGTCCTGCATGCCGATGCCCTCGACGCCGCTGAACGTGCGGCCCGCCTTCTGGCCGGCGCGGTCAATGAGGTAATCATTGTCTTTGTTGGCGAGGGGGCGATAGGTGCCGGGAATGTTGCGCACGTGAATGCCCTTGCCGGCGATCATGGCGGCGCGCTCGGCTTCGCTCAGCGGGCGCGTCGGGTGGTAATCGTAGCTCCCGGCCCAGCAGCTTTCATCGTCAATCGGCACCCAGAAATGGCCGTGGATGGGGTGATCGCCGCGCGGGGGCACGCCGGTGTAGGTCGGCATGACCCACGGCGTGATTCGCCAATAATACTGGTCATCCTCGGCATTGCGCCGCGCGCCGATGAGCAGGCCGCCCTCGTTCTCAACGACTTCGAAAACAGGCTTGAAATCCGTCATGTTGTATTTGTTGCCGGCGGCGCCCTTGAACAGCGGATCATTGGAGAGATCGCCGCGGTGCAGAAAGGAAACGTGGCTGGAATCAATGCCGCCCTCCATCGCCTGAAGCCAGTTGTTCTCCTGAAGGCGCTTCGACATATAGGTTTGATTCAACGGCACGGTGCAGAATTCGAATTCCGGCTCCGGCGGCTGCTTTTCCGGCGGGCCCATGTATGTCCAGAGCACGCCGCCTTTCTCGATCAGCGGGTAGTTTTTCAGCTTGATCTTTTTGGCATAGCCCGATTCAACCGCCTCGGAGGGCACATCGACGCATTGGCCGCTCACGTCGTATTTCCAGCCGTGATAGGGGCAGCGCAGGCCGCATTCCTCGTTGCGGCCAAACCATAGGGAGACGCCGCGGTGGGCGCAGAACTCGTCGATGAGGCCGAGCTTGCCTTCCGAATCGCGGAAGGCGATCAGGCGCTCGCCCATCAGCTTGACGCGCACCGGGGGACAATCGGGCTCCGGCAATTCCTCCGACAGAAGCGCCGGCATCCAGTAGCAGCGAAACAGCGCCCCCATGGGGGTGCCGGGACCCGTCTGGCAAAGATAATCGTTTTGTTCTTTCCTGAGCATTTCCG
>JANYFM010000206.1 GCA_025362655.1 Hyphomicrobiales bacterium | reverse complement strand
AGGAAGCCCGAGGCATACATTGGCGCCGCCATGGGCTCGCCGCCGGGGGCGTGGCCGACTTTCCAGCCGCCAATGGTTTCCTTGAGGGCTTCGCAGACAGCCGCCGATATGGGATAGGCATCCGCCAGCAGCGACGGCGCGCCCTCCAAGCTGACCTCGCGGCGTTCCCGGCGGGCATGGGCAAGGTTTTGGACGACGGCGGAGGTCATGAGCGGGGCTCCCAAGGGCAGCTTTTTCGTTACAGGGCCCGTCTCAGCGCGTAAAGCGGCCGCTGCGCCCTTGACCCCGCCCCCCGGCTTGAGGCATATCCCCGTTAGCCCGGCGCGCGGGGATAGTTCCCGGCGCGCCCTTGTTATTTCGGAAGCCGCCATGAAAGTCCGCAACTCTCTGAAATCGCTGCGTTCCCGCCATCGCGATAACCAGCTCGTGCGCCGCAAGGGCCGCGTCTACATTATCAACAAGACCCAGAAGCGCTTCAAAGCCCGTCAGGGCTGAGATTTCTTTAGGTCTTCAACGCCTCCCCGGCTTAGCGCCGGGGTTTTGCGTTTTGGCAAGGCGTTGTTTTGACGCGGCCGTTGTTGTGACGATTTGGCCGCTTTGACGCCACGATCGCCGCGCAATAGACTTCCCGCATGCGCTCAGGAATCGCCGCCCCGCTCCGCCAAGCCCTCGCCGTTCTGGTTCTCGCCGGAGCGGCGGCATTGGTGGCTGGTCCAGCGCAGGCGCAGAACAACCGCCCGCCGCGCCCCGGGCCCGCGCCCGAAAGCGCGGCGCCCGCTGCCCCCGATCCCGCCAAGCCCGACGCGTCGCAGCCCGCCGGGCGGCGCAAAATTCTCGACGAGCTTTTCGATAAACTCGTCAAAGCGCCGGATGAGCGCACGGCCCGCGGCATCGCCGTGGCCATTGAGCGGATGTGGATGCGCTCGGGCTCCGACACGTCGGACCTGCTGATGACCCGCGCCATGCAGGCGATGCAGGCGAAGGATTACACGCTGACACAGGAGCTCCTCGACCGCGTCCTCGAAATCCTGCCCGGCTGGGCCGAGGCGCATAACAAGCGCGCCACGGCGAAGTTCCTGATGGAGGATTACGGCGGCGCGATGGAGGATATTGCGCAGGTCCTCAAGCTGGAGCCGCGCCATTATGGCGCGCTGGCGGGCGCGGGGTTCATTTTGCAGAAGACGGAAAATGATAAAGGCGCCCTGCAATTGTTTCGCCGCGCGCTGGAGCTTTATCCCATCCAGGATGAGATCAGGAAAATTGTCGAGAAACTCGGTCCCGGTGTCGATGGCCAGGACATCTGAGCGGGCGTCGCGCGCGCCGGCATGGTAGTGCTCCGCCGCATGCTCCTTTCCCTCGTAATCGCTTTTGCCGCCGCTGCCGCCGGCCTTTACGCGTTCACGCTTTGGCAGGTCCGCCGCATTGAGGCGGCAAATCCGCCGCGGGGCGCGTTCGTCGAGGCGGGGGGCGGGCGCCTGCATTATACGCGGCGTTCGCCCGGCGGCGCGCCGCGCGCGAGCGTGCTGCTGATCCACGGCGCCAGCGGGAGCGAAGCTGATATGATGGAGCCGCTCGGCGATGCGCTCGCCGCCCGCGACTTCGATGTTATCGCCATTGACAGGCCCGGCCACGGCTGGAGCGACCGGCTGGGGGCCGACACGCCGGCTCGGCAGGCCTCGTTGATCGCCGACGCGATGAAAGCGCTGGGGGTGACACGCTTTATCGCCGCCGGCCATTCGCTCGGCGCGGTGACCGCCGTCAATCTCGCCATCGATCATGCCGATTCAACAGCCGGGCTCGTGCTGATTGCCCCGGTGACACATCCTTGGCCGGGCGGCGTGATCAGCTGGTATTACAAGCCCGCGACGATGCCGCTGATCGGCCCGGTTTTCGTGAACCTGTTCGCGACGCCCGCCGGCCTCGCGCTGATGGACCTCACGCTGGCCGCGGTGTTCGCGCCGCAAACGCCGCCCGCCGATTATGTTACGCGCACAGGCGCCGAGCGGGTGTTGCGCCCGCATAATTTTGAAGCCAATGCGAGGGATGTCGCGGGCATTTTTGATTTCGTCACGGGGCAGACGCCGCGCATGGCGGCAATCAAAATGCCGACAGCCATCGTCACAGGCGACAGCGACAGCATCGTGCTCACGCATATTCATTCTTACGGCAGCGCCCGCGATATCGCCGGCGCAACACTGCGGGTTCTGCCGGGCGTTGGCCACTCGCCGCATTGGGCGGATCCGCGGGCGGTGGCGGATGCGGTTGAAAGCGTGGCGGCGCGGATTGAGGCCGAGCCCGTCAGATAAAGAATGCCGATTTGACTCTCCGCCAATGCGGGATGGACTTGCGGTCGCCGCCGGGGCAGATTGAATTTTTAATCAGGCTTTGCCAACAGGCGTCGGATGCGAATGGATGAAACGGTCGCTGAGCCCGGGCCGGAAGCCGGGTTTGAAGTGCTGGAGCCGGCAAAGCTCGCGTCGGCGCTGGTGTTTTCCTCGCCCCATTCCGGCAGTCATTACCCGCAAACCTTTTTGGCGGCGACGAGATTGGACGCGCTGACGCTGCGCCGCTCCGAGGATGCTTATGTCGATGAGCTCTACAGCAGCGTTCCCGGCATCGGCGCGCCGCTGCTGCGCACGCTGTTTCCGCGGGCGTTTCTGGATGTGAACCGCGAGCCTTATGAGCTGGATCCCCGCATGTTCGAAGACCGGCTGCCGGCCTTCGCCAATACCCGCTCGCTGCGGGTGGCCGGCGGGCTCGGCACCATCGCGCGGGTTGTCGGCGAGGCGCGGGAGATTTACGCGGCGCGGATGCCCGTGGCGGAGGCGATGGCGCGGATTGAAACGCTTTACAAGCCGTGGCACGCGGGGCTGCGCGCGCTGATGCAGCGGGCAGAGCGGCATTTTGGCTGCGCGGTGCTGATCGATTGCCATTCGATGCCCTCCAGCATGGGGCGCGGCGCGCGGCCGGAGGAAAGGATTCACGCTGACGTTGTGCTGGGCGACCGCTATGGCACAAGCTGCGATCCGACGCTGACAGCCGCGGCCGAGGCTTGTCTGAGGGAGCACGGTTACAACGTGCTGCGCAACAAGCCCTA
>JANYFM010000179.1 GCA_025362655.1 Hyphomicrobiales bacterium | reverse complement strand
GCCGATGAGCTCGGCGCGGCTGCGAAGGGAGGCGAGGTCGGACCCGGCGCCGGGCTCGGAAAAACCTTGGCACCAAAAATCCTCACCTGTCAGGATGCGCGGCAGGTAAAAGTCTTTTTGCGCCTGCGTGCCAAAGCGCATCAGCACCGGCGCCAGCATTCCCATGCCGAAAACCGCCGCCGGCGGCGCGCCCTCCTCGGCCAGCGCCTCCTCATAGAGATGCTTTTGAACGGCGTTCCATCCAGTGCCGCCGAACTCCACCGGCCAGGATGGCGCGCCCCAGCCTTTTGCGACAAGCGCGCGCTGCCAGGTTTTGCGCTCATTCGGGGAGGGAAGCTGGCCGAGCCAGACTTTCGCGCGGACCGCCGGGTCAAGGTTTTCTTTGACGAAGGCGCGAACCTCCCGCGCAAAGGCGGCTTCCTCCGGGGAAAAATCAAAATTCATGCCGGCGCTCCGATCAGCGGCGTTTATAGCGCGCCGTTATTGCCGCGTCATCCCGGGGCGTGCTTTTGAGCGGTGCGATGACCATATGGAACAAGGCGGAGGGTTTCGTTAAGAATTCCCGCGTAGCAATGCGGCTTCCGACAGGCGGCCGACGCAAGTTTTCGATGGCCGGGGCATGAAGCCACCCCCTTCGGGTCGATGGTTCCGACATGTTTGGCAGTCCTGTGCGAAGGCGGCAATTGCCTTCTCACTGACACGTGTGTCGTACAATGCCTCATGCCCCTCAATCGGTCACGCCGCCCGCCCCGTCTCCCAAATCTGATTTCGGCGCCGCCGGGGCTTGGTTAAAACGCATTGCGCATCAAGGACTCCGGGCAAAGCTCGACCGCTGGGGCAAATCAAACGCTTTCGCCTGGATTGGAATGCTTGCGATTGGCGTATTGCCCCATGCCGCCATCGCTTATTTGCTGCTGCATTGAACCACGGGTCCATCGCCTCGAGCCTTTTGCGGTCCGATGGATCAGGATGAAAGTCCCTGTCGCGCGCGGCGGCCGCCGTGCCCTCCCTCGATCGGCGCGGCCGCGCGTTCGCGCTTGCCAAAGGTCATGGTTCAAAGCTCGTGCCCTTTGGTATAACGGCCTAATTCTTTTTCGCCGGGTCGAATATCATGCCGCGGGCAAACGCCCGGTCCGGCGGACGCGAACTGTCGTTCGAACTTCCGGCGCTGGCGGCCTCGAGGCGGGCGCCGGAATCGGACAAAATGACCCAGCGATTGCCGACGAAGCTGATGCTGGCGATCCTTCCGAACGAGGGTAGAAAATCTCCGGTCCGCGGCCGGATAAACCCGCGCGCCTCCGTTGCAATCCAAGCGAGGCCGTCCGGACCTGTGAAAACACGCACAGGCGCCGGCGGCGTTTTTGCCGCCCGCGGCGCGGCGGGAATGGCCCCGGTCGGCGTATAGTCAACTCCCGCCTCGTCAATGCCGCGCGGGTTCCTCCGGCCGGAATCGGGGACACCGGGCCTAACACTGGCGAACGCGGTTCTCGGCTTGGCGAAAATGCCGAAATGCTCGACCCCCGCCACTCTGGATTCCGTGGACTCATTCGAGACCATATAAAACGCGAACGCTGCGGACGCCAAAGCGGCGGCCAAGCCGGCCGCGACCAGCGGCGCATCGGCCCGGCGGGGCGCAGGTGCGGGCAAGGCGTTTCCCCGCCGGATGGGAGGGGCGTTGAGAACGTGTGATCGCGGCGGTGACATCGGTTTTCAATCCTTTGCGGTTCCGCGCTTTACAACGGCCCAGGCTCCGGCGCCGGCTCCTGCTTCAGCGCGGCGGCCAGCTCCTGAAAGATATCGACGCTGGGCTCTGCCCCGACCGACTGCTGCATCGCCTCGTAGATTTGCGGAACCATCTTGACGGCTTGATCCAGAAACGGGTCCGATCCTGGCGTGTAACCGCCGATCAGTCGAAGATCGCGGGTTTCCTCGAACCGCGCGATAAGCGAACGAAGCTTCGAGACAAGGCCGCTTTGTTGCCGCGTCCAGACGGAAGCCGCAAGGCGGGAGATCGATGACATTATGTTGACCGCCGGGTAGCGGCCCTGATCGGCGATCGCCCGGTCCAGCACGATGTGCCCGTCCAGAGAGCCGCGGATGGAGTCGGCAACGGGTTCATTGTGGTCGTCGCCGTCCACGAGAACCGCGAACACCGCGGTGATAACGCCGCTTCCCTCGGTTCCCGGGCCCGCCCGCTCCAGCAACCGGGGAAGATCGCTGAAGACGCTGGGGGAATATCCGCGGGCGACCGGCGCTTCGCCGGCCGACAGATAGACTTCGCGCGACGCGTGCGCGAAACGCGTGATCGAGTCCACGATCAACAACACGGACTCGCCCCGGTCGCGGAAATACTCGGCGATCGTCATCGCCGTTTTTGGACAAAGCCGGCGCATCATCGGGCTCTCATCTCCCGTCGACACGACGGTGATCGCCTTGCTTCGCGCGGCGCCGAGCGTTTCCTCGATGAATTCGCGCACTTCCCTGCCGCGCTCTCCGACGAGCGCGACCACGACCGTGTCGACATCGCCCGCGCCCGCCAGCATCGCAAGTAGCGTTGACTTGCCGACGCCGGATCCCGCGAAGACGCCTATTCGCTGCCCGCTGCACAGCGGCGTGAACAGATCAATAACCCGAACGCCGGTTTTCAGCGGACGATTGACGCGCCCCCGGCCAAGGGCGGGAGGGGGAACCGCGTCGATCGGCATTTCCACCCCGCCGCGCTCCAGCGGCGCGCCGCCGTCTATCGGCCTGCAAAACGCATCGATGGAGCGTCCGCGCCAGCGCGGGTCCGGAGCAATGCTCAAGCGCTCCGCCCGCCGCACGGCCATGCCCAGCGCCGCATCGCTGCGCGAATCGAAGGGCTTCACGGTCGTTAGCCTCGCTTCAATCCGAACGACCTCGCCAATCTGCGAGTTTTCGCCGAGGCCCAGCCGAACACAATCGCCGAGCCTTAGGAAAAGTGACAAACCGCTAACGCTGTTGGTTGACATAGCCACACCGGAGACGACGCCGCCGATTTCGACGGGCGCGATATTCAAGAGGCCGCCGTTTAGGACCGCCTCAAGGCGGTTCAACGCGTTCAACGGATTCGCCCCGGGCTTCGCGGGGTCATTGGGATGGTCAAGATGTCGCTGCCAGAGTGCGGATCGCGTCGCGCAAGGATGATTCCGACAGCGATACGGATGTGTTGATGGCGTCGAACTCGCGGCTCAGCGAAATGAGTTTTGTGATCTCGAGAACGGGATCGAGGTTGGAATTCTCCACATATCCCTGAACGACGCCGTTTTTCGAAAAATCGAGGATCGCGGCCGCCGGCTTGTCCGGGACAACGCCGGAGTTCGCGGCCCGCGTGAGCGCGGCGTTGGGGTCCAATGAGAATAGTCCGAGCGCGCCGACTTGCCGGCCGCTTTGGGTGATCATTCCGTCTTGGGCTATTTGCGGCGCGCCGCCGGCCGCATCCAGAACGATGGGCGCGCCGCCGGCGTCGAGCATGGCGCCTCCGGTGATTGTTTCCAAAGCGCCGGTCTCGGAAAGGCGCATGCGGCCGTCCCGCGAATACACGACGCCGTCGCCGATTTTCATGCCGAACCAGCCCTCGCCCTGGACGGCGACATCGAGCGCGTTATCGGTCTTCGAAAGGGCTCCCGCGCGCCGGGAAATAAAATCGGCGCCGGGGGAGGAGAACGCGGTCTTGACGTCTCCGGTCCTGCCAAGCTCGGCCTCGAAGCCAATTCCCGTGGCGCGAAATCCGGGCGTGTTCATGTTCGCGACATTGTGGGCGACGGTGGCAAGCCGCCGTTCGCGCGCGATTTGTCCGGAAAGCGCGACATATATCCCAGACTGCATGGCGGACCTGGAGGTTTGGGCGTCTGTCGCCCGGTGACGGCGAAATCATTGACGACAGCACAACAAGGCGCTTGCGCCGGGCTTGCACGAGCCCGAAAGCCGCGCGCAAGCCAGGAGCCCGCATGCTCTTGTCAGGACAAGCGCCCTGCGGCGCGCCGCGGGAGCCGGACAGGTTGAATTTCGTCGTTGGAATCGTGATCACGCTGGGGTGCATGCTGGGCGGATTCGCCGCGCTGGGCGGGCATCTTCACGTGCTGATGCAGCCATTCGAATTTGTGATCATTGGCGGTTCGTCGCTTGGCATATTCATCGTGGCAAATCCCTTGCCGACCATCAAGGATTGCGGGAAGGCGATCATGGAGGCTGTCCTCAACAAGGGTCCTTCGCCGCGCGATTTCCTCGACGTGCTGAGCGTTCTCCACGCGCTGCTCCGGGAGCTTCGGGGAAAGTCGAGGAGCGAGGTTGAGGGGCATTTCGACAGCCCGCGGGAGTCGCCGATATTCACGGCGTTTCCGAAACTGATGCTGAACGCCGATCTCGTCACGTTCATCTGCGATTATTGCCGCCTCATAATCATTGGAAACGCGAAAACCCACGAGATCGAAGCGCTGCTCGACGAGGAAATTCAGACACTGACCTATGACAGATTTAAGCCGGTGCATGCGCTGAACGCCGTGGGAGACGGCTTGCCCGCGCTCGGCATTGTTGCCGCGGTGCTTGGCATCATTCACGCGATGGGCGCTCTCGACCAGTCGCCGCAACTGCTTGGCGGGCTGATCGGCGCCGCGCTCGTGGGCACGTTCGCCGGCATCTTTTTCTCGTACGGAATCGTCGCGCCGATCGCGCATAAGATCAAAGTGGTTCGTCAACAGCAGCTGCGGCTTTTCACCCTCGTGAAGCAGACGCTGCTGGCATTCATGAACGGCGCGATGCCGCAGGTCGCGGTGGAATTCGGGCGAAAGACGATACCCTCCAAACAGCGTCCGACGATCGACGCGGTGGAAACAGAAACGATCGCGGGCCCGTCCGCCGGGGAGGGCGTGGCAGAGGTCGTGAGCCAGTCATGACCGCGGCGAGTCCGGCCCCACATTCAGAGCGCAGCCCGATCGACGCGATTTTTGATCAGGCGGGCTTTTCCGCTGAGAGGCTCGCCGCCCTCGGGCAGTTGCTGGAGGGTTTCGCAAACAATTTGTCGGCGGGCCTCGGGGATTTGTCCTGCACGCCGTTCCAGGTTTCCATCGGCGCGATAGAGTCCGCGCAGATCAACGCAAAGCTGCGGGAATACGCGGGGAGCGTGGGCGCCAGACTGAAGTGCGGCGTGCCGGACGGCCGCGCATGGATGCTGCTGGAGCCGGTCACACGCAACGCTTTGATGGCGGCGGCATTCGGTTCTGATCGCGAAGCGGCGGACGGCGCATCGCTGCCCATGATCGAATTTGCCCTGATCTCGCAATTCTTCGAGTTGGCGGCCCGCGCCCTGAATGCCGCGTTCGAGTGCGCCGTTGAATTCGATTGCGCCTTCGAGGAAATCCTAATTCCGTCGATGGATCAGGATGCCGAACGGCGGGACGCGCAGACGATCTGCGTTCACTGCGCGCTCACGCATTCCCTGGGGGCCGGAGCGCTGATCCTGTTTCTCCCCGCCGCCGCCATGCAGTCGCTGCGGCAAGCGGCCCCGCGCGGGCCGTCAAGGCGCCAACAAGGCGCCGATGGGCAGTGGGCCGATGAACTGAGGGCCGGCGTGGATGCGACAGAGGTCACGGTGAGGGCGGTTGTCGATCAATTTCCGATGTCTTTGGGCGCGATCTCAAAGCTGGCAATCGGGGCGGTGATGGAGTTGCGCACGCTGGATGCCGCGGCCGTCACGCTGCATTGCGGAGACAGGCCGCTGTTCGCGTGCGACCTCGGGCAGGAAGGCGGGCGCTACACGCTCAGCGTGCGCCGTTCGGCCGGCGGAAGCACACTGGCAAAGCCTTTGCCGCCGTGAGCCGGCGGGCAGTGAGACACATGTTTTCTAAGGAGATGCCGATGAACGAACAAAGCGAAACGGACCCGGCGCGGGATGAACGCGCCGAGGCGAGCGGGCCTGTCGGCAACCTGAACGCGATCCTCGGCATTCCCGTCGAAGTTCAGGTTGTGCTGGGGACGACGACCATGCCGGTGGCGGCGCTCATGAAACTCGCCCGGAACGCGGTCATCACTCTGGATCAGCGCGTCGGCGAGCCGGTGACCGTGGTTGTCAATGGAAAGGTCATAGCGCGGGGCGAAATGGTTGTCGTCGACGACGATAATTCAAAATTCGGGGTGGCGTTGACGGAGATAGTCACTGGAGCGGGCGGCTGAGCCATGAATGCCGCAACCAAGCCTTCGGAATCCGTTTTACAACAGGATGACCTCCTGCGCGAACGCGAGGGAGCCGACAAAGCCGCGGCCGTCCTCCTGGCGCTTGACCGGGACCGGGCGTCGCGCCTGTTGAAACATCTGACTCAATCTGAATTGAAGCTTGTCGCGCGGGCGGCGGTTAAGCTGGGGCCGCTCGGGACCCGCGAAGTGACCCGTATTTTTGAGGAGTTTACGGCCGGTTGGACCTGCGGCCCTGATCTGCAGGGAAGCGCGGAGGAAGCCATGCTTTTGTTCGCGGAATCCTTGCCGCCGGGCGATGCGTCCGAAATCCGCGCGGAAGCGGCGGGCGGCCCTGACACATCTGTGTGGACCCGATTGAGTCAAGCGCCGGCCGCCTCGGTCGCGGCGATGATCCACCGGGAAAGACCCAACATCGGGGCCTATGTGCTTGCCAACCTTGATTCAGGCTTCGCCGCGGCTGTGATTGCCGAGTTCCCCTTGGAAAAGCGGGCGGATATGCTCGGCCTGATGATTGCTTCGCCCAATATAGCGGAGCCCGTCAAGCGCGCGGTCGAAACGTCGCTCAAGAACGGCTTTCTGAAGAATCAAACGGGATCGGCGGGTCTCGGCGTCATCTCGAAGGTGGCGGGCATTGTCGGCACTTACGATGCGCGCGAAATCGAAGCGATTGTGAAAAATATCGAAGCCGCGCAGCCGAGGGAAGGCAAGCAGCTGCGGAAAATGCTGTTCTCGTTCGAGGATGTGGACAAGCTATCCAAACAGGCGCTTTCGCTGCTGTTGGACAAGCTGAGCACGGAGGCCGTCGTGCTCGCCTTGAGGGGGACGGAGGCCGGGTTTCGCGACACCGTCCTGTCCTGCCTCGCGTCGCGCGCGCGGCGTCTGGTCGAGAGCGAGCTCAACACGGCCGCCACAGCGTCGCAGGCCGATATCGCCAAGGCCCGCAAGTCCATCGCGGATACGGTGCTTCAGATGGCCGCGAGAAACGAAATCGAGCTCCCGTCAACCGATGACGCCGTTATGGAAGCGCCAGGGCAGCGGCAAACGTGAGCGAGCCTCCGGACAAGGACGAGAAAACAGAGGAAGCCACTGAAAAGAGGCTGAAGGACGCGCTGGAGCGCGGCGACGCGCCATTGTCCCAGGAGGCCGTCCTCGCCGCCGGCATAGCCGCGATGCTCGGCGCCATCGCGATTGTCCTGCCCGCGCGCGCGCCGGACGTGGCCGCGGCCCTGGCCGCTGTTCTCGAAAACCCGGCTGGATTGCGCCTTGAAGGAGGGGCCGATGCGGTGACGCTCGCGAAATTCGCGGCTTTGATTTGCGCTGCGCTCGTTTTTCCGTTCGTTGCGCCCCTGATGATTATGGGAATTCTGGGAACAGCGCTTCAAAGCCAGCCGAGAATGGTTCTGTCGCGCCTCGCCCCGGATTTTTCGAGAATTAATATTCGCAGCGGGCTTTCCAGATTGTTTGGCCAGCGGGGCTTGACCCAATTCGCCCGCTCGCTGATCAAACTGGCGGTCGCCGCGGCGGCCGCGGTCATGGGATTGCGCGCCTGGAGCGCGCGGCTGGCATCTTCGATGGCGGCGGATCCGGGAATTCTGCCGGTCACGGTTCTTGACCAAACCGTCGTCGCCGCGATGAGCGTTTTTCTGGCGATTCTGGCGCTGGCCGCCGCGGACCTGGCCTGGGCGCGCTATCATTGGCTTCGCGACCACAAGATGAGCCGTCAGGAGGTCAAGGAGGAGCTTCGCCAGTCGGAAGGCGATCCGATGCTCAAGGGGCGCCTGCGCGCGCTGCGCATGGCGAGGTCCCGCAAGCGCATGCTCGGCGCGGTTCCGCAGGCAACACTCGTTGTCGTCAATCCGACGCATTACGCGATCGCGCTTCGATACAGGCGAAACGAGGATGCAGCCCCGGTTGTTGTGGCGAAAGGGCTCGACCTTGTCGCGCTCAAGATCCGATCCATCGCCGCGGAAAGCAATATTCCGCTTATTGAGGACAAGCCGCTTGCCCGCTCCCTGTACGCGGCTGTGGATGTCGACGACTGCATTCCGGTGGAATTCTACCGCGTGATCGCGGAGCTCATCCATTTTATCGAGTCCAAGCGAACCCTGGGCGCGGGCGCCGGCGAAAACGGAGCGGCAAACAAGTGATTATTCCGGCTGTGCGAATATCCAAGGCGGCCATTGAAAAGGTTCTGGCGCGGGGGCTCGCCGACGTCGCGACCGAAATGCGTCTCGTGGACCTTGGCAATCTCGCGGAAATGATTCAGAACGACCGGGCGGTCCATATTTCGGACTTTGTCAATTCGTCCACAGAACTCTATTTTCGGCCGGGAACGCTGAGGTACGGGCTTCTCGCCAATGTTGATATGCGCTGGGAAACGAGTCCGTCGGTGTTGCTGGACATGGAATTCCGCTACGCCTCCGTGACCGTGTTTTTCAAGATGACGCTACGCCATGCATGCGCCTGCGTCGAGGTCTTTGACGCGCATTTCGACGATGAGCATTTGACGCCCGATGACCAGACCCGATGTCTCGGGCGCGCGATTGACAATGCCCGGCTCGTGACGGCGCGCCGGCCGCCGCGCTGAGCCCGCGCTCCAATGCGCTTTCGGGGCGCGGCGCCGCCGTGCAAGTCCCGCGCAAGATTTCGGTGCGAGTGAGAAGCCCCGCCGGTTTTCCTCAGAGGCCATCAATGTCGGAACTGCACCTGATGAATTTGGCGTCGCGCCAGGCTGACTGGCTGTCGGCCAGGGGAGCCGTTGTCGCCGCGAACATAGCGAACGCGAACACGCCGGGATACAAAGCGAGGGACGTGGCGCCCTTCGCGGAGATGCTCAGCGGTTCGGGGCTTTCGCTGGCCGGCACGAACGCCGGGCACATGCGGCCGGACCTCGAAACGCGATCCGCGGTTGCCAGCAAGGAAAAGGGCGCGGACGGGGCGACTTTGTCTGGAAACTCCGTGCGGCTTGAGGAGCAGCTTATGAACGTCGGCGACGTCTCCCGCTCCTATTCGCTGAATGTCAATATAAGGCGGGCGTTTCACCAGATGCTGCTTTCATCAGCGAGATAAGCGCCGTGATCGATCCGTTCAGGGCAAGTCTTCGAATCGCGGGCGCCGGGCTCGAGGCCCAGTCGGTCCGGCTCAGGGTGATTTCCGAGAACGTCGCCAATGCCCAATCAACGGGCTCCACCGCGGGCGCCGATCCGTACCGCAGGAAGACGGTGACATTCGCGGACGAAATTGACAGGAAAACCGGAATCCAGACCATCAAGGCAAAGGGCCCGGAATTCGACAACCGCCCGTTTCGGCTGGAGCTCGACCCCGGCAATCCCGCCGCCGACGAAAAGGGCTACGTGAAAATGCCGAATGTCGATTTGCTTTACGAGCTGGCGGATCTTCGCGAGGCGAACCGATCATACGAAGCAAATCTTCAGGTCGCCAAGCAATCCGGCGATCTCCTTGGAATGACCATTTCACTCCTGAAGGACGCGTGATGATTGTCGACGCCGCAAATTCCATCCACATCGCCGCTGCGCGGCCGGCAGCCGGCTTTGCCGCTTCGGGCGCCGCGCGTCCGGGCATCGATTTTGCCGATTTTCTTGGTCAGGCGGTTTCGGGCGCCGCCGCCTCGATCCAGTCCGCCGAGGCCGCGTCCATCAGGGGAATCAAGGGCGTTGAATCCGTGGCGAGGGTGGTGGAGTCCGTGATGGAGGCACAGCGCAACCTGCAGGCGGTGATTGCCATCCGGGACAAGGCTGTCAGCGCGTGGCAGGAAATCAGCCGAATGGCAATTTAAGGAACAGCAGCATGAGAGCCTTGACAATAGCGGCCACCGGCATGACCGCCCAGGTCAGGAACATCGAAGTGATCGCGAACAATGTGGCCAACATCAACACGACGGGTTTCAAGCGGGCGCGGGCTGAATTCACCGACCTCATTTATCAGTCGGAGCGTCTCATGGGCGTCTCAAGCCGGGGTCGCGACGCGACAGTCCCCGAGGGGGCTCAGGTCGGCCTCGGCGTGCGGACAGCGGCGATCCGAACCGTCCACAATCAGGGCGCTATCACCAACACGGGAAATTCCTTCGATCTCGCCTTGAACGGGCGGGGCTGGTTCCAGGTCACCTCGGCGCAAGGCGACGTTCTCCACACGCGCGACGGCGCGTTCAACACCAACGCCGCCGGACACCTGGTGACGACCGATGGAAACGCCGTGTCGCCGGCCATCATCGTGCCGCAAGGGGCCTCGGCGGTGAATGTCAGCCAGTCCGGCCTTGTCACCGCGGTCATGCCCGGCAAATCTGTTCCACAGACGCTTGGTCAGCTTACAATCGCCAATTTCGTGAACGAGGCGGGCTTGCAGGCGCTCGGAAGCAATTTGTATCAACAGACCGCCGCCTCCGGGCCGCCTGTTGTCGGCGTTCCCGGCGACACCGCGTTTGGGACGATTCAACAAGGTTATCTTGAATCGTCGAATGTCGATCCGGTTTCTGAAATCACGAATATGATTGCCGCCCAGCGCGCCTATGAAATGAATTCGAAGGTCATTCAGACATCGGATCAAATGGCGGCCTCGTTGGCAAACCTGAAGGGTTGATCCGATGGTCCTGAAGCCGGGCGGAAACGCCGCCGGGAGAAAGGCAAGCGTTCTTCTGCTGGCTTTGCTGGCGGCGGGCCTGTATGGCGGCGCGGCGTCGGCGGAACAACACACGGCCCTGGCGGCGAACAGGGTAATTTATCCAGGGGACATTCTCTCCAGGGAAATGCTCGGCGAAATCGAAAATTCGGCGGCGCCGCAGGGATACGGCAGCTTTGCCGAGGGCATGCAGCTTCTGGCTGGAAAGCGGGCGAAGAGAACGCTGCTTCCGGGCAAGCCGATTTCCGCCGCTGACGTCGAGAATCCGCGCGTGGTTGTCAGCGGGTCGCAGGTGCGCATGGTTTTTCGCGAAAGCCGGATGTCTATACTGACGTCCGGGCTTGCGCTGCAAAACGGCGCCGCGGGCGACACAGTCAGAGTACGAAACAGCGACTCCGGGCTGACGGTCTCCGGCATCGTTCTGCCGGATGGGTCGGTCGCGATCGGTGACAGGTGATGCGGGCGATAATTGCCGGCCTTCTGTTTGCGGCGATGGCGGTTCCGGAGTGCGGGGCGGAGGTGAGGCTGAAAGATATATCCTGGCTCCGGGGCTCGCGGGATTATCAATTGATCGGCTATGGGCTGGTCGTCGGTTTGTCCGGCACCGGCGACACATTGCGGAACGCTCCTTTCACCGAGCAGGCGCTTCAGTCCATGCTGGACCGAATGGGCCTGAATGTTCGCGGCCAGGCGCTCCGCAACCGAAATGCCGCCGCGGTCATCGTGACAGCCGATGTTCAGGGCGGGGCGGATGTGGGAACGAAAATCGATGTGACCGTTTCCGCGCTCGGCGACGCCACCTCGCTGATGGGCGGGTCGCTGTTGCTCACCACTCTCTCCGGTCCGGACACCGCTTCCTATGCGAACGCGCAAGGCGCCGTTTCCGTGACCGGGTTCGACGTCGCGGGGCAGTCGGAGGCAGTCACGCAGGGCGTTCCAACAGTGGGCCGAATAAGCAACGGCGGAACCATGGAGCGCGCTCCCCCGCAGCCGCCGGACGACGGAAATCTCGCGCTGGAGCTGAAAAACCCCGATTTCAGAACCGCCATCGCCATCGTTGACGCGATCAACGCTTTCGCAACGAAACGTTTCGGCCGCAAGGCCGCATACGAGCGCGACGGCAGGACGGTCGTGCTCAAGCGGCCCCCGCAGATCAGCACTCCGCGTTTCATGGCTGAGATCGGCGGCCTGTCGATCGAGCCCGACACCGCCGCCCGCGTGGTCATCGACGCGCGCACGGGCACAATCGTAATAGGGCAGGACGTGCAGATTTCAACCGTGGCGATCACGCATGGGACGCTGACGGTCCGGGTGTCGGAAACGCCCGTTGTGTCTCAGCCCGCGCCGCGCTCCGGCGGCCGAACCGTGACGACAAGCCAGACTCAAATCGAAGTGGGGCAGACCGGAGGGCCGATCACGCTCCTCGGCGGAACGACCCTGAGCTCGCTCGTAAACGGACTCAATAAGGTTGGATTGAAGCCGGCGGGCATCATCGCGATTCTCCAAGCTGTGAAGACGGCGGGAGCGCTGCAGGCGGACCTCGTGGTTCAATAGCTGATCAGTCCCGCGCAAGCCCAGGATCGCATTCTCGCCATCTCCGAACCGGTCGTATCATGCTTGGCAATCACAACCGCGCCCCAGCCATCGTGTCGTTTTTTGTTGCGGCCATGACGATCCCTTTCGCCTCGGGGGCCGAACAACACAGGAAGCCGGCCGCCCCGGCCGCTGCCGCTTCGCCGGCCGCGGGCGACGATGCCGCTGACGCTGTCGCCCGCTATTGCGCGGTGGCGGGGGTGTCGGCCTCCGAACAGCGCGTGCGCGCGCAGATTGTTCGTCTTGAATCTCTTCGCGCCGCGCTGGACCAGCGAATAGGCGATCTCGAATCGCGGGAGGCCAGCACGCGCGCCTGGATCGACCAGCGCGAAGCCGCCCTGCGGAAAGCGGGCGATGACGTGATCGCGATTTACGGAAAAATGCGGCCCGAGGCCGCGGCGGCGCAACTCTCCGAAATGGAGGAGGAATTCGCGGCGGCCATTCTTGCCAAAATGAATCCGCGGGCCGCCGGCACGATCCTGAACGATATGACCCCGGCCTTCGCGGCGAAAATCGTCGCGGCCATCGCAAACTCCCGGCGCGCGGACGGGAAGAAATCATGAAGGCGCGGCTGATCCGGATGCTTGCGGGCATCGCGCCGGTGGCGGCACTCGCTGGATGTTCGGGTGCGGCGGAAGGATTCATGAGGCCGCCGGAATTGTCGCCCGTGGGAAGCGGCCTCGGTTCAGCCGGCGCCGGGAGCGGGGCGGCTGATCCGGCGCTTCCGATTTCCCTGATCCGAAAGGGCGGGGGGATGCCGGCGTCTGACATGTACAAGGACCAGCGCATCGCCCGGATCGGCGACATTGTGACCGTGAACATAGCGATCAATGACAAAGCGACTTTTGGGAACGCCACCGACCGCTCACAGGCGGCCAAGACGACCGGGTCGGGGAATCTGGGGTTTAATTTTGGCGGGGCGGCGACCGCTTTCACCATGTCCGGCGACGCCGCGTCGAATTCGGAAACGCAGGGAAAAGGCAACATTGATCGTTCGGAGCAGATTCAAGTTTCGGTGGCGGCGGTGGTGACGAAGGTGTTTCCCAACGGGAATCTCGAGATCAACGGGTCTCAGGAGGTGCGGGTGAATTACGAGCTGCGCCAGCTGTCGGTCGCGGGCATTGTCCGGCCGTCCGACATATCGAGGACCAACACGGTCTCTTACGACCACATCGCCGAAGCGCGAATATCCTATGGGGGGAAAGGCCGTTTGACCGACGTTCAGCAGCCCTCGTGGGGGCAGCAAATTTACGACGCCGTGAAGCCCCTCTGACGTGCGCGGAAGCGGCGGGGCCGGGCCGCGCGGAAGCGAAACCAGCGGCCGCGAAAAGCCGCCGCGCAACGGATACCCGACGATGCGCTTTATCGTGGCCCTGCTGGTGCTGTCCGCCCTGTCGATCGCGGCGGGAGCCGGCTTCACGCTTCTGTTTGGCAAAGGCCCGGCAGCGCAAGCGCCGGCCGAAGCGGCTTCCGCCGGCGACGCGTCTCACGGGGCGGGGCAAACGCTGAAAGTATATGATCTTCCGTCGGTGATCACGAACCTCGGCGCTCCAACCGACGTCTGGATACGCTTGGAGGCCTCCATCGTTTTCGATCCGAGCGAATTGAAGGCGCCGGAGGCCATAGGAGCCGTGATCGCTGACGACATGCTCGCCTATTTGCGGACCCTGACGATGGAACAATTGCAGGGCCCCGTCGGGCTTCAGACGCTTCGGCAGGAGCTTGCTGACAGGGCGTTCGTGCGTTCCGGCAAACTCGTGAGGGAATTTGTTTTGAAGACGCTGGTGATGCAATGAAAAAGCTGTCGCTGACCGCGCTGATGCTCCTGCATTGCCATGGCGCCTTCGCTCAGCCGCTCGATCTCGGGAGCCTCGCGGGCGCGGGAGACGGAGCCGTCAGCGCGCGCGTCGTCCAGATGATGGCGATTGTCACAGCCCTCTCGGTCGCGCCGGGATTGCTGATGATGGTGACGAGTTTCACGCGTTTCACCGTCGCGCTCTCCTTCCTGCGATCCGGAATCGGCGCTCAAAGCACGCCCGCGAACCTCGTGCTTGTGAGCCTGTCGCTGTTCATGACGCTGTTTGTCATGGCTCCAACGTTTGATCGGGCCTGGAAGGACGGGCTCGAGCCGCTGATGCGGAACGAAATAACCAACGAACAGGCCTACGCGAAAATCACGGAGCCTTTCCGTCAATTCATGCTGAGCCAGGTGCGCGAGAAAGACATGACTTTGTTTGAGGATCTTTCACGTGGACGATTCAATGCCACGGATCGTGAAAACGTGGATTTTCGCCTGCTCATACCGGCGTTCATGGCGTCGGAACTGCGCCGCGGCTTCGAAATAGGATTTCTGATCATCCTTCCATTTTTGGTGATCGACATGATTGTCGCGACGCTGACCATGTCGATGGGAATGATGATGCTGCCGCCGTCCGTGATCTCGCTTCCCGTCAAGGTCATGTTTTTTGTTCTGATGGACGGGTGGAACATGCTCGTCGGCAGCCTCGTCAGATCGGTCGCCTGAAGCGGACGCGGCGGCCATGACGAAAATTCCGCCGGGCGGCTCCTGGGCCTGGGTCTGAGACCGGCCTTGCCGATTTTCTGATCGCCCTGAAGATCCGCCGCGCGCATGGCGGGCGCGGCGGATTTGCCCTGGGGGCTGCGGGCGGTGAGTTACTGGAACAGTTTCAGGATGAGCTGGCTGTTCTGGTTGGCGATCGAAAGCGACTGCACGCCAAGCTGCTGCTGCGTCTGCAGCGCCTGAAGGCGGGTCGAGGCCTCGTTCATGTTGGCGTCGATGAGCGCGCTTATGCCGGTCTTATAGTTCGTCATCAACGCCGAGTTAAGGTCGCCCGCCGAAGTCATTCTGGTCGAGGTGGAGCCGATGATCGCGGAATAGCTGGTCACCGCCTGCAGGGCCGCATTGACTTTGGTGATTTGCGCGGCGGCGGTGCCGGCTGTCGTGGTCAGGTTGGTGAGATCGACGCCGCCCTGCGTCAGCAGGCCGGCGGGAGGCGTCGTGGTAACGCTGACGCCGAAGGAAACGGCGGAGGCGGCGGTCGTGGCGTTTCCATTCGCGTCCTGCCCCGCATATGTCTTTGTCGTCGTTGTTCCATCGAGCGCCATTGAGGCGACTGAAAAGGTTTTTCCAGTCACGTCAGCGGTCTTGTTAATGACGTCCGTGCCATAGGCCAGCGTGCCGCCGCTGGTGTCCGCGAGCGCATTGAGCTGGGCAATCGTGGTGGCATCGG
>JANYFM010000185.1 GCA_025362655.1 Hyphomicrobiales bacterium | reverse complement strand
CCGCGCATCATCCGGCTGCCCGCGAAGGAATATTCCAATTGACGCGCGCGCCGAATTGCCGCGCCGGCCCGGCCTGCGTCTTCCCGCCCTTGAGAGCCGCCACGGCCGCTTTCGCCTTGACGGCCGGTGTGTGGTTCCGGCGTGTTCGCTTTCCCATTTGCTCTCCGGATTCGCGACGACAATCGCCGCTGTCAGGCGGATAGTCCACTTATCGGTCTGTGCAGATTCTCCGAGCCGGCTCTCAGCACCACCATAGATTGGTTCCGTATGGGGAATCATTTTTCGGCGCGAAAAATTCTTCAGGGCGCACGGGAATAAATCGCGGGCGTTCCGAGTCTTCCCTTTGAACCCGCCAGATCCGGCGGATCGGGAGAACGGCTATGACCGATATGATTGGCAAAAAGACGAGCCGGCGCGGCGCCATGGAATGCCTGGCCTGGGGCGGCGGTTTGCTCTGGGGCATGAGCGGCGGCGTGCCGAAACTCGTGTCGGTTGGCGGAATCACGCCCGCCAACGCGCAGGCGGCGGGCGGTTTCACTTTCGCGCAGATTTCCGACAGCCACATCGGCTTCGACAAGCCGGCCAATCCAAACCCCGCCGCGACGCTGGAAGAGGCTATGGCCAAGGTGGCGGCGCTGAAGGACAAGCCCGCCTTCATGATCCATACCGGCGACATCACGCATCTGTCGAAGCCGAAGGAATTCGACGATGCGCAAAAGCTGATCGGCGCCGGCAAGCTCGATGTTCACTACGTGCCCGGCGAGCATGACGTGATCGATGAGGACAACGGCAAGGCCTATATGGAGCGCTATGGCAAGAACGCCAAAGGCAAGGGCTGGTACAGTTTCGACCATCAGGGCGTGCATTTTGTTGGCCTCGTCAACGTGTATGACCTGAAGGCCGGCGGCATGGGCAATCTCGGGCCTGAGCAACTCGCGTGGGTCGCCGACGATCTCAAGGGCAAGTCGGCTTCGACGCCGATTGTGTTGTTCGCTCATATCCCGCTGTGGACGGTTTTCGCCGATTGGGGCTGGGGCACGGACGATGGCGCGCGCGTGCTCGAACTCGTCAAAAGCTTCGGTTCCGTGACCGTGCTTAACGGCCACATCCACCAGATTTTCCAGAAGGTGGAAGGCAATGTCGCGTTCCACACGGCGCGCTCGACGGCGTTTCCGCAGGGCGAGCCGGGCAAAGCGCCGTCGGCGGGGCCGCAGGCCGTTGGCGACAAGCTGCGCACGGTGCTCGGCGTCGCCAGCATCAGCGTCAAGCAGGGCACACAAGCCCTGATGATCACAGACAGCCCGCTGGCGTGATGTGAACCGGCGCGGCTTGAATGCCGCGCCGCCCCCCTCTGGAGAATCCCAAAATGCTTTCGTTTATTCGTCGCGCGTTTATCGCGCGCGCGAGCGGCATCGTATTCGCCCTCGCCATGCCCTGCTTCGCGCCGCCGGCGGCCTCGGCGGAAATCGTGATCAAGATCGATAATTTTGTGTTCAAGCCAGACAACGTCGCCATCAAAGTCGGCGACACCGTGAAATGGGAAAATAACGACGATATTCCCCATAGCGTTGTGTCGAGCCCCGTCGGAGCCTTCAAGTCGAAGGCCATGGATACGGAGGAGACGTTTACATTCATGTTCGGGAAGGCCGGTGAGTTCGCCTATTTCTGCGGCTTGCATCCGCATATGAAAGCGAAGATCATCGTTGCGCCGTGAAAGTGACGTAACAGGCGTTCGGTGAGCGAAACCAGTCAGCAGCTTTTTCGCGAAGTGGTGCTGTCAAATCTTGACAGCGCCTACAGACTCGCGCGCGGCCTGACCGGCAATTCCGCCGACGCGGACGATGTTGTGCAGGAGGCGTGCCTTCGCGCGTTGAAGGGCATCGATGGCTTTGCCGGCGGCAATGCGAAGGCATGGTTGCTGACGATCACGCGCAATGCGGCGTTCACGTTCATGGCGCGCAATCGTTCCCGCATGCTGGTGCTTGAAGGCGATCAGGAAGAAGCCGGGCGCGCGCTGGAGGACACGCCTGATCCCGGCGCCACGCCGGAAGCGGGCCTGATCGCCAAGACCGACGCGGCGGCGCTGGAAGCCGCGCTCGCCAGCCTGCCGCAGCCGTTTCGGGAGATCATCATTTTGCGGGAGTACAATGACCTCAGCTACAAGGAGATCGCGGAAATGACGCGCCTGCCCATCGGCACAGTGATGTCGCGCCTCGCGCGGGCGCGGGGGCAATTGCTGCGCGCGCTCGCCCCGGAGATGGCCGGAAGGGCGGCGTCATGATTGAGACGAAATTTGATGCGGCATGGATGCTCAACGCCGCCGCCGATGGCGAGCTTGACGCCATGTCGCTGGCGTCATTCGAACGCCATTGCGCCGGCGATCCCGCGCTTGCCGCGCGCTATGCGCAGATGCGCGCCTTGCGCGGGGCGATGCGCGGCGCCAGCGCGAACTTGCGCGCGCCCGATGATTTGCGCGCGCGGATTGCGGCGATGGCGGCGGGCGAAAGCGCCGCGCCTCAGAGCGATTCTGTCGCGGCGATGCGTCGCCGTCCGCGCTTCCCCATGGCGGCGGCTGTGGCGTTGTCGCTGGCCGCCGGCGGCATCGCCGAGCGCCTGTTCAGCGATTTTGTGTCGGCGAAGGCGGATCGCGTGGCGATGCTGATCATCGACGATCATCGTCGCGCCATGCTGGCGTCCTCGCCCATCGATGTCGCATCGGACGATCGCCACACGGTGAAGCCATGGTTCGATGCGAAGCTCGCGCTGTCGCCGCCGGTCGTTGATCTCGCCGCGAAAGGATACGCGCTGGCGGGCGGGCGCGCCGATGTCGTCGATGGCGCGGCTGTGCCGAGCTTGGTCTATCGCCTGCGCGAACATTTCATCAGCGTCACCGCGCTGCCGGCGGCGCGTTTCAGCGGGATTGCGGCGCGCGCGGAGGCCAATGGCTATGCGGCGACCGCCTGGCGCGATGGGGCGTTTGAATATGTGGCGGTGAGCGATCTGCCGAGGAGCGATCTGGAGGCGTTTGCCGCGGCGTTCCGGGCGGGCGCCGAGGCGGGCGAGGCGAGGTAAGAGCTGGCCCGGCAAATCTGCGCAGCCCGATAAGTGGATTTTCCGCCTGACAGCGGCGATTGTCGCCGCAAATCGGGAGAGCAAATGGGAAAGCGAATTCGACCTGACCGCCGATACCGCGGCCATCGAGTCAAAAATGGCACTCGATTAATCGCGTGCGGATATTGACGCAATGGCCGCTCGGTCGGAAGAGCTTGCGACGCCTGTGCGCCGTGCATGCGCGGACTGAAAGGCGTCGCGGCACGAGCAAAACCGGACCTGGGATTCCACTAAAGAAGACTTCCATAATGGAATTACCATAGGCGTATTCACCTGAAAATAAACGCTCGTTTTGCTTCTGCGCCCGCTTAGGTAGATTCCGGGCCTTTCAACGCGCCATGAACGGTGGCTCTCTCGTCCGAGCTTCGTGTCGAAGCTTAAGGAAGGAAAAGCCATGAAAGCATTTTTGACCACCGCCGCCGGCTTTGCGCTGTTCGCAGGGATCGGCTTGGCGACGCCAGCGGCAGCCGTCACTGTCGATCCCCTTGTCTCCGCAACGCAGGACGCCGGCGGCGTTTTGATTGAGCCCGCCCGCATGAGCAAACGCATGATGCACAAAAGGCAAATGCGCATGAATCATCGCAAGATGATGCGCGGGAAAGGCACCATGCGCGATGGCGGAATGAAGCGCGACGGCGGGATGTAACCAGGAAGACCTGAGGCCAAGAGGCCGGACCGCGCCTGCGCCTCCCGGCACCCGCGGGCCGGCCTTGCGGATTATTTCATTTGGAAAAAGGAACACATTATGCGCGCTCTGAGTCTTTCAGCTTTTACAGCCCTCGCTTTTTGGAGCGTGGGACCGCTCCAAGCCCAAACCGAAAAAAGCCTCTATGAGCGCCTTGGCGGTAAGCCCGCTATTGCCGCTGTCGTCAATGATTTTGTCGGCGCCGTCGGCAGGGACAAACGCATCAGCGGATTTTTCGCCAAAGCGGATATTGGCAACCTGAAGACGCGCCTCGTTGAACAGATTTGCGCGGTCACCGGAGGCCCCTGCTCCTACGGCGGCCGCGACATGAAAGCCGCTCATGCGGGGCTGGGAATCCGCGCGGAGGATTTTTCCGCTCTTGTGGAGGATTTGGGCGCGACACTGAACAAACGCAAAATTCCCAAAAAGGAACAGAGCGAGCTGGTGTCGCTTCTTGCGCCGCTGCGGGACCAGATAGTCACCCGATAAAGCGGCCCATGCCGTCCGCGCTCTTCGCGCTCACGATGGAGCTTGCGGTCACGCCCGCGCTTGTTTTTTTGGCAAGGGGTTATCGCCGGGTATTATTCGCGCGGTGACAGCTGCATTGAGCCGAACCGGCGTTGGGCTGATGCGCGATCCCGCGGAAATGTCGAGCAAGGCCGCCGGCAATTTCGCGCTTGGAGCGAAAGCTGACATAATCGCATACGCCGCCAGGCAAATTCCTTGAAACGCGCCCAACACCGCCGCGCGCGGCGGCGGTCCAGCCAAAACGGAGCCTGCCATGCTGACCCAGCCCGCCTTGAAGCTCGCCGACCCCGCTTTGCTGCGCCAACAGTGTTTTATCGACGGACAATGGCTCGGTGTCTCCGCCGACCCAATCGTCAATCCCGCCACCGGCCAGGTGCTGGCGCGCGTGCCGGATTTTGGCGCGGCCGAGACCCTTCTGGCGATCGAAGCCGCCCAACGCGCTTTCAAACCCTGGGCGAAAAAACTCGCCAAGGAGCGCGCCAATATTCTGCGCAAATGGTTCGATTTGATGCTCGCCCATCGCGACGATCTCGCGCTGATCCTGACCAGCGAACAGGGCAAACCGCTCGCCGAAGCGCGCGGCGAGATCGAATACGCGGCAGCCTTCGTTGAATTTTACGCCGAGGAAGCCAAGCGGATCTATGGCGAGACCATTCCCTCCCATCGCGCCGACGCGCGCATCCTCGTGCTGCGCCAGCCCATCGGCGTTATCGCCGCTATCACGCCGTGGAATTTCCCCGCCGCGATGATCACCCGCAAAATCGCCCCCGCGCTGGCGGTTGGCTGCACCGCCGTCGTCAAGCCCGCGCCGGAAACGCCGCTGACCGCGCTGGCGCTGGGCGTGCTGGCGGAGCGCGCGGGCGTTCCCGCCGGCGTCATCAACATCCTGACCGGCAAAAACGCGCAGGCGATCGGCGGGACTCTCTGCGCGCACGAGGCCGTGAAATTCATCGGCTTCACCGGCTCCACGGAGGTCGGCAAATTGCTGATGCGCCAGGCCGCGGACACAGTAAAAAAAGTCGGCCTGGAACTCGGCGGCAACGCGCCCTTCATCGTCTTCGACGATGCCGACATCGACGCCGCCGTCGAGGGCGCGATGGTCTCCAAATTCCGCAACATGGGGCAGACCTGCGTCTGCGCCAACCGCATCTACGCGCAGGCGGGCATCCATGATTCCTTCGTGGAGAAGCTCAGCTCCGCCGTGAGCAAGCTCAAAGTCGGCAACGGCGCCGAGACCGGCGTCCAGCAGGGGCCGCTGATCAACGCGGAGGCCATCGACAAGGTCAACCGCCACGTCGCCGACGCGCTCGCCAAAGGCGCGCGAGCGGTCATCGGAGGCAAACAGCACGCGCTGGGCGGCACATTTTTCGAACCGACGGTGCTCGCCGGCGCGACGGGCGACATGCTGCTGGCGCGCGAGGAAACCTTCGGGCCCGTCGCGCCCGTGTTCAAATTCGCACGCGAGGACGAGGTTATTGAACTCGCCAACGCCACGGAATTTGGCCTCTCCGCCTATTTCTACGCGCGCGATCTCGGCCGCGTCTGGCGCGTCGCCGAGGCGCTGGAATTTGGCATAATCGGCATCAACTCAGGTCTGATCTCAACGGAAGGAGCGCCCTTCGGCGGCGTCAAGCAATCCGGCCTCGGGCGGGAGGGCTCGCGGCACGGGGCTGAGGAGTTTGTCGAGTTGAAATATGTGCTGATGGCGGGGGTTTGAGCGCCACAGGCGTGTTCGACCTCGTTCGCTGGCCTGCGTTAACGGCAGGCAGGGCGCGGCGTCGGCGGGTTGCGTTCGCGCGGACTCGCGGAGGGAGCGGCTGATTAGCATGGAAAACCTCACGAGTTTGGAGATGATGTATTAAAATACGTAATACCACGGGCTCTATCGATTGACCTCAGGTCAAATCATAGTGCCCGTGGTATTACGCGCCTGCGCTGAGAGATATCTCAAGCGACGACAACGCGTCCGATCGGCCCCGCGATGCGGTCCAGCTCCTCGGCACACTCCTCGGGCGTGCGATGACTGGTGTCGATCACGCAATCGGCGCGCTCGTATTCGGCTTCGCGCAGGGCAAGCAGCTGTTTCAAATGTTCGAGAGCCTTGGGCGTGCCCTGTATCGGGCGCATGTCGCCCTGCGTGATAACACGGTCGAGATGCTCTTGCGGCGAGGCTTTCAGCCACACAGTCTTGAAAGCGCCAAAGATCACATCGAGCACCTCCT
>JANYFM010000115.1 GCA_025362655.1 Hyphomicrobiales bacterium | reverse complement strand
TGCGGAGCTGATGAAGCATGCGGCGGCGGGAGATCTGCAGAGGCCGGACATACTGGCGGCGCAGGTGCGGCGGATGCTGAAGGATGACCGTACGCGGGATTTCGCGACAGAGTTCGCGGGCAACTGGCTGGACTTCCGGCGGTTTGAGAATTACAACTCGGTGGATCGGGACCGCTTCCCGACATTCACCAATGACCTGCGGGAATCGATGTTCCAGGAGCCGATCCGGTTTGTGCAGGATTTGATTGTGCACAACGGTTCTGTGCTGGACATGTTGTACGGCAAGTACACGTTTGTGAATCCGCTGCTGGCGAAGCATTACGGGATGCCGGAAATGAAGGGCACCAAAGAAAATTGGGTCAAGATCGACGATGCGACGCCCTATCAGCGTGGCGGATTGCTGCCGATGGCGGTGTTTCTGACGGCGAGTTCGCCGGGGCTGCGGACCAGCCCGGTAAAGCGCGGTTATTGGGTGGTGCACAGGGTGCTGGGGGAAGTGATTCCGCCTCCTCCGCCGGTGGTGCCGGAGTTGCCGCATGATGAGTCGAAGACCGACAAGCCGCTGCGGGAAGTGCTGGCAGCGCATCGGGCGAATCCGGTATGCGCGGGATGCCATGCGCGGTTCGATTCGTTTGGGCTGTCGTTTGAAGGTTTTGGGCCGACAGGTGAGGCGCGCGCGAAGGATCTGGCCGGGCGGCCGATTGATGCTTCAGCGACTTTCCCGGGCGGTGTACAGGGCACCGGTCTGGAGGGCGTGCAGACGTTCATCCGTGAGCATCGGCAGAAGGATTTTGTGGACGGGATGGCGCGGAAGTTGCTGTCGTATGCGCTGAACCGGTCGCTGCAGTTATCGGATGAGACTTTAGTGGACAAGATGAAGGCGCGGCTCGCGGCCAATGACAACCACTTTGGTGCGATGGTGGAGGCGATTGTGGTGAGCCCACAATTTTTGAATAAGCGTCGGGCCGAAGGTCCGGCGCGGTCTGTTGCGCAGGCCAAAAGCGAATTACAATCAGGAAAAGGTGAGTAATATGTCGACACGAATCTCTCGCAGAACCGTTCTTCGCGGTGCCGGGGCCACGATGGCGCTGCCGTGGCTGGAGTCTTTGCATGCGTATGCCGACACACCGGGCGCTGCGGCGTTTCCGAAGCGTTTCGCAGTCATGTTCCTCGGCAATGGAATTAACGAGGACCACTGGAGCGCGAGCGGACAGGGCGCGGAGATGAAGCTCAGCAAGACGCTGGAGCCGCTGGAATCGCTGAAGACGAAGATCAATGTGGTGGATGGCCTGTTTAACAAGGCCGCGACGGGCCAGGGGATCCATCCGGCGCAGACGGGTTGTCTGCTGACGGGGACGAAGATCACCAAGGGCGCGATTATCCTCGAGGTCAACGGCGCGGTGAAGCAGAAGGCTGATCTGTCGTTCATGATCTGGAGCGTCGCCGAGCAGATTTCCAAACTCTCCGAGGCCTTTGAGCTTGTGGCGGGCGATATCATTTATTCCGGCACGCCTGAGAATGTCGGACCCGTCGTGAAGGGCGACGTTATGCTCTGCAAGATTGAAAAACTGCCGGATATGTCGGTGAAGATCGTGTGAGACAGGCGGGCGCGGCGCGGGCGGAATTGAAACGCGGCGCGGCGTAACCACGATGCGCGAAGGCCGCCCGGCGCGGCTTGGCAGGGCGGCTGCCGCTTGGGAGGGCGGCTGCCGCCAACGACATTTTTCATTTCCCGCCTGAAGGAAACCGCCCATGAGGATCACCTTCTTCAACAACTGGCGCCTCGGCGTGCTGAAAGATGATCACCATATCGTCGATGTCACCGCGCTGGCATGGCACGCCTCCATGGCGCCGTTTGATCTCATCGCCGATGTGATCGCCCGCTGGGCCACGCTGAAACGCCCGTTTGCGGAAGCCATCGCGCGCGAGCCGGGACTGCCGCTGGCATCCGTGCGGCTGCGCGCGCCGCTGCCGCGCCCCGTCAACATCGACTGCATGGCCGTCAACTACATGGAGGACGGCACGCGCGCGGAGCCGGCGCTGATCAACGCGTTCATGAAATCGCCGATGGCCATTTGCGGGCCGGGCGACGCGATGGTTCTGCCCGATATTCCCGCCAGCGTGTTTGAGGGCGAGGCGGAGATCGCCGCGGTCATCGGCAAGACCGCCAGCAATGTCAAAGCGGACGATGCGATGGCGCATATTTTCGGCTACGTGAATTTCATCGACGGCTCGGCGCGCGGCGTGCAGCCGGCGGCGCAGAGTTTTTACCAGATGAAATCGCGTGACACATTCGCGCCGATCGGCCCGTGGATTGTCACAGCGGATGAAATCCGCGATCCCCAGAATTTGCAGGTGCGGCTGTGGAACAACGGCGTGGTAAAGCAGAACTACAACACCAGCGACATGGCGCATAAAATTCCGCGCTGCATCGAATTCGTCAGCTCGATTCACGCGCTGGCGCCGGGCGACATCGTCGCGCTCGGCACCAACCATCGCGGCCTGCACGCTTTCCAGGACGGCGACCGCGTGGAAATGGAGGTCGAGGGCGGTTTCGGCCGGCTGAAGATTTCTGTCACCGACGAATTGAAGCGCGCCTGGCCGAGAGAGACCCGGCTGGAGCGCCAGGACCGGGGCGAGGAGCCGCTGGCGGTTCAGACAGCCGGGAAATACGCGAAGGTGTAGGGCGGGGGCGTTTCCTGCCGACGTCGCATTTTATACCAAGGGCCTTATGAATTGACCTGTGGTCAATCCATAGAGCCCTTGGCATGACATGCCTTGCCGTCCGGCGTTTTTCGGCGGGGGTCTGTGCTGTTTCTATTTGGCGCCCGCCGCTCTCACCTCGAAAATTTCTTATACTTCATCCGGTGCGGGATCAGCGCGGTGACCCCGAGCCGGCGCTTTTTGTCCTCTTCGTATTCCTGGAAGTTTCCTTCAAACCATTCCACATGGCTGTCGCCTTCAAAAGCCAGCATGTGCGTGGCGATGCGGTCGAGGAAGAAGCGGTCGTGGGAGATGATGACGGCGCAGCCGGCGAAATCGGTCAGCGCCTCCTCAAGGGCGCGCAGGGTTTCGATGTCGAGATCGTTGGTGGGCTCGTCGAGCAGCAGCAGGTTGGAGCCGCTTTTCAGCATTTTGGCGAGGTGGACGCGGTTGCGCTCGCCGCCCGAGAGCATGCCGATCTTTTTCTGCTGGTCGGGGCCGCGGAAATTAAAAGTCGAGCAATAGCCGCGCGAATTGATCTCGCGCTTGCCGAGATAAATGATGTCGTTGCCGCCGGAGATTTCCTCCCAGACATTGTTCTTGTCGTTGAGGCTGTCGCGCGACTGGTCGACATAGCCGAGATGCACGGTTTCGCCGACAGTGATTGTGCCGTCGTCGGGCTTCTCCTGCCCCGTGATCATGCGGAACAGAGTGGTCTTGCCCGCGCCGTTGGGGCCGATGACGCCGACGATGCCGCCGGGCGGCAGCTTGAAGGTGAGGTTTTCAATGAGCAGTTTGTCGCCATAGCCTTTCGACAGGCCCTCGAAATTGACGACGTTGGCGCCCAGCCGCTCGGCCACGGGGATAATGATCTGGGTGATGCCGGTGATTTTCTCGTCCTGCTTGGCGACGAGATCATCATAACGCTGGATGCGCGCTTTGGATTTGGCCTGGCGGGCTTTGGGCGAGGCGGAAATCCAATCGCTCTCGGCTTCGATGGCGCGCTGGCGGGCCTTGTCCTCGCTCGCCTCCTGGGCGAGGCGCTTGTGCTTTTGTTTCAGCCACGAGGTGTAATTGCCCTCGTAGGGAATCCCGCGGCCGCGGTCGAGCTCCAGAATCCACCCCGTGACGTTGTCGAGAAAATACCGGTCATGGGTGACGATGAGGATGGCGCCCTTATAGTCGCGCAGATGGCCCTCCAGCCAGTTCACCGTCTCGGCGTCGAGATGGTTGGTGGGCTCGTCGAGCAGCAGCAGCTCGGGTTTTTCCAGCAGCAGCTTGCAAAGGGCGACGCGGCGGCGCTCGCCGCCCGAAAGGCTCTCCACTTTCCAGTCGTCGGGCGGGCAGCCCAGAGCGTCCATCGCCTGCTCGACGCGCGAATCGAGGTCCCACAGGCCCTGCGCTTCGATCTCGTCCTGAAGGCGCGTCATTTCGTCCGCGGTCTCGTCGGAGTAGTTCATGGCGAGTTCGTTGTAACGGTCGAGAATGTCCTGCTTCGATTTGACGCCGAGCATGACATTGCCGCGCACGTCGAGGCTCTCATCCAGATGCGGCTCCTGCGGCAGATAGCCGACGCGCGCGCCATCCGCGACCCAGCCCTCGCCGGTGAATTCCGTGTCGATGCCGGCCATGATTTTCAGCAGGGTGGATTTGCCCGAGCCGTTGACGCCGAGCACGCCGATTTTGGCATCCGGGTAGAAGGAGAGATGGACGTTGTCCAGCACCTTCTTGCCGCCGGGCCAGGCTTTGGTCAGTTCCTGCATATGATAGATGAATTGCCGCGCCATGGGCGTGTCCGTTCGTGCTGGGAATTAATTGATTGCGCGGCTTCTATACAAGGCGCGCGTTCGGGTCCAGCGAGGCCGGCGTTCTACAACGCGGGCGGGCCGATGCGCGCGGCGAGGGCTGCGAAGCTGAGCCTGCTTGCAGCGATGTCTTCCTGCAGGAAGGGACAATCAACAGGGAGCCAGGCCGGCGCGGGCCGGCCATAGGCGGCGAGATCGTCAAGCGCGGTGTCGCGCGCCCGCTGCCAAAGCTGCGGCAATTCCAGCCGGGCATGCATTGCCGGCGTGATGCGATCCATCATGGAGCCGTGAAACGCCCGGGCCTCAACAGACCCATGCGGGATTGCCGGGGAGTCCGGCTCACAGGCGGCCTTTATCAGGTGAATGAAGATGTTGCGGATATAACTCCTGACCGCGTTGAGCTCTGACTTGCCCAAATCCTCGATCTCCTCCGCCACATGCTCCAAATCGAGTTCATTGGCCGCGCCGGCGCTGCCGGCCGCCAGCGCGCGCAGGGCCGAGGCCTGGCGCTCGGTCCAGATCAGAAAATCACCATCGTAAGAGAACCTGTCGTCCATGGCGCCGCTCCGCGCTTTCAGCATAACCGCAACGCGGGCGCTTTACGAGCCCACCGCGCGCAAGCCCTCGGCGATGGATTTGCCGATCTGCTCGGCCATGCAGCGGTAGCCGTAGTCGTTGAGGTGGAAATTATCGTCGGCGAGCATGTCCTGTTTGCCGCGCGCCTGCACGAGCGAGCGCATCGCCGAGAATCGATCAATGAGCGTGACGCCCTTCTCGCGCGCGATGCGCTCCATGGATCGCCCGATGGCGTTGTAATGGGGATTTTCGGCGAGCACCGCCGTGTATTGCTGGCCCACCAAAGACATTTCGATGCCGCCGCGCCGCGCCGCATCAATCGTGGAGCGCAGCACGCTCTCAAAGCGTGTGACGGAGATGTCGTTCATCCCGTCATTGACGCCGGTCTGCCAAAGCAGAAAAGCGGGCGGCTCGCTGGCGAGATCGGTGAGTATGCGCACCGCCGTCTCGGCGGCGATTTCGCCGGGCGCGCCCATATTATCGACGTTGACGTAAGCGTGTTTGAGCGAGCGGCGCAACAGCCCCTGCAATTGCAGCGGATAGGCTTTCTCCTGGGAGGTGGCGCCGGAGCCCTGCGTCGAGGAGGAGCCGAAAGCGGCTATGCGGACATCGGTTCCCTTGGCCAGCAGGCGTTTCAACCGCGGCGTGGCGAAGGCTTTCTCGCGGGGCGCGCCCGGAGGGTCGCAACTGGCCGGCGGCGCCGCGCGGGGCGGGGCCGGGGCAACGCCGGAATTGTTTTCCAGCTGCGCATGAACAGGCAGCGCCGCCGCAAGGATCGCTCCCGCGAGGACAAATGCCCGTCGTGCGCCGGCCATGGACATTGCGGCACTGAGCTCAATTTCGCAGCCCCGCGCCGCGAATCAAAAAATAAACAAATGATTAATAATGTTTAATCCGCAATCTGAAAAGAGACGGTGCGCGCAAATTTCGTTGAAAACGGACGGCGCCTCGGTGACGCAGCGACAACCCCGCCGCCGGAATTCCCGCCGGAGCGACCGATAGGCGGCTCATGGATCTGGCTGTTGCCCCGCAAGGCGTCAACGCAATTACGGCGGCAATACATGCGCCCCGGCGGCGGAACCTGGGGCGCGGCGCAAAACATCGTGACCCCGCGCTCTGCGTCCGCCTGTCACGGCGGGCGGTAACCACGATGCCGGACGCAATGTCCGGCGGAACTTAACCGCCTCGTTTGAGGCGCGCACAGGAGTGGCAAATGTTGAAGAACAAGCTTGGCGTTTTGACAATCGCTTCGGCCCTGTTGGCGGGGTTTGCGCCGCCGGCTTTCGCGCAAGCCGCCAAGATGGTCGGCGGCGCCGCGATGTATCCCAACCGCAATATCGTGCAGAACGCCGTCAATTCGAAAGACCACACAACGCTGGTGGCCGCCGTGAAGGCCGCCGGCCTCGTTGATACGCTGCAGTCGGCGGGTCCCTTCACTGTCTTCGCCCCGACGAACCGCGCTTTCGGCGCTTTGCCGGCCGGCACGGTGGAGACGCTGGTGAAACCGGAAAACAAAGCTACGCTGACGAAAATCCTGACCTATCACGTGGTGTCCGGGCGTTATACCGCGCAGGATCTGGAAGCGATGGCGAAAAAGGGCGGCGGCTCCGCCAGCCTCAAAACCGTCGAGGGCGACAGCCTGACCATCCAAAACGGCCGCAACGGGAAAGGCGTCTTCGTCACCGATGACAAAGGCGGCACCGCGCGGGTCACCATTTCCAATGTGATGCAGTCGAACGGCGTCATTCATGTCATCGACAAGGTGATGATGCCCTAAGGGTTCCTGATACTCTTTGCGGGTTTCCAGCGCCCCGGCCCCCGCGGCCGGGGCGTTTTTGCGAATGAAGGGTTGTGAGCGGCGCGCCATGCCGCCCGCTGAACGTTTCGTTAACCCTAACAAGAGCTAATGGGCGAGGTGACAACTCCGTCCCGTTTCGACTCACTTTCGCGTTGACGCCCATAATATCCCATGTTATCCCAAATCATCCCGTTTGAGGTTGCGTTCGCAAGTGATCGTTCCAGGGGCCGTGTTGCGGCCGCTGCGGGTAGACGCGCGCCTGTTTCGGCGTGGCCGGGCGTATCCGCGGGCGGGTGTTGTGGAGCGTTTTGTTTCGAATTTCACGGCGCGTCTGGATGCCAAGGGGCGGGTGTCCATACCCGCGCCTTTCCGGGCGGTGCTGGCGAGGGACGGTTTCGCGGGGCTTTATGTCCATCCTTCGCTCGATGCGGAGGCTCTGGATTGCGGCGGCAACGCGCTGCTGAGCGAGATCGACGGGCTGTTGGGCGCTTTGGCGCCTTATTCGGAAGAACGGGACATGTTCTCGACGGCGCTGCTGGGCACCAGCGAAGTGTTGAAGGCCGATCCGGAGGGCCGGATCATTTTGACCGAGAGTTTGAAAGCCTGGGCGAATGTGTCCGCCGAGGCGGTGTTCGTGGGGCAGGGTCACAAGTTTCAAATCTGGGAGCCTGGCAGGTTCCGCGCGCATCTGGCGGAGGCCAGAGACCGGGTGCGCAGTCTGCGGAAAGAGCTGGGTTCCGGACACGCGGCGGCGTTCCCGCCGCGAACATCGGGGGCACGGGAATGAGCGCGGGCCGCGGCGAAGAGAACCATCTCGCCGCAGGCGGACCGGCCCGCCACATTCCCGTGCTGCTCGATGAAGTCATGAGCGCGCTTCAGCCGGGCGCGGGCGGGCTCTATCTCGACGCCACCTTTGGCGCGGGCGGATACACACGCGCCCTTCTCGCGGTCGCGGGGACGCGGGTGATGGCGCTGGACCGCGATCCCCATGCGGTTGAGGCGGGCGCCGCGCTTGCGCGCGATGCGGGAGGGCGGCTGGCG
>JANYFM010000108.1 GCA_025362655.1 Hyphomicrobiales bacterium | reverse complement strand
GCACGCGGTTCCCACCGTGCCGCACGGCGCAAAAAATGTCTGGCACGCGACCGGCGCCGGTTGGGTGTTGGCGATGCGCCGGTCTCCGCAATCGCGCTTTCAGCCAGGCTGGCTTCCCCTGCCATCGCTCAAATGAAAGCGCTTGCCCCCGCCCTCCGCAAATTACCCCTGCGCCCCGCCGCGCGCTCTGCTATGCTTTCGCAAATACGGGAGGGGACCCATGCCAATCAGCCGCCGCACCATCATCGCCGCCGCCGCGGGCCTCGCCGTGCCCGGCGCGGCGCGCGCCCAGAGCGGCTGGCCGCAGGGGCGCACCATCAAAATCATTGTGCCTTTTCCGCCCGGCGGAGCCACCGATGTCATCGCCCGCATCATGGGCGACAGGCTCGGGCGGCTGTGGGGCGCCAGCGTCATCATCGACAACAAGGCGGGCGCCGGGGGCAATATCGGCAATGAGGTGGCGGGGCGCGCCGAGCCCAACGGCGACACGATCCTGATGACCTCGCCGGGCATGGCCACCAATCCGTTCCTCTACAAAAAGATCAACTACGATCCGATCGCCGATTTCACCCATGTGTCGCTGGTGGCGCTGGTGCCCAATATCCTCGTCATGCACCCGGCCTCGCCCTTCAACAGCGCCGGCGAAATCGCCGCTTTCGCCAAGGCCAATCCGGGCAAGCTCACTTATGCCTCGTCGGGCGTCGGCACGACGATTCATCTGGCGGGCGAATTGTTCAAGCTTTTGACGGCCACGGATATTCTGCATGTGCCTTATCGCGGCTCCTCGCCCGCGCTGCAGGATTTGATCGGCCAGCGCACCGATTTCATGTTCGATAATATTTCATCCGCCCTGCCGCAGGTGCGCGCCGGCGCGCTCAAAGCGGCCGGCATCACCACGCTGAAGCGCTCGCCCTATGTGCCGGACCTGCCGCCGGTGGCGGACGCGGTGCCTGGTTTTGATGTCTCCTCGTGGTTCGGCTTTTCGCTGCCGCGCAAAACGCCCGGCGCCATCGCCGCAAAGCTCGAGGCCGACACGAAAACCGCCCTCGCCGATTCCGAAGTGAAGAAGAAGCTCGAAGGGCTCGGCGCCGAGCCTGTCGGCTCGACCGCCGCCGAATTCACCGCCTTCGTGCAAAAGGAAACGGATGTCTGGGGCCGAGTCATCCGCGAGGGCAAAATCAGCGCGGAATGACGCGGTTACTTCTCCGGATGCTGCAATTTCCGCATCGCCTCTTTCAACTCCGGCGGCGCGGCGGCGAGCCTTTCGATCAGCGCCAGAGCCTCGGCGCCGCCGACCGGACTGATATCGAGCCCGAGGCGCGCCGCCTCGCGCAAATAATCGGCATCCCCCTGCATTGCCATGAACGCCTGTTGCAGGGCGAGGGCGCGCTCGCGCGGAATGCCGGGCGGCGCGGCCAGCGGGCGCGCCAGCAGCCACGGCAATTCCGCCAGCGCGATCATGTCGCGGGCGCGCGGGTCTCTCGCCAATTCGCGCGCGGCGGGCGCATCGGGGAACAGCGGATTTCGCTCGGGCCGGCCGAATTGCAGCAGCGCCTTCACCGGGCCGTCCCGCCTCAGCCAATCGGGCTTGGAGGACGCCGCCGCGGAAAGGCCGACGAAACGCCCGTCGACCTCCGCCCGGTCAACCGCGAGATAAATCGCGCCGCTGTCGGGATAACCGCTGATGATTTTCACGTTGAGCCCGATGGCTTCGCGCAGCAGCACGGCGATATCATTGCCCGCCGCGCCCTCCGCCGTGCCGGCGACGACCAGCGCCGGCCCGCCCGGCGCGACCGCCTCCGCGATGTTTTTCACCGCGGCGTCTTTGCGCGCGAACAGCAGATACACATCGTTTTTTGAACTGGAGGGCGAGCCCAGCCAGATGAATTTGCGCGGGTCAAACTGCGCGCCGGCATTGCCGCCGAGCACACCCATCAGCGGCATGTCGCGCGCAAAAGCGCCGAGGGTCAGCCCGTCCTTCGGCGCGGTCGCGTAGAGGAAATTCGTCGCCCGCAGGGAGCCCGCGCCGGGCATGTTGACGACATGGACCGAGGGCGAGCCGGGCATGTGTTTGCCAAGGTGGCGGGCGGCCAGTCTCGCATAAACATCATAGCCCCCGCCGGGGCCGTAGCCGAGCACGATCTGAATCGCTTTGCCCCGGTAGAAATCAGCCGCCGCATCGGCGCGCGCGGCGGCCGCGCTCAGCCAATGCGCGCACAGCAGCGCGGCGGCGGCTTTCAGTATTTGCGGCAACCCGCGCCGCCGTGCGATATTCGCGGTGTCTTCAATCGCGAAACGCACCGTCATGCCAGTGTCCCGCCCCATCATCGCTTTGACCATCGGCGATCCCAATGGAATAGGCCCCGAACTCGCCGTCAAGGCGGCGGCGGCGCCGGGCGAATCCGGCCCGCGTCCGGTGCTCGTCGGCGATCCCGATGTTCTCTATCACTACGCCAAACAATGCGCGCCGGAATATTCCCTGCGCGCGTTCAGCCACGGAGCGCCCGCGCGGGCCGGCGTGATCGACATGCTGCCGGTTGAGGCGCTGCCGCGCGATGCCTTCGCTCCCGGGCGCATTGAAGCGGCGGCGGGCCGCGCGAGCGTCCAATATGTCGAGGCCGCGTTAAACCTCGTTCGCGCCGGCCATGCCGCCGCCATCGTCGCCTGCCCCCACAATGAAACGGCGGTCAACGCGGCGGGCATCGCCTTTTCCGGCTATCCCGAACTGATCGCGCAATTATGCGGCCTGCCCCAGGGGCGGGTGTTTCTGATGCTCGTCGGCGGCGGCCTTCGCATTGTCCACGCGACGCTGCATGAGCGCCTCCACGCCGCGCTGGCGCGCCTGACGCCCCAGCTCGTGGAGGCGGCGGGCCTCGCCTGCGTCGACGCTTTGCAAAGTCTCGGCATCGAGAGCCCGCGCATCGGCCTGTTCGGCGTTAATCCCCACGCGGGGGAGGGCGGACTTTTCGGCGACGATGATGAGCGCATCAGTATTCCCGCCGCAAAGCTGCTGCGGGCGCGCGGCATCGATGCCGCCGGCCCCGCCGGCGCCGATGTGATCCTCGGCGAGAAGGGCTTCGACGCCTTCATCGCCATGTATCACGATCAGGGCCATATCGCTGTCAAACTGTTGGCGGGCCGGACCGCTTCGGCGTTGTCCATCGGCGCGGGCGTCCTCTTTTCCACCGTCGGCCACGGCAGCGCTTTTGATATCGCGGGACAAAACAGGGCTGATCCGGAAGCGGTGCTGCGCACGCTGGCGCTTTTGGCGGGCGTGCGCGCGAGGGCGTGATCCATGAACGCGCGCACTCGCGCCGGGTTGCGCAAATCCGCATGGG
>JANYFM010000103.1 GCA_025362655.1 Hyphomicrobiales bacterium | reverse complement strand
TTCCGGGGTCTCGTTCGACAGCGGCAGTTTGCCCTGCTTGCGCATTTCCAGCAGTTCGGGCGTCGCCGCCATCTGGCGGAATCCGGTGATGCCGTTGGCCAGCATCAGCGTCAGCGCGCCCTTGGTGTCAGGCGACATCATCGGATGCGCGTGCATTTCCAGCAGGCCGGGCACAATGAATTTGCCGCGCGCGTCGATGGCTTTGGCGGCGCCCGCGGCGACGGCTTTTCCGGAATTGACGATCTTGGCAATTTTGCCGTCGGCGATGACAATGGTTTTGCCGCGGAGCAGTTTTCCGGTGCGCGTGTCAACGATGGCCGCGCCCGAGATAACGAGGCCCTGCATGATTTTTTCGGGCGCGGCGGTGGCGGGGGCGCAGCCCGCCAGCAACACGGCGGTCAGCGCCAAGCCGAGCGATGCGCGCGTTTGCGCGGCATTATGATTTTGACGGGCTGTCATGGCGCATTTCGCTCCGGTGTTTTTATATTCCGTTCAGCCCGCCGTTTTCGATGCCATCGGGGCGGGTCTTGGCACCAGGAACGCGGCAATGGCCGCGCAAACCGCCGCTGCCGCGAACAGCGCGACATTGCCGCCAAAACCGGCGCCGGCCCCCACCAGAAGGCCTCCCAGCAGCGGACCCGCGCCTGCGCCGAGCCGCCCGATCCCCTGGGTGACGCCGCCCGCCGTGGCGCGCGATTGCGGCCCGTAATGGGTAGCCACATAGGTGAACAGCACGGATTGATTCGCGGCCGCGCCGGCGATGAACATCAGCAGCCCCGTCACCGGCAGGGGCGCGGAAACGGTCAGCAATCCCAGCGACAGCGCGCAAATCAGATATTGCGCGGTGACAACCCGTCTGGCGCCGAACCGGTCCGCCGCCCAGCCGCCCGAAAGCGCGCCGATGATGCCGCCGAGGCTGAACACCGGCAGAAATATCGCCGCCGCCGCGCCCAGCCCGGCGCCGCGCATCAACTGCGGAATCCACGTGAGGACGCCAAACACCATCAGGAACGAGAACAAATTGGCCAGCGAGAACAGGGTGGTCGCAGGAAGCGCGCCGCCGCGGATCACACCGTCCCACGGATTGAATGATTGTCCCGGGGTCCCGGGCGCGCCGGAGGATTTGCGGAAACTTGGCGATTCCGGGAGCAGCCAATATACCAGCGGGATCAGCGTCACCAGCGGCAGGCCGCCAAAGGCAAACAGGCCCCGGAAGCCGATTTTGTCGATCAGATTGAAGGCCAGCGCTCCCGCCAGAATGCCGCCGAAGCCGAAACTGGTGAAGGTGATGGCGCTGAACAGCACTTTACGTTTTGGCGGGGCGAATTCGACAATGAGGGCCGCCACGGTCGGCGGCAGGCCGCCAAATCCCAGCCCGGCGAAAAAACGGGCGAGCCCCAGCGTCTGCGGCGTCGGCGCGTAGGCGGCGGCGATCATCATGATCGAGAACAGCGTCAGCAGCCCGATGAAAACCAGCCGGCGGCCGAAGCGGTCGGCCAGCCAGCCTGCAAAGGGCGCGCCGGCGAACATGCCAAGCAGGGCGGCGCTGCCGATCAAGCCGACTTGAGGGGGAGTCAGCCCCCAGCCGGGCTCCGCCAGCAGGGCGGGCACGCAGGCGCCGTAGACGACGAGGTCATAGCCCTCGAACACGATCGCGAAAAATCCGAGGGCCATGACGGTCCAAACGGTCTTCGAGGGGTAAAGCGCCGCGGTCTCCGACGGCTGCGCCGCGGCGGCATCGTCGGCACGCAGCGCAGTCACAGGCGGCCACCGTGACGCTTCGCGTTTGGCAGTTGTTGCATTCAGGCCTCCCGTTTTATTTTTATGGGCCGTCAGCGCTTTTGCTTTAGCGCCTTATTCCGCCGCCTCGGCGGGCACGTAGGCATTGAAGGCGCCAACCGTAACCACCGCTTTGGCGGGATCAAAGCCGACATTGATGGGATCGCCGCCCTCCGCGACAATTTCGATCTGGCGGGCAAACAAACGCCGCTGCATGACAACGCCGAGGTCGCTCCCGGCGAGATGCTCCTCGGAATGGAGGGAATGCACGCCCTGGCCAGCCTGCGACTCGTAATCCCTCGGGTAATCGCGCCTTTCTTGCGGCGTCATCTCGCTCCAAGCCTTGCCGGTGTTGCCATCCTTGATGATGCCGAACTCGGGCTTGTGGCCTTCGATCTTTTTGGCGCAGAGGACGTGTGTGTAGCTGTTGTCGTCGACCGGCACGATCCAAGTGACCGAAGCCGCGAGGCCCGCCTCCAGCGTGATCGGCGGGACGCTGACCATATTGGGAAATATAACCGACACGTGGCGCTGGTAAATGCGGCCGTCGTCAAAGCGGCGGGAGGCCGTGTGCAGCAGGCCGACATCGCTGCTGGAGAAAGCAATTTTCGGCATTTTGGCGAATTCAGGCGCAAATTGAATGCCCGTCAGCGTCGAATGCAGGATAAAAACGTGAAACGGATCCATCAAATTGTCCATCATGTTGAGCCAGCTATAGGGCACAACGCTGATGCTATGGTCGTTGGACGAGCCCCAGCCGCCGATGTTCACGTCGAACGCGGCGCCGTCCTCCAGAATATCGTAGCGGGGCAGCACGGGCTTTTTGGCCAAGGGACCCATATAGGCGAAGATGAGCCCGTAACGCTCCTCGACCGGATACCAGGGCTGGCGAAAATTCTTCTTGTTTTTGCCGCCGTCGGCTTCGCAGGGCTGATCGAGACAGTGGCCTTGCGTGTCGAAGAGCCAGCCGTGATAGCAGCAGCGAAGCCCGCGCTCCTCGATTTTGCCGAAATAAAGCGATGTGCCGCGATGCCCGCAGCGCGAATACAGCAAACCGGCTTTGCCGCTGGGATCGCGGAACAGCACAAGGTCTTCGCCGAGCACGCGCACTTCCTGGGGCCGGGCCGGGGTAAGGTCGGCGGAGACCGCGATCGGGTGCCAGTAGCGCCGCATCAATTCGCCGCACGGCGTGCCCGCGCCGACCTCGGTCAGGAGTTTGTTGGTATGCCCCTTGGGACGGCCGTAAGCGCTGCCTTCAGCGGCGGTTTCAACTATGCTCATGGCGTTTCTCCCTGGATTTTTTACCATCGCCCGCATGGAACAACTATCAGCCCGCATGCGGCGGATGTAAAGTTCAGCTTCCGATTGCAAGCCTTGTTCCGAGCCTTGTTTTAAGCCTTGTTCCGAGCCTTGTTCCGAGCCTTGGCCCTTGGCGTATAAGACCGCCGCGGCGAACCCGTGACGCGGGAAGCTGTCGGCGAATTCGCGAAACAAGGATAGGCAGGCGGGCGAGGACGGTCTATATCGCAAAGTCCATATTGTTTTCGTCAGCGTCCGGAAAATGCCCTTGGACCCGCTTTCAGAAGTCCTGTCGCTGTTGAAGCCGCGCAGCTGCATGTCCGCCGGCTTCGAGGCGGGCGGAGCTTGGTCGATACGCTTCGCCGACCTGCGCGAACGCATCAAATGCTACGCGGTAATTTCCGGCGAATGCTGGCTGGCGGTTGAAGGCGTCGAAGAACCCGTGCGCTTGAAAGCCGGCGACTCCCTGGTGTTGCCGAGCGGCCGCCCCGTCCGCATGGCCAGCGATTTGGCATTGCCCGCGGTGGATGCCAGCACGGTGTTTCCGCCTCCGCGCGACGGCTTGGTTGTTTCCTACAATGGCGGCGGCGGCTTTTTTTTGGTCGGCAGCCGTTTTTCGGTCAGCGGAAATCATGCGGGCATGCTGCTGGGGATGCTGCCGCCCATCGTCCATATCCGCAGGGATGCCGAGCAGGCGGCGCTGCGATGGTCGATCGAGCGGATGATGCACGAATTTCGCGAGCCGCAGCCGGGCGGCGCCCTTATCGGCCAGCATCTCGCCCATATGATGCTGGTCCAGACATTGCGGATTCATCTGGCCGAAGCGGCGGAAGGCGGCGCCGGCTGGTTCTTTGCGCTGGCGGACAAACAGCTCAGTCTCGCGATCAATGCCATCCACGCGCGGCCCGCCCATGCCTGGACCCTGCAGGAGCTGGGGGAGCGGGCGGGCATGTCGCGCTCGAGTTTCGCGGCGAAATTCAAACAAGCCGCCGGGGAGACGCCGATGGAATATCTGGCGCGCTGGCGGATGCTGCTGGCCGCCGACCGGCTGGCCAACAGCAACGACGCCACGTCGATCATCGCAAAAGCCTCGGGCTACGAGTCAGAAAGCACTTTCAGCACCGCGTTCAAACGCGTGATGGGCCTGCCGCCGCGCCAATACGGACGCGGCATCGGCGCTGTGTGAGCGTGCCGTCACATCACGAGATCCAGCAAACGCGGGCGCACGCCGAGCTGATCGACGAGCTGGTCAAGCCCGGCTCTCGCTTGGGCGTTGCCGCGCTGATGGCGCTCGGCGAGGATCAGCTCGTTCTTCATTGAATGCTCAAGCCCTGTGAGCTCGGTCACGCGCACCTTGTAGCCATGCGCCTCCAGCACGAGACAGCGAAGCACGTTGGTGACATGGGCGCCGAATTCGCGCCGCTGGATTGGATGGCGCCAGAGTTCGCGCAGCGGCCCGTCCCTGCCTTTCAGCAGTTGCGCCATTTCAGCCTGGCAGCAGGGCACAAGCGCGATGGTTTTGGCGCCGTGGCGCAGAGCAAAGCCGATGGCGTCGTCGGTCGCGGTGTCGCAGGCGTGCAGCGCGGTGACCATATCGACACGGCCGCCGGCCAGGGCCGCCTCGGCAATGGGGGCCGCGACGAATTCCATTCGTTCGAAGCCCGATTCAAGCGCCAGCGCACGGGATTTTTCCACCAGCCCGGCGCGCGTCTCGACGCCAATGACGCGCCCGCGCCCGGCCGGACCGAGGATAAGATCGTAGAGGATGAAACCGAGATAGGATTTGCCCGCGCCGAGATCGGCGATGACGGGCTCGCCGGATTCCGCCAGCAACGCCTCAAGCAAGGGCCGCAAAACCTGCGTCAAATGCAAAATCTGTTTCAGCTTGCGGCGCGAATCCGCATTCAGCGCGCCCTCGCGCGTGAGAATATGCAGGGCTTTTAAAAGCGGGACGGAGGCCTGCGGCCGCGCCGCCGGCCAGAGCCCCTCAAGGCTGTCGGCGGAGCGGGGTTTGGGCTCGGAATTTGTTGGCTTTGGCAAGGGCGTCGAACTCTTCGAAGGGGCGGCGGGAAGCATAAACTTGTCGGCGGAGAGCCGGCAATCGTTTCATGAAGACATCTTTGCAAGAAGACATCTTTGCAACAAGATTTGGCCTTGTGGCTGCGCGGCGCCTTAATCTCCAGCCTCAAACGTCGCAATCGCCCGTCTGGCGATCAGCGGCTTGAATCGCCTTTCCACAAAAAGCTCGTGTTTTTCGCTGTGAAGGTAGCGGTCCAGCTCCGCCGCGCTGTCGAAGCGAACCGTCATGGCGTGGGAAAAAGTCTGGTCGCGTTCGCTGGCATTGGCGCCCATTTGCCAATCGCGCATTTGCGGAAAATGCGCGGGGAAGGCCGCGAATTCGTCGAGCATCGCCTGGCGCGCGTCCGGGACAGCGTCGTCGCGGAAGGAGAACAACAGGATGTGGCGGATCATCGGTGTTTCCCGTGTCAAATCATCCGGCGGAGGCGAAACGGTCCGCCGCGGCCTTGGCGACGACGATGTCATCGACGCCGGCGATGCGCGGGCGGCCTTTCGCAAGGGCCCGGTAAAACTCGCCTTTCGAGACCGGCGCTATATCCGCGATAATGGTCCAGCGGTCGCCGCCATCGCGGCTTTCGAAGATTTGGCCGTCGGTGTCCGCCGCGAACAGGCTGTAGCCGCCTTCGAAGGTTGCGATTGTCAGGGCGCTGAACAGGGCGCGCTGCCCGTCGGGCAGGCCGCCGAGCAGGCGCTCCCATGTCGCCCCGCCGTCGCGGCTGCGGGCGATGCGGCCCTGGGCGCTGCCGCGTTTGTACCAGTTGGGCGGCCAGCCAAAGCCGGCGGCCATAAACAGCAGATCGGGATTGTCAGGGTGCATGACGAAGGCGTCGGGATATTCGAGCTGCGGCAGGACGGGATCGGGTGTCCAGGCCGCGCCGTTGTCAATGCTGCGCGTCAGGCCGACGAGGCCGATGGAGGCGATCATTTTTTCGGGCGAGCGCGGATTGACGAGGAGACGGTGGACATCGCATTCGCGCGGGTCCGGATCAATGCGCATATCCTCGAAAGTTTCGCCGAAATCATGCGATGCCAAAAGCGCGCCGACCTCGATGCCAACGAAAAGGCGGTTGCCATCGATGACGATATCCTTGACATGGCCGAGCCGGGGCGGCGGCGGAAAAAACCATTGCGGAAAACTTTCCACATTCCGCATGGCGGGAAGCTCGCGCCAGCTGACGCCGTCGTCCTCGCTGAGCATGAGATGGGCGGGCATCGATCCCGCCAGCGCGACATCGCGGCCCTGCAAAAGGCCGCCGCGCGCCGACCAAAGATCGAATTGCGGCATGCCCTTGTTCGACCAGTCCCAGGTTTCGCCGCCGTCCGTGCTGCGCGCGGCGCCGAGCCCGTGGGTGGCGGCGATCAGCGTGCCGCTGGCGAGGCTCGCCACGGAACTGACGGATGCGCCCTCCAGCGCCCGGCGCGCGACCTTCCAGGTCCCGCTTTCGCGGGCGAGCACATAGACGCCGTCGACGGTGCCGACGATCAGCCGTTGGCTTTCCGCCGGGGCGGCAAAGCTATTGGCGCCGCCGTTCGACAGCAGGACGGGTGAATGCATAGCGGCCTCCTTTCGCGCCTCACTCGGCGGCTTGCGGGAACTCGCCGGCCTGGTATTCCACGAGGTGGCGGTAATCCTCCCGCAGCGGCGCGAACACGTCGAGATTGAGCGCGACCTCGTCGCCGATGGGCTCGGCATAATGCAGCACGTTGGGGGGAATGCGGATCATGCTGCCCGGCCCCGCCTCAACCGCGTCATCATCGAGGTGAAATTTGACCCGCCCCGAAATTATGAACACCAATTGTTCAAAGGGGTGCCGATGCGGATTGACCGCCATGCCCGGCGAAAGCCAGTTCATGACGCAGATCACGTCATCGCCGCGAAAGCCGACGCGCTCGACGCCTTTGCGCACGGTTTCGCGCTGAAGCTCATTCCAGTTCCGCAGCAAATCCATGTGTTGCATGTCGTCTCTTCCCGGATATTTGCCTGTTTTGATTTAACGGCTCGTCGCATGGCGCGGAAAATTCCGCAAGCGCGGCGCGCTGAAATCGATTATAGGGTCGCCATGGTTTTTCAAGGAAAGCCGCCGGCCGCGGCATCAAGGGCTGACGATACTCTGTCGCTCGCCGATGAGCGCCTCGCCCGGCTGGTGCGCGACACGCGGCAGGCGCTTCTGCGCGCTTTGCAGTCCGGCCTCGGCGAGCACGGGGTGCTGGCCAGCCACTGGACCCTGCTTCGCATTCTCTGGGTTCGCGACGGATTCAACCAGCGCGAGCTGAGCGAATTGGCGGGGGTCCGGGAGCCGACGATTTTCGCGTCGCTCAAGGCTATGGAGACGCTCGGCTATGTCACGCGGCGGCGGTTGAACGGAAACCGCAAGAATATGCACATTTATCTGACCGGCGAGGGGCGGGCCCTGCGCGACGTATTGCTGCCGGTGGCGATCGCCGCCAATGAGCGGGCGGTGCGCGGCGTCAGCCCCGCCGATATAGCGGCGACGCGGCGCACACTGCTTGCCATGATGAGCAATCTGTCTGAGGAAGCGCGCGAATCCGTGCCTTCGAACTCCAAAAATGCGCTGGCGGCCGGCGACAGTATTTTCTGACGCGGCGCCATGCCGTGTTGTTCTCACGAAGGGTCTGTCGATATGAAATTCCGGGTTTCAACGGTTCTTGCCGCCGCGGGCCTCGCGGCGCTGGCATGGCTGCCGGCATTGGCGCAGGGCGTCAGCGAATATGCGGCGGGCAAGCTGAGGATTGAGCGGCCGTGGTCGCGCGCCACCCCGCGCTCCGCGCCGGTTGCGGCGGGGTATTTCAAAATCACCAATGCCGGCGCGGAGGCCGACCGGCTGACCGGTGTTGTCTCCGATATATCGGGCCATTCCACGATTCATGAAATGGCGATGGAGGCAGGCGTCATGAAAATGCGCGCGCTGGCGAATGGCCTTGAGATCAAGCCTGGGGCCAGCGTCGAATTGAAGCCCGGCGGCTTCCATCTGATGTTCGAGGATTTGAAGGCTGGCCTCACCGAAGGCCAGAGCTTCAAGGCCGCGCTGATTTTTGAGAAGGCCGGCAGGGTCGAAGTGGACTTCGCGGTCATGGCCTTGGGCGCAGCGGCGCCTGGGGCCGGACAGAGTCACCAGCACTAGCCAAACGCGGTGGGATGGCGGAGTACAAATTAGGGCTTGACATCGTCGCAAAAAGATATATCTTAGACATAGTTCGAAATTATTCGATACCTAACGGAGTTCTAAATTGAGACATATGGAAGATTTCCGCGGCGGCCAACGGGCCGGCGGCGGACAGCGGGGCGAAAGTTTTGGCCGCGAAGGGTCTGGTGTTGAGCGTCCCGGCAGGCGCGGAATGCGCGGGCGCCACCACGGCGGCGGGCGCAAACGCATGTTCGATGCGGGTGAATTGCGGCTCGTGCTGCTGGCGCTTTTGAAGGATCAGCCGAGACATGGCTATGACCTGATCGGCCTGATTGAGACGCGGGCCGGCGGCGCTTATGCGCCCAGCCCCGGAGTTGTTTACCCGACGCTGACCCTGTTGGAAGACGTCGGCCACATCGAAGAGACGAAATCCGAGGGCACGAAGCGGCTTTATTCCATCACCGCCGCCGGCGCGGCGCAACTGGAAGAGCGCAAGGCCGAGGCGGAGACCGCTTTGGCGAGACTGTCGGCGCTTGGCGCGGAACAGGGCAGAGTCGATGCCGGCCCGGTGCTGCGCGCCATGCAGAACCTGAAATCGGTTTTGCGCCAGCGGCTGTCCGGCGACGCCATCGACAAGCCAACGCTGTTTGCCGCGGTTGATCTGATCGATGAGGCCGCCCGCAAAATCGAGCGTCTGTGACTTCTCCCTAATCCGAAAGCGACTGACATGGCACTTCACGAAATCACCCGGGTGCGCCGGGAAACGCGCCGCCGCACTCTCACTGTGTCCAGCGTCGAGCGGCTGACGCCGCGCATGCTGCGCGCGCATTTCACGTCCGGCGATCTCGAGGGCTTTGACAGCGCCTCGCCGGATGATCACATCAAGCTGTTCTTTCCCGGCGGGGAGGCGGGGGCCAAACCCCTGGCGCGCGATTTCACGCCGCGCGCTTTTGATGCGAAGGGGGGCACGCTGACCATCGATTTTGCGATGCACGAGGCCGGCCCGTCGATGCAATGGGCTTCGCGCGCGGCGCCCGGCGTGACGCTCGACATCGGCGGCCCCCGCGGCTCGGCGATCGTGCCCGACGACTTCGACTGGTATTGGCTGATCGGCGATGAGACCGCGCTGCCCGCCATCGGCCGGCGCGTCGAGGAATTGCGCGCCGGGGTTCCCGTGACGACGCTTGCCGTGGTGGCGAACGCGGACGAGGCGCAGACTTTCAAAACGCGCGCCGCGTGGACACCGCTCTGGGCTTTGAGGGCCGGCAGCGGGCTGGATGACGGCGCGCTTCTGTTGGAAAAGCTGGCGGGCATGGCGTTTCCGCCGGGGGATGGTTTCGTGTGGATCGCCGCTGAAGCCTCGGCGGCGAGGTCGGCG
>JANYFM010000078.1 GCA_025362655.1 Hyphomicrobiales bacterium | reverse complement strand
GCGCGGCGACGACTGGTCGGAGCTGATAGACCGCTACATTGACGTGACCAACCGCGTCACCGCCGGGTTTCCCTCGATGACCATCGGCATGCATTTGTGCCGGGGCAACCGCGCCGGCCAGTTTCATTCCGAAGGCTCGTATGAGGTTGTCTCCGACCGCCTCTTTAACAAGCTCGATCTCGGCCTGTACTGGCTTGAATATGATTCGCCGCGGGCCGGGGATTTTTCACCCCTGCGGTTTGTGCCGAAGGAAAAGCACATCGTCCTCGGGCTGGTTTCGACGAAGTCGGACGCCGTTGAGGACGCGGAAACGCTGAAAGGGCGCATCGCGGAGGCTTCGAAACATGTGGATATCAGCCGCCTGTCGCTGTCGCCGCAATGCGGGTTCGCCAGCATTGACGCGGGCAATCCCGTTTCGCTGGAAACCCAGGAGGCCAAGCTGCGCCTCGTCGCCGACACCGCGCGCGAAGTTTGGGGCGAAGCCTGACGGGCTCAGTCGGCGATCATTTTTTGCGGGTCCATCGGGTTGCGATACAGACCGAACTCTTTTCCAAGTCCCGCGTAGAACGCGATGTCCCCGGCGCTCATGGCGGTGGTGAAACTGTTGGGACCGGCGGATGCGAAGCCGAGGTATTTCAGCTCAAAGGCTTTCGCCTGCTCCGGATTGGCGCGCACCCATTCACCCGCCTCGTCCAGCGCGGCGCGAAAATCCCGCACGGCGCGCGGATGCGCCCTCGCCCATTCGGCGGTGGCCGCATAGGCGATCATCAGCACGTCAGGGTTCGTCTCGGAGACGTAATCAGCGAAAATATATCCAGTGCCGCTTTTCACCACGGCGCTCTTGAACGGCTCGGTCATGGTTGCCGCGTCAATCGTGCCGGACTTGAGCAGGTCTGGCATCTGCGGGAATATGGCCTCGATGCGCGTCAGCCGCTTTTCATCGACGCCGTTGGTTTTCAGCCATTTGCGCAAAAACACGTCCATCGATGAATTGAACCCGGCGACGCCGATTTTTTTGCCGATGAGATCTTCAGGCTTTTCCATTTTCAGCGACGAGCGCGCCACCAGCGCGACGCGGGCGCTGGTCTTTAAATGCCGCGCGGCGCCCGAAACAAGCTGAAGGTCCAGCCCGCCGTCGTTCGACTGAAGCAGCACCGGCACCGTTGTCGCGCCGATCTGAAGATCGCCCGAAATGAGCGCCTGCGGAATGTTGGTGATAATGGGTATGCGCTTTGGCTCGACCGCCAGATCGTATTTGGCAAACATGCCCTTTTCCGCCGCCGCGAAAAGGGGGAGAAACTCGGTGGCGGACACATACCCCGCCGTGATTTTCAACGGCTCGGCAAACGCCGGCCCGAATGCCGCGAGTCCCGCGGCCAGCGCGGCCCACGCGTGTTTCAATATTGTGTGACTGAATTTCAAGAAACACTCCCCCGGGCGGCTCGCAATTCACGCTCTCTTATACCAAAGGGCATGAGCTTTGACTCATGACCTTTGGCAAGCGCGAAAGCGCGCCCGCGCTGACGCGCGGAACTCTATGGATTGACCACAGGTCAATTCATAGAACCCTTGATATTATAGGGGACCGCCCCCCGCCGGCAAAGCGCGCGGCCAGGCTGACTCGCCCGGCGGCGGCTGATAGGGAGGGCTTGGGCAAGGAAAACCGCAATGATCCAGAGAATTCTGGCAGCCGCCGCGATATTGTGCTCTGCCGCCGCTCCAACCCGCGCGCAGGAGGATGCCGCCGCGGTCTTCGCGAAAAAAACCATCACCGTCTATATCGGCAACACGGCCGGCGGCACGTACGATCTTTTCGGGCGTCTTGTGGCGCGCCATCTCGGGCGGTTCATTCCGGGCCGTCCCGCGGTTGTCGCGGAAAACATGCCCGGCGCGGGAACGCTGCGCGCCGCCAATTTCATCTACGGGGCCGCGCCGAAGGACGGCACGGCGCTGGGCATCGTGACGGAAACGCTGGCCATTGAACAGGCGCTGCAAAACCCCGCCGCGCAGTTCGATGCCCGCAAATTCACGTGGATAGGACGCATCGGCCCCAGCAACGCCGTGCATATGATGTGGCGAACCTCGAAGGTTCAGTCGCTGGAGGACGCGCGGAAACACGAGGCGCCGCTGGCCGGCACCGGCGCGGGCAACGTCGCCGAGGTTGTCCCCGCGCTGCTCAACGCGCTGCTGGGCACGAAATTCAAAATCGTGCGCGGCTATCCGGCTGCCAACGAGGCGCTGCTGGCCATGGAGCGCGGCGAGGTCGAGGGCGCCTCGTCGAACTGGCTGACGCTGAAGGCGGCCAAAGCCGATTGGCTGCGCGAGGGCAAAGTGAAAGTCATCCTCCAGGATTTGCCCGCCCGCGGCCGCGATCTGCGGGATGTTCCGGCGCTTGGCGAGCTTGGCGAAACGCCGGAGGCCCGCCAAATTTTCAGCCTCTACGCCAGCATGGGCGCCATCGGACGCGCGTTTTTTGCCGCCCCCGGCATCCCCGCGATCAATGCTAAACTGCTGCGCGATGGCTTCGCCGCCATGACGCTGGACGCCGAGTTCCTCGCCGATGCCGCCCGCATGGGCGCGGATCTGGATTTGGCGGGGGGCGATGAATTGCAGCGCAATGTTCAGAACACCCTCGACGTTCCCGCCGCCGTGCTCGACCGCGCGCGCGCCATCTTCGCGCGCTGAGGCGGCATGCCGTTGCGGCCCCCGCCAACGCGCGATAGGTATGTCGCCGCGCCCGAATGTCCGGGATGCCGGCGCGCCCGGCGAAATTGAACTGCCATGGCAATGCCCGGAAAACGCGATGGAAAGATGCATCTGGGGGTGTTCTTCAAGAACACCGGCCATCATCTGGCGTCCTGGCGCCACCCGGATGCGCAGCCCGATGCCGGCGTCAATCTAAAGCATTACGCCGATTGCGCGCGGACGGCCGAGCGCGCCGGACTTGATTTCATTTTCTTCGCTGACAGCGCCGCCGTCCGCGATGCTCCCATGGAGACGCTGAGCCGCTCGTCGCAGTTCACCGCCTATTTCGAGCCGACGACGCTGCTCTCCGCGCTCGCTATGGTGACGGAGCGCATCGGTCTCGTTTCGACGGCGACAACGAGCTACAATGAGCCTTACAATATTGCGCGGCGCTTCGCTTCTCTCGATCACATCAGCGCGGGCCGCGCCGGCTGGAATGTTGTGACATCGGGCAATGTCATGGAGGCCATGAATTTCGGCCGCGAGGAGCATTTCGAACACGGCGAGCGTTACCGCCGCGCCGGCGAGTTCGTTGAGGTCGTCAAGGGGCTGTGGGACTCCTGGGACGATGACGCCTTTTTGTTTGACCGGGGGGGCGGCCGCTTTTTTGATCCGGAAAAGGTTCATGTTCTCGATCACCGCGGCGACTGGTTCAGCGTGCGCGGGCCGCTGAACGTGCCGCGCGCGCCGCAGGGCCATCCGGTGATTTTCCAGGCCGGCCATTCCGACACCGGCCGCGAGCTTGCCGCCGCGACGGCGGAGGGCGTTTTCACCGGCCATCTCACGCCGGAGCGCTCGCGCGAGCATTACAACGATCTGAAACAGCGCATGGCGCACTACGGCCGGCCGCCCGATTCCATGAAAATTCTGCCGGGCTGCACGGTGATCTGCGCGGCAAGCGCCGCCGAGGCGCGGGAGAAGGACGCCTATCTCGCCTCGTTGATCCATCCCATTGTGGGGCGCGGCTATATCGCCTCGATGACCGGCCTCGATCTATCCGATTGCTCGGTCGATGACCCCCTGCCGGACCGGGAAAGCGGCCTGTCGCGCTCCGCCATGGCCAGCGCCATCATCGCGCTGGGCAAAAGCGAAAACCTGACCATCCGCAAATTGTACGAGCGCCTCGCGGGCTCCCACGGCAAGCTCACGCTGATCGGCTCGGTGGCTGAGGTGGCCGATGCCATGCAGGCGTGGTTCGACGGCGGCGCCTGCGACGGTTTCATCCTCCAGCCCTCGCACATGCCCGGCAATCTCGACGATATCGTCAATCTGCTGGTGCCCGAATTGCAAAACCGCGGGCTGATCCGCGCCGGTTACGAGGGCGCGACCCTGCGCGATCATCTCGGGCTGGCGCGTCCCGCCAGCCGCTATGCGCGGGGCGCGGCATGATCCGCATTGATTCGCGAACTTTCATTGACGAGACCCGGATCGAGGAAACCTTCGTGCGCGCCTCGGGCCCCGGCGGGCAGAACGTCAACAAAGTCTCCAGCGCTGTGCAACTGCGTTTCAACGCCGCCGGCGCGGACGGGCTGGGCGAGGCGGTGCGCCAGCGCCTGCGCGTTCTAGCGGGGCGGCGCATGACGCGCGAGGGCTGGCTGGTGATTATCGCGCAGCGCTTCCGCACCCAGGAGCGCAACCGCGCCGACGCGCTGGAGCGTCTGACCGAACTGGTGCGCCAGGCGGCCAAACCTCCGGCGCGCCGCATCGCCACCAAACCAACCCATGCCTCGCGCCTGCGCCGGCTCGACGGCAAAAAAGCCCGCAGCGGCGCCAAAACCCTGCGCGGGAAGCCGGATTTGGAAGTCTGAGCCTGGAAGAGTGATCAAAAAGCCACGTAGTGTTGCATGCGGCGCACAGTCAACTGACGATTGGGCCTATATGGTGGCTTTCCCGGGCGCTTTGCGGCGTCGTGTTTTGGCGGGAAGCGGCAGGCGATGTTCGGCAAGGCGACGCGCAAATTTGACGATCCGGCGGCGGAGGCGGCCAGCCTGATCCTGCGCCTCGGCATCGCCATGCTCGCGGTCGCCGTGCCCTGCGCCGCTGTGGTCTCGCGCCGCCTGCTGTTTGTGCTGATGCCCGTCGGCGCCGTGCTGATCGTGATCGGCGGGCTGCTGACGCCGGGCGGACGCGGACGGCTCGGCCAGCTTCGCGCCCTCGCCGCCTCGCCCATCGTGCTGATCACCTTGTTTCTGGTGTTCTGGGCCGGATTATCGCTGGCTTGGACGCCCTTTGCCGAACTCGCGGTGGAGCGCTTTTTAAAAACCGCGGGCACGGTGCTGATTGCGGCGGCGGCGATTATGGCGCTCCCAAGGCATGTCAAAGCCTCGAATTCCAATCTGATGCCGATCGGTGTCGCCGCGGCGGCGCTGGCGATCATTTGTGTGGCCCTGATCTCGCCGGCCCTGCTGCGCGGCGCCGAGGATGATGGAACCAATATGCAGCGCGCCGTCATAGGGGTTGTCGTGCTGGCTTGGCCGGCGCTGGGGGCGCTGGCCCTGCGGCACCGGGTCGCGGCGGCGGGCGTGATCGCGGTCGCCGTGGCCCTGGCGGCGGTGCTGGTGTGGATGCCCAACGCGATAGCGGCGCTGATTGTGGCGATGCTGACGTTTTCCATGGCCTATTCAAGCCCGGTCCTCGCCGGGCGGCTGCTGGCCGCCGCCGCCGCGCTGATCATTCTGGCGGCGCCGGCAATTCCCCTTGCCGTGCACCCCCTGCTGCCCGCGCGGCTCGATCCGCAGGCGGCGTTCGGCTCGTTTCCGGTCTGGTATCAAATCGTCAAATCCGAAGGGCTTCGCCTCATTACCGGCCATGGTTTCGACACGGCGGCGCGCGCGCTGGCGTTCGGCTATCTGCCCGCCAGCGCGCCGCGCGGCATTCTCTTCGAGGTTTGGTACGAGCTGGGCTTGCTTGGCGCGGCGGCCCTGGCGGCGCTGGCCTGGTGCGCTTTCAACGCGGCGGGCAAAGCTTCGGGGCCCATTGCGCCGTTTTTGCTGGCGGCCCTTGCCGGCGCTGTCACGATTGCCATCGCGGGCCTGTCGTTGTCGCAATTGTGGTGGGTGACGCTGCTCGCCATCGTCGCCATCTGCTTCGCGCTGGTCATGCGCGGCCATCACCGCGACGAGCGCGTGCGCGCCCGCGTCGTCACGGAGCCCCGGCCGGCGCTCTGAGGGCGGGCGCGGCCTCGCCGAACTGCGCGGCGAAGAAATTGCGGTAGGTGCCTTCGCGCGCGATCAAATCGGCATGGGCGCCGTATTCAACCGCCCTGCCGTTCTCGATGACGCAGATGAGATCGGCGTTGACAATTGTTTGCAGCCGGTGCGCCACGACGAGCGTCGTGCGGCCGACGCGCAGATCGTCAAGCGCTTTTTGAACCTCGCGCTCTGATTCCGAATCAAGCGCCGCCGTCGGCTCGTCCAGCAGGATGATCGGCGCATCCTTGAGGATGGCGCGGGCGATAGCGATCCGCTGGCGCTGGCCGCCGGACAATTGCGCGCCAAGCTCGCCGACCTGCGTGTCATAGCCGTTGGCAAAGCCGGTGATGAAATCATGGGCGTGGGCCTTGACCGCGGCGGCAATGATTTCGTCTTCGCCCGCCCCGGTTTTTCCCAGCGCGATATTGTCGCGGATCGTCCCGCGAAACAGGAAGACGTCCTGCGACACGAAGGCGATCCTGTCCCGCAGCGAATGCAGTTCGACGCCGGCGATGTCCTGGCCGTCAATCAGAATACGCCCGGATTCCGCGTTGTAAAAGCGCTGGATCAGGCTGACAATCGTTGATTTGCCGCCCCCCGAGGGGCCGACCAGCGCCGTCGTCGCATTGGGCTTGGCGGTAAAATCGAGGCCGTCAAGCACGGGCTCGCCGGCGCGGTAGGAAAACCGCGCCTGCTCAAAATCGATGCGCCCCGCGCCGACCTCCAGTTTCGGCTTGTTCTCATGCGCGGCCTCCGGCGCCGGCCGGTCGAGAATGTCGTAGATCATGCGCACGTGGATAAGCGCGTTCTGGATGTCGAGATTGAGCCGGGCGAGGCGCTTGCAGGGCTCATAGGCGAGCAGCAGCGCGCCGAGAAAGGAGATGAACGAGCCGACATCCGCGCCATGAATGGTGATGCGCCAGCTGCCGTAAAAAATCACCGCGCCGATGGCAAAGCCCGCCAGCACGTCAGACACCGGATTGGAAATGGCGGAGCCGATGGCCATGCGGTTGGTGGCGCGCTCCACCTCGCGCACGGCGCCGGCCATGCGCGCGCTCATGACCGGCTCCAGGTTGAAAGACTTCACAATCCGGGCGCCGAACACCGCCTCCTGCATGATCTCGATAATTTTCGTCGAGCCATCGATGGAGCGGCGCGCGTATTTGCGGATTTTGATGATCAGCCGTCCAAGTGTCAGCGCCGCGACGGGCAGGGTCAGCAGCGCGATCCCCGCCAGCATCGGGTCATGGACGACCATAACCGCCACAAGCCCGGCCGCGGTCAGCGCGTCGCGGCTGATCGACAGGGTCGACACCTGGATGGCGTCGCGGATGCCGTTCGCCGCAATGGCAAGACGGGTCATGAATTCGCTCGAATGCCGGTCGTGAAAAAACTGCATATCCTGCCGCAGCAGATGGCTGAACAGCCTGTTTTGCACCTCGGCGACGATTTTCGTGCCGGCCCGCGCCAGCAGAACCTGCGCGCCAAAGGTCGCGATGCCTCTCAGGGTGAAAAGCCCCGCTATCGACCATGAGAGAAAGCGCAGTTCCTTGAACGCCTCGCCCTCGACCATGTGATTGAGGATCGGTTTCAGCAGCCAGGCCGAATAGGCGGTGGCGCAGCCGCCGGCCGCCATCAGCGCGGCGGCTGCGAGATAAGCAAGCTTATGCCGGGCGCCGTGTTCGGCGAAAATGCGCCCCAGCAGGGCGAGCGCGCCCATTTCGGCGGCGGGACGGGGTTTCGACATGCAGCAGGGGTTAACGGCCCAGCCCGCGCAGGGCAAGGGCAAGAGGCTTTGGGGCAAGGGGAGGCGGGCAAGGTCAAAGACCGCCGCGCGCGCAGCCGTTAAAATTTTCGGCAAATGCTGTGGCGTTTTTTCACGCCGGCGAAACCTCGCCGTGAGAGGAAGGCTGACGTTGGGTAATCCAGAATGTCAGGGGCGCGTTATGCAGACCATTCACCGCCGGCGCCTCCTTCAGGGGGTTGGAGCTTTTGCCGCGGCGGGTTTTGCCCCTTCAGCGCTGGCCAGCGGCGCCAATCTCGGCGCCATCGCGCAGCAGGTCGGTGTCACCTTCGGCGCGGCGGCGGGCAATCAGATTTTTGATGATCCCGCCTATGGCAAGCTGTTTGCGGAAACGCATCTCGTTGCCTCTGAATGGCAGTTCAAGCTTGCCTCGTTGCAGCCTGTCAAAGGCGCCTACGAATTTGTCCATGCCGACCGTCTCGCCGAATATGCCGCCGGCAGCGGCAAGAAGCTGAAGGCGCATTGCCTGTTTTGGCAGGCTTTCAACCCTTCGTGGCTTGCCGGCCTTTCGACGCAAGAGCTGAAATACACCTTTGACAAGCATATCGACACGGTGGTGCCGCGCTATGCCGGAAAGGCCTTCGCCTGGGACGTCGCCAACGAGCCGTTCTGGCCCGCCGACGGCAATCCCGGCGGTTTCGGCAGCGGGCCGTGGTATCAGGCTTTCGGGGAGGGCTGGGTGAAACGCGCCTTCCAGCGCGTTGCGGCGCTCGATCCAAAAGCGAAGCTCTATCTGAACGAGGCGCAATGCGACAATAACGGCCAAGGCCTCGGGCCGGTGATCCGCCCGGCCCTGTTGAAGCTTGTGGATGATCTCAAGGGCTCGGGCGTCGGGCTCGGCGGCGTCGGGCTGGAAAGCCACCTCGATATGGGCATGCCCTATGATGACGCGCTGTTTGGAAGCTTTTGCGCCCAGCTCGCGGCAAAATCGGTCAGCATTTCCATTTCCGAACTCGATGTGCGCGACTTCTCGCTTTCGGACGATATCGCCTCAAGGGACAAAATCATCGCCGACCGCATCCGCAAATTTCTGACCCACGCTTTGGCCGTGCCGCAGGTGGACCAGATCGTGACCTGGGGCCTGAGCGACAAATACACTTGGCTGAAGGCGCTGTGGGAGTCACAGCGCGGCGCAACCTTCCGCCAGCCGCGCCCGCTGCTGTTTGATGACAAAATGCAGAAAAAGCCCGCGTATGAGGCGGTCAGCCGGGCACTGCACTCACGCCCGAGGGCTTGAAAACCAAAGGCCTGAGCGGCTGCTCCGCGTCAGTCCACCGCGGGCAGCACCCGGTCCGGCGGCCGGTGGCCGTCGGTGAAGGTCTTCACGTTGATGATGACTTTCTCGCCTGTGTCGATGCGGCCTTCCGTTGTGGCCGACCCCATATGCGGCAGCAGCGTCACCTTGCCGCTTTTGGCGAGCCGCACGAGCTTGGCGGGAACAGCGGGCGCGTGTTCGAACACGTCAAGCCCGGCGCCGGCGATTTCGCCGGCCTCCAGCATCCGCGTCAGCGCGGCCTCGTCAATGATTTCGCCGCGCGCCGTGTTGATGACAATCGCGTCGGGCCGCAGCAGTTTAAGCCGCCGCGCCGAGAGCAGGTGATAGGTCGCCGGCGTATGCGGGCAGTTGACCGAGAGGATATCCATCCGGGCGATCATCTGGTCGAGGGATTCCCAGTAGGTCGCCTCCAGCTGTTCGGCGATCGCGGGGGCGACCTTGCGGCGGTTGTGATAATGAATCGATAGGCCAAAAGCGCGGGCGCGCTTGGCCAAAGCCTGCCCAATGCGGCCCATGCCGACAATGCCGAGCCGTTTCCCGGTGATCCTGTGGCCGAGCATCCATGTCGGCGCCCAGCCCGCCCATTCGCCCGACGGCACCACCCGCGCGCCCTCGACAATGCGCCGGGCCACCGCGAGAATCAGCGCCATGGTCATGTCCGCCGTGTCGTCGGTGAGCACGCCTGGCGTATTGGTGACGGTGATGCCGCGCGCGTTGGCGGCGGCAATGTCGATATGATCGACGCCATTTCCGAAATTGGCGATCAGCTTGAGGTTTTCCCCGGCGCCGGCAATCAGCGCGGCGTCGATGCGGTCCGTTATGGTGGGCACCAGAACGTCGGCGCTGCTCATCGCCGCTATGAGTTCGGCCCGGCTCATCGGCGTGTCTTGGAGGTTGAGCCGGGTTTCAAACAGCTCGCACATGCGGGTTTCGATAACGTCCGGCAGTTTCCGGGTCACCACGACATGCGGCTTTTTCCTGACCATCCGTGTCCCTTCCGCCGAAATCGTTGCTGGAGCGGTTCAAAATATCCGGTAAAATGCCGGCAAGCCGGCGGGGTTCACCGCGTTTTAACTCTGTTCGGCCCACAACAGGGCTGTGCCGCGCCCTTATCGTCCGGGCGGTCCATCCGCATACCCGGCCTTCCTAGCAGATGGCCCGTCAAAAACAATGTCGCGCCCTGCGTCAGGCTGATTGAGAGTGGAAATGGCAATTCGAAAATTTCGGCTTTTGAAGCGGGCGCCGCTTGGCGTCCCGGCGGCACTGGCCGCCATGCTGGTTGCCGGCGCCGCCGCCGCCGCCAATGGCGATGCTGTGGGCACCGTCACCGGCCAACCCGTGCCGCGCTATGCCAGCCTGAAACATGACAAAGTCAGCCTGCGGGAGGGCCCTTCGAAAGAGCATCGCACAGCGTGGATATTCCAGCGCGCCGGACTGCCGGTGGAAATCACCGCCGAATTCGACACTTGGCGGCGCGTCCGCGATTCAGAAGGCTCCGAAGGCTGGGTCCAGCAGGTCCAGCTATCAAACCTGCGAACCTCGCTTGTCGCGCCAGGCAAAAAAGCCGACGCCTTGATGCTCTACGCGAAGCCCGACACCGGATCTGATGTGGTGGCGCGGATTCAGCCAGGCGTCATCGGCATTGTCAAAATGTGCAACGCCGGCTGGTGCCGCATTCTTGATAAAGACAAGCGGTTCGACGGCTATATCCAGCAGCCGAGCCTGTGGGGGGTCTACCCCAACGAAAAAATCTGATTTCAGGCTTGTATTTCAGACTTTGCGGCGAACGCGCACGACCACATCCACTTCGATGATTTCCAGCCCGTCCGGCAGCGGCGGCAGGCGCGCGATTTCGACCATGTTGCCGGGTATATCGACCAGCTCATTCTCGCCCTCAATAAGAAAATGATGATGGCGGGTCGTGTTGGTGTCGAACCATGTCTTGGAGCCGTCCAAGGCGATTTCACGCAGCAGGCCGGCCTGCGTGAACTGGTGCAAAGTGTTGTAGACAGTCGCCATCGAGAGATTGACCCGGCCCGCTGTCGCCTCGTCATAGAGCCGCTCGGCGGTGACATGCCGGTGGCCTTTGCCAAACAACAGCCAGCCGAGAGCGACGCGCTGGCGTGTCGGGCGAAGGCCCGCCACGGCCAGCCGGTCGCGCAGCGCATGGACGGGGCAGCCAGCCAGCGTTTCGCCGCCCGGACGGGCGGGCGTTGCGGAAATGGGTGGCAGGACCACGACGGACATAAGGTTTGCAGCCGTAAAGAAGTTTGCAGCCGAAAAGAGGTTTGCAGCCGGAAGGAACCATCGCCCGGCGCAAACCGGACAATTACAAGCGTCCTTCATAGCGCCGCGGCGCCAAATCCGCAAATCAGGCTGGGCGTTTTACTGATCCGGGGCGCTTTCAGCGCGCATGACCCTGTGTTAGGAAGCGGCCTCTGATCCAAACGCGCGTCCAAAGCTCCCTCTAATGAGCTCTGCGGCGGCCTGCCGAGAGCTTAAAGGTATGCCATGAGCGAACGCCGCTCCAAATTCGAATACGAGGACCTGCTGGCCTGCGGGCGCGGCGAGTTGTTTGGCCCCGGCAATGCCCAATTGCCGCTGCCGCCGATGCTGATGTTTGAGCGCATCGCCGAGATCGCCGAGACCGGCGGCGCCCATGGCAAAGGCGTTATCCGCGCGGAACTGACGATTCGCCCGGACCTGTGGTTTTTTGGCTGTCATTTCCAAGGCGACCCCGTCATGCCCGGCTGCCTCGGCTTGGATGCGCTCTGGCAGCTTGTCGGTTTCCACCTCGGCTGGCTCGGCTCGGCCGGCCGCGGCCGGGCGCTTGGCGTCGGCGAGGTTAAATTCGCCGATCAAGTGCTGCCCGGCGTCAAACACGTTGTCTATGGCATTGATATAAAGCGCGTGTTCCGCGGCAAGCTTGTGCTCGGCATCGCCGATGGCTGGCTGGAGGCCGACGGCAAGCGCATCTACGAGGCCAAGGATCTGCGCGTCGGCCTGTTTCAGGCCGCTCCGGCGCCGGCCGTTTGAGCCGGCGGCTTAAATGAATGGCTTCGGCCAGCGTGCCATGGGCCGCGACGGGAGAACAGCATGAGACGCGTCGTAGTCACGGGCATGGGAATTGTCTCCTCGATCGGCAACAACACGAACGAGGTCACGGCGTCGCTGCGCGAGGCGAGATCCGGCATAGTGCGCGCCGCCAAATACGCCGAACTTGGTTTTCGCTGCCAGGTGCACGGCGCGCCCACCCTCATCCCGGAGGAGGTCGTTGACCGCCGCGCCATGCGCTTTCACGGCGGCGGCACCGGCTGGAACCATGTTGCGATGGATCAAGCCATCGCCGATGCCGGGCTGGAGCCCTCCGATATTTCCAACGACCGCACCGGCATCATCATGGGCTCGGGCGGCCCCTCGGCGCGCACCCTCGTCGAATCGGCGGACATAACGCGCACGAAAGGCCCCAAACGCGTCGGGCCGTTCGCCGTGCCCAAAGCCATGTCCTCAACGGCTTCGGCGACGCTCGCCACCTGGTTCAAAATACGCGGCGTCAATTATTCGATTTCCTCGGCCTGCTCGACCTCCGCTCATTGCATCGGCAATGCCGCCGAAATGATCCAATGGGGCAAACAGGACGTGATGTTCGCCGGCGGCTGCGAGGAGCTCGACTGGACGCTCTCGGTGCTGTTCGACGCCATGGGCGCCATGTCCTCGTCCTACAACGATGCCCCGGCGACGGCTTCCCGCGCGTATGACAAAAACCGCGACGGCTTCGTCATCGCCGGCGGCGCGGGCGTTCTGGTGCTTGAGGAGCTGGAGCGCGCGCGCGCGCGCGGCGCGAAAATTTACGCCGAGCTTGCCGGCTACGGCGCGACCTCCGACGGACACGATATGGTCGCGCCCTCGGGCGAGGGCGCCGTGCGCTGCATGAGGCTGGCGCTGTCAACGGTGAAAACCCCGATCGATTATATCAACCCGCATGCGACCTCGACGCCCGTCGGCGACCTGAAGGAAATCGAAGCCATCCGCGAGGTTTTCGGCGCGAAGGTTCCGCCGATTTCCGCGACGAAATCGCTGACCGGCCATTCGCTCGGCGCGGCCGGCGCGCAGGAGGCGATCTATTCCCTGCTGATGATGCAAAACGGCTTCATGGCGGAGAGCGCCAATATTGTTGAACTCGATCCCGCCTTTGCGGATATGCCAATCCTGCGGGAGCGCCGCGACAACGCCGTGATCGGCGCGGCGCTGTCAAATTCGTTCGGGTTTGGCGGCACCAACGCGACGCTGGTATTCAAACATATCGACGCCTGAGCGCCGCCGACGCAATCGGTGATATTTATTCATTTCGCGGGCGCCCGCCGCCGCGCTTACATGCCGCCTGTTTGAACGGGCGGAGAAAGCCAGCCGATGTCCGGTGATTTGATGCGCGGCAAACGCGGCCTGATTTTCGGGGTCGCCAATTCCCATTCCATCGCGTGGGGCATCGCCAAAGCGGTCGCCGCGCAGGGAGCGGAGCTTGCCTTCACCTATCAGGGCGAGGCCTTGGGCCGCCGCGCCAAGCCGCTGGCGGAGGAGCTCGGCGCCAAAATCGTCGTGCCCTGCGATGTCGAGGACCTCGCCTCGCTCGACCAGGTGTTCGAGACGGTGGGCGCGGAATGGGGCCATCTTGATTTCGTTGTTCACGCTATCGGTTTTTCCGACAAGAACGGGTTGAAAGGCCGCTATATCGACAACACCACGCGGGAGAATTTCTCCCGCACCATGGTCATCTCCTGTTATTCGTTCACCGAAATCGCCCAGCGCGCCGTCCCCCTGATGAAAGCCGGAGGCTCGCTGCTGACCCTGACCTTCGGCGGCGCCACGCGCGTCATGCCCAATTACAATGTGATGGGCCTCGCCAAAGCGGCGCTGGAGGCGAGCGTGCGTTATCTCGCGGCGGATTTGGGGCCGCAGGGCATCCGCGTCAACGGCATTTCCGCCGGGCCGGTGCGAACCCTGGCCGGCGCGGGGATCACCGACGCGCGCGCCATGTTCAATTTCCAAGCGGCTCATTCGCCGCTGCGCCGCTCGCTCACCAGCGACGATGTCGGCGGCTCCGCGCTGTATCTGCTCTCCAGCCTTGCCGCCGGCGTGACCGGCGAAATTCATTACGTCGATGCCGGCTACAATATCATTTCCATGCCGCGCCCCGAGGACCTTCCGCCGGGCGACGCGGGCGGCTGACCGCGCCCATTTTTTGCCGCAAACATTGACAAACATGGACAAAGCTTAATTAGGCGGGTCTGCCGGCCGCGTGTATTTTAACGCTGCTTATTCCCGAGGAGAAACCCATGAAAACGCGTCCCGGCATCGCCCTTGCCCTCACCGCCATGATCGGCTCCACCGCCTTTCTCGCCGCCAATGCCCTCGCCCAGCAGCAGAACCCGCCGGCCCGGCCCGGACAGACCCAGGGTCCGCGCGCCGCCTCGCCGGAAGACCGCGGCGCCTTTTTTGACGCGCGCATCGCCGCTGTGAAGGCGGGGCTGAAACTGACCGCCGAGCAGGAGGCCCTGTGGCCGCCGGCGGAGGCCGCCGTGCGGGAAGGCTTTGCCAAGCGGGCGGAGATGCGGGCGAAAATGCAGGCCCAGGGCCGTCCCGCCGACCCCGTTGATGGAATGCGCCGCATGGCTGATGCTTCGACGGCGCGCGGCGAATTGATGCGCAAAATCGTTGATGCGGCGCAGCCGCTGTATGCCAGCCTGAGCGATGCCCAGAAGAGCCGCCTCACCGTGCTGATGCATCCCCCGCGCAGCCGCATAGCGCAGATGCGGGATCATTTTCGCGGCATGTGGAACGGCGACCGCGGCCGGGATGACCGGCGTGGCATGGGGCGCCCGGATATGGACCCCCGAGGCATGGGACCTCAGGGCATGGACCCCCGAGGCATGGGACCGCGGGGCGGCGAGCGCTCCGGCCCCCGTGGCCCGCGCGGCGATGACGGCCGGCTTTAACCGCGCCGGATAGCTGATCAAATCAGACGGCCGCCTTCGGGCGGCCGTTTTTATTGGGCGCCGGCGATCTCCGCCACAATCGCCACTGCCGCCGCGCGCGGGTCGGGCGCCTGAGTGATTGGCCGCCCGACGACGAGGTGATCGGCGCCTGCGGCGATGGCCCGCGACGGCGTCATCACGCGCTTCTGGTCGGCGATATCGCCGCCAGCCTGGCGGATGCCCGGTGTCACCAGCAGCATGCCTGGTCCCAGCAGCGCGCGCATTGCCTGCGCCTCCTCCGCCGAGAGGATGAGGCCCTCGACGCCCGCCGCTTGCGCCTGAAGCGCCCGCTTGGCCACGAGGTCTTTTACGCCCAGCGCAAAGCCCGCTTCCGCCAAATCCGCATTGTCGTAGGAGGTCATCACGGTCACCGCGAGGAGCTTAACCGGCGAGGCTCCCACACCCTGCCGAGCGGCGCGCATGGTTTGGGGATACGCGTGAACCGTGAGAAAGGTCGCGCCGAGGCCGGCCACCTGCGCCGCCGCCCGCGCCACGGTATTGCCGATGTCGTGCAGCTTCAGATCCAGAAACACCTTTTTGCCGGACTTGATGAGATCGCCGGCCAGCCCCAGACCGCCGCCATAGGCGAGCTCAAGGCCGATTTTGTAAAAACCGACGGTATCGCCAAGCCGCGCCGCCATTTTTTCAGCGTCCGCCGCGCTGGGCAGATCGAGCGCCACAATGAGTTTGTCGCGGGCAGCTGTGATATCGGTCATGGAATGGTCCGGTTCGGTGAGCGTCCCGGCGCAGGCCGGGCCATATTTCGCCGGCCGCGGCAAGGCCGCAAAGCGCGTTGCCTAATGCCCGCGGCGCTTTTTCGGCTCGCCGATCTTTCGGATCAGTTCCAGTGCCGGTTTGAAAGCCTTGTCATCGCGCACCTTGCGCGCGCGCAATTCGATTTCCAGCCGCGCCCTGGCAGTGCGCGCTTTGAAATTTGTCTCGACCCGCTCCGCAGTTTCTTTGATCTCGTCGCGCACTTTGTCGCGGCTTTCCCGCAGCTTGAAAATCAGCGCCTCTCCAGCGCTTTTTTTCACAGCCGCGCCGCTCGCCCGGCGGTATATCCACACCCGCGCCGGCGGCAGATTGAGCCAGACCGGCGGCGAGGGCTCAGCCTCATAGACGCTGCGCGGCGCTTTTTTGGGGGGCCTCGGCATGGGCGAGACCATCCCATAAGTGAATTGCACGAAACAGCCGTCCGGGCGCATCAGCGCGAAGGCTTGATCGAGCAAATCGAGCCGCTCGGGATCGGGTTTGTTGAGCAGCGGCAGGCTGGATACAACGGCGGCCGCCGGCTCATTCAGCGCCCCGGCGAGGGTTTTGCCGAGATTATAAGCGTCGCCCTGGACGATAGCGCAACGGGGAAAGCGGCGCTCCAGCAGGCGGCAGAAGGCGGTGTCAAACTCGACGAGCACCAGCCGCTCCGGCGCGACGCCGCGCTGCAACAGCGCCTGCGTCACCGGACCGGTGCCGGGTCCCAGCTCTATGATCGGCCCTTGGCTGGCGGGATCGACGTATCGAGCCATCATGCGGGCGAGGAATCGACCGGAGGGCGACACCGCGCCTGTGATCCCGGGATTTTCGAACCAAGCCTTGAAAAACCGCGCCTCATCGGCGAAACGCTCGTCGATCGGGGTTTTGGCTTCCATGCGGCCCGGCGCCTCGCGGCGTTTGGGTTGCAGACGCAAACTCTGGATCCTCCCGCCCGCATCGCGGCGCGCCGTCACAGAAGTCGCGCAAATCCGGCTCAACGTCAAGAAACTGTCACACGGCGGCGCGCGCGCGTCCCCGAAGACCGCCAAGCGCGGTTCACGATTTGCTGATGTTTTCGAAAAAATCCTTCATTTTCGAAAAGAATCCCGCTGCTTCCGGATGGGTGCGGCTGGACGACTCCGCCGCAAACTCGTTGAGCAATTCGCGCTGGCGCCGGGTCAGGTTTTGCGGCGTCTCGACCCTCGCCTGCACGTAGAGATCGCCGAAATCGCGGGCGCGCAGCACCGGCATCCCCTTGCCCCGCAGTTTGAACTGTTTGCCGGACTGGGTGCCCTCGGTGACTTTGACCGTGGATTCCGCGCCGTCGAGCGTATGCACGGCAAACTCGCCGCCGAGCGAGGCCTGCACCATCGAGATAGGCACTTGGCAATAAAGGTCCGCCCCGTCCCGCTGGAAGAACGGGTGCGGCTTGATCGACAGGAAAATATAGAGGTCGCCGGCGGGCCCCCCGCGCGCGCCCGCCTCGCCCTCGCCGGTCAGCCGGATACGCGTGCCGTCCTCGACGCCGGCGGGGATGTTGACCGAAAGATTGCGCTCGCGCGTCACCCGGCCGGAGCCCGCGCACGAGGAGCAGGGATTGTCGATCACCTGTCCGCGCCCGCCGCAGGAGGGGCAGGTGCGCTCGATGGCGAAGAAGCCCTGCTGGGCCCGCACCCGGCCATGGCCTTGGCAGGGCGCGCAGGTGCGTGGCTTGGAGCCGGATTTGGCGCCGGTGCCCGCGCAGATTTCGCAAGTGACGGTGGTTGGCACTTTGATGGTGGCTGCCTTGCCGTTGAAGGCCTCCTCCAGGGTGATCTCCATGTTGTAACGCAGGTCCGAGCCGCGCTC
>JANYFM010000070.1 GCA_025362655.1 Hyphomicrobiales bacterium | reverse complement strand
GGCGGAGGGGTCTGTCATCGCGGGGATTGATGATCCCATCACCGGCGCCGCCGTCATGATGGCTGCTGTCGCCAATGCGCGGGAACCCATCGACGCCGCCACCGCCACCGTCATCAAAGAGGAACTGCGCGAGGCGACGGGGAGCGATCCGGCGGAAGCCTATGAATTCGCCGTCTGGGCCATCGGACAATCGCCTGACCCTGACAACGTCTCACTGCGGCTGACGCGGATGTGGAACACGCGGCTTACCCCTGCCGAACGGCAACAGCTTGTGGACATGGTGACCCGGGTTGCGGCTATCAAAGGCGAGCCGACGGCGGCGCAGAACGGGGCCATCATTCGTCTGAAATCCCGGCTCGATCTCGCGTGAGCGGCGCGCCGGAGCTATAAAGCGCCACGAATCGCTCCTCCCGCGCGGGTTTCCTTCGTGCCAACGCCCGTTTTTGACCGTTATATGGCGCTAGTCCGCGACGGCGCGTTGGAGCGGGACCCAGCGCAAGAGATCGTCGTGCGCCGGCTCGACGCTCTCGAAGCCGAGCTTGGGGAGTACCGCCTTGCCCGAAAGTCCAGCGCGCTGGGATGGTTGTTTGCGGCGCGTAAGCCGCAGGCGGCCCCCCAGGGCCTGTATATCTGGGGCTCGGTCGGGCGCGGCAAAAGCATGCTGATGGACCTGTTTTTTGCGGCTTCGGCGGCACGGCGCAAGCGGCGGGTTCATTTTCACGCCTTCATGGCCGATGTTCACGCGCGCATTCACGGCTGGCGCCAGAGCGCCAAGCTGGGCGCTGCAAAGGGCGACGACCCGATCGCCCCCGTCGCTGACGCGCTGGCGGATGAAGCCTGGCTTCTCTGCTTCGACGAGTTCAGCGTCACCGATATAGCCGACGCGATGATTCTTGGCCGGCTCTTCACAGCGCTGTTCGCGCGCGGCGTGATTGTCGTGGCGACCTCCAATGTCGAGCCGGACAGGCTTTACGAGAACGGCCTTAACCGGGCGCTTTTTGTTCCTTTTATTGCTCTCTTGAATCAGCGCATGGCGGTTATGAAGCTTGACGCGCGGACGGACTTCCGGCTTGAGAAGCTCAGCGGCGCGCCGGTTTATCACACTCCCGCCGATGCGGCGGCTCATCTTTCGCTCACCGCCGCCTTCAAGACCCTGACGGGCCGGGAATCCGCGCCGCCGAGAACGCTGGATGTCCTCGGCCGCGCTGTCGCCATTCCGCAGGCGGCGCAGGGTGTGGCGCGTTTTGGGTTTCATGACCTGTGCGGGATCGCGCTGGGCGCTGCCGACTACCTTGCCATCGCCCGCGAATTCCACACGGTGCTGATCGACGCCATCCCCGTCATGGGCTTTGAGATGCGCAATGAGGCGAGGCGTTTCATCTGGCTGATTGACGCGCTCTATGACCGGCACGTTAAACTCATCGCTTCCGCTCAGGCCGAACCCATGAGCCTCTATGCCGCCGCCGATGGGCGCGAAGTCTTCGAATTCGAGCGCACCGCGTCGCGGCTGATAGAAATGCGCTCGACGGACTATCTCGCGCTGCCGCACGGCGCCGGGGCTTCGCACGGTTCGGGCGATTCGAGCGGGCTGGTGGAAACTTAATCCAGCGGCCTTTGCGGGCAATATTTAGCCAGATTGCTGAAATTTTATATAAGCGCTTGATCTAAAAATGTTTTATTGTCTTTTACCGCATATGCGGGCGACCGGGATGGGGCGCCCCGGCAAGTTGTGCCGCGTGGCGCCTTGAAAGGCGCGGCGTGACGAGTCAAAAAGACGCCACCTGAGGCGGCGCCGCATCCCCTGCGGCGTCGCGCTTTACCGATCAGAGGAATGAAATCATGGCGCGGAACAAAATAGCATTGATTGGCGCGGGCCAGATTGGCGGCACGCTCGCGCTGCTCGCCGGCCTCAAAGAGCTCGGCGACATTGTTCTGTTCGACATCGCCGATGGTGTCCCCCAAGGCAAGGCGCTCGATCTCGCCGAGGCCGCGCCGGTCGAGGGTTTCGACGCGAAATTGTCGGGCGCCAGCAATTACGAGGCAATAGCCGGCGCCGACGTGATCATCGTCACCGCCGGCGTGCCGCGCAAGCCGGGCATGAGCCGCGATGATCTTCTGGGCATCAACCTTAAAGTGATGGAATCCGTTGGCGCGGGCATCAAGCAACATGCCCCCGGCGCTTTCGTAATCTGCATCACCAATCCGCTCGATGCCATGGTTTGGGCGCTGCAAAAGGCCTGCGGCCTGCCGTACCATCGGGTTGTGGGCATGGCGGGCGTGCTCGATTCAGCGCGGTTCCGGTATTTCCTCGCTGACGAATTCAATGTCTCCGTCGAGGACGTGACGGCATTTGTGCTCGGCGGCCATGGCGATGATATGGTGCCGTCCGTTCGTTATTCGACGGTCGCGGGCATCCCGCTGCCCGATCTCGTCAAAATGGGCTGGACGACGCAGGAAAAAATCGACGCGATCCTCAAGCGCACCCGCGGCGGCGGCGGCGAAATCGTTAATTTGCTCAAGACCGGCTCGGCCTTCTATGCGCCGGCCTCCTCCGCCATTGCCATGGCCGAATCCTATCTGCGTGACAAGCGCCGCGTGCTGCCGTGCGCCGCCTATCTCGACGGTCAATACGGGGTGAAGGGCATGTATGTTGGCGTGCCCGTGATCATCGGCGCCAACGGCGTCGAGCGCATCGTCGAAATAACCCTCGATGGCGCGGAGAGCGAGATGTTTGCCAAATCCGTCGCCTCGGTGAAAACCCTCGTGGACGCCTGCAAGACCATCAATCCCGCCTTCGCCTGACGGGCGGACGCCGCTTAAAAAAACCGACGCAAAGCGGCGTTATGAGAAGCTGACCCGCGCAAAGGACGGCCCATGAATATCCATGAATACCAAGCCAAGGCGGTCCTGAAGGAATTCGGCGTCCCCGTGTCGCGCGGTGTCGCCATCTTGAAAGCGGGGGACGCGGAAGCCGCCGCCAAAGAGCTTGGCGGGCCGCTTTGGGTCGTTAAGTCTCAAATCCACGCGGGCGGGCGCGGCAAAGGCAAATTCAAAGAACCCGGGGCGGGTGACAAAGGCGGCGTGCGCCTCGCCAAATCCATCGACGAGGTGAAGGCTTTCGCGGGCCAAATGCTCGGCAGCACGCTGGTGACGATTCAGACGGGACCGGCGGGCAAGCAGGTCAACCGCCTCTATATCGAGGAGGGCGCGGATATCCGCGACGAATTCTATCTCTCGGCGCTCGTTGACCGCGAGACCGCGCGAATCGCCTTCGTTGTCTCGACCGAGGGCGGCGTGGATATCGAAAATGTGGCACACGCGACGCCGGAGAAAATCCACACCTTTTCCGTCGATCCCGTCACCGGCGTCATGCCCCATCACGGCCGCGCGGTCGCCAAAGCGCTTGGCCTCAGCGGCGATCTCGCCAAGCAAGCGGACAAACTGCTCGGCCAGCTTTATTCGGCCTTTGTGTCGAAGGACATGGCGATGCTGGAGATCAACCCGCTGATCGTCACCAAGCAGGGCCAGTTGAAATGTCTCGACGCGAAAGTGTCGTTCGATTCCAACGCGCTGTACCGGCACCCCGACATGCTCGCCCTGCGCGACGAGAGCGAGGAGGACGCCAAGGAGATCGAAGCGTCCAAACATGATCTCAGCTATATCACGCTCGACGGAACCATCGGCTGCATGGTCAATGGCGCAGGCCTTGCCATGGCGACCATGGACATCATCAAGCTTTACGGCGAGGCGCCCGCCAACTTCCTCGATGTCGGCGGCAGCGCCAGCAAGGAAAAGGTGACGGCGGCCTTCAAAATCATCACCGCCGATCCCAACGTGAAGGGCATTCTGATCAATATTTTCGGCGGCATCATGAAATGCGACATTATCGCCGAGGGCGTCATCGCGGCGGTGAAGGAGGTCGGCCTTCAGGTTCCGCTTGTTGTGCGTCTTGAGGGCACCAATGTGGAACAGGGCAAAAAGATCATCGCCGCATCCGGGCTCAATGTCATTTCAGCCAACGATCTCGACGACGCCGCGCAAAAGATCGTTAAGGCTGTGAAGGGGACCCGCTGATGTCTGTTCTGATTGACGCGAACACCAAAGTCATTTGCCAGGGCTTCACCGGCAAGAACGGCACTTTCCATTCCGAACAGGCGATCGCTTACGGCACCAAAATGGTTGGCGGAACGTCTCCGGGCAAGGGCGGCGCGACGCATCTGGGCCTGCCGGTGTTCGACACGGTGATTGAAGCGCGAGAGGCAACCGGGGCCGGCGCGTCAGTAATCTATGTGCCGCCGGCCGGCGCGGCGGATGCCATCTGCGAGGCCATCGCGGCGGAAATCGGCCTGATCGTCTGCATCACCGAAGGCATTCCGGTGCTGGACATGGTGAGGGTGAAACGCTCTCTTTCCGGCTCAAAATCCCGGCTTATCGGCCCCAATTGCCCCGGCGTGATGACGGCGGGCGAGTGCAAAATCGGCATCATGCCCGGCGGCATTTTCAAAACCGGGAATGTCGGCATTGTCTCGCGCTCGGGCACGCTGACCTACGAGGCGGTGTTCCAGACGACGCAGGAGGGCCTCGGCCAGACCACGGCGGTCGGCATCGGCGGCGATCCCGTCAAAGGCACGGAATTTATCGACGTGCTCGAAATGTTCCTGGGCGATCCCGCAACGACTTCCATCGTGATGATCGGCGAAATCGGCGGCTCAGCCGAGGAGGACGCGGCGCAGTTCCTCATTGACGAGGCCAAACGCGGGCGCAAGAAACCGATGGTGGGCTTCATCGCGGGCCGCACCGCGCCTCCGGGGCGGCGGATGGGTCACGCCGGCGCCATTATTTCCGGCGGCAAGGGCGGCGCGGAGGATAAAATCGCGGCTATGGAGGCGGCGGGCATCCGCGTGTCGCCTTCACCAGCGCGTCTCGGAAAAACCCTGGTCGATGTGTTAAAGGGTCGCTAAATCAAAATGTCCCGGGCGCTTTGCGGCTCCGGGATCGCCATCGCGGCTGCTTAGGACCGGCGCCGCGAATTCCATGCGAGGCCAATCCATGTCGCGGCAAGAACTCAATCAATCCCTGTTGCAAACGTCTTTCCTCTACGGCGGCAACGCCGATTATATCGAAAACCTTCACGCGCGGTTTCAGCAGGACCCGGCCAGCGTCGACGCGGAATGGCGTGATTTTTTCACCGGGCTCAATGACGATCCCGCCGCCATCGAAAAAAATGCGAAAGGCCCCTCGTGGGCGAAGCCCGGCTGGCCCCGCCACGCCGCGGGCGATCTTGTTTCGGCGCTCGACGGCAATTGGGACGACGTCGAAAAAACCGTCGCCGTGAAACTTGCCGCGAAGGCGGAGGCAAAGGGCGCGGAGACCTCCGCCGCCGACATTCAGCGGGCCACGCGCGACAGCGTGCGCGCGCTGATGATGATCCGCGCTTTCCGCATGCGCGGCCATTTGCAGGCCAATCTTGATCCCCTCGGCATGGCCGCGGAAAAGGATCACGAGGAGCTGCATCCCTCCAATTACGGCTTCACCGAAGCCGATTATGACCGCAAGATTTTTATCGACCGCGTTCTCGGGCTTGAGTTCGCGACGATTGCGGAAATGCTGGCGATTTTGCGCCGGACCTATTGCGACACCATCGGGTTCGAATATGTCCACATTTCCGATCCGGCTGAGAAAGCCTGGCTCCAGGAGCGCATTGAAGGACCCGACAAGACAATCTCGTTCACCAAGGAAGGCAAGCGCGCCATCCTTACAAAGCTCGTCGAAGCGGAGGGCTTCGAGCGGTTCTGCGATTTGCGTTTCACAGGCACCAAGCGATTCGGGCTTGACGGCGGCGAATCGATGATTCCCGCGCTGGAGCAGATTATCAAGCGCGGCGGCGCGCTCGGCGTGCAGGATATCGTGTTGGGCATGTCGCACCGCGGGCGGCTGAATGTGCTCGCGCATGTCATGGGCAAGCCGCACCGCGCCATATTCCATGAATTCAAAGGCGGCTCGTTCACCCCCGATGAGGTCGAGGGCTCCGGCGACGTGAAGTACCATCTCGGCGCCTCCTCCGACCGCGAGTTCGATGGCAACGTCGTGCATCTCTCGCTGACCGCCAATCCGTCGCATCTTGAGATCGCCGATCCCGTGGTGCTGGGAAAAGTGCGCGCCAAACAGGATCAGCTTGGCGACATCGTTGAGCGCACCAAGGCCATGCCGCTTTTGATTCACGGAGACGCGGCTTTCGCGGGCCAGGGCGTTGTCGCCGAATGTTTTGGCCTGTCCGGCCTGAAGGGCCACCGCACCGGCGGCTCGATCCATTTCATCGTCAACAATCAGATCGGGTTCACCACCTATCCGCGCTACTCGCGCTCTTCGCCCTATCCCTCCGATGTCGCGAAAATGATCGAGGCGCCGATTATCCACGTCAACGGCGACGATCCCGAGGCGGTCGTCTATGCCGCCAAAATCGCTGTGGAGTTCCGCCAGCGCTTCCACAAGCCTGTCGTCATCGACATGTTCTGTTATCGCCGTTACGGCCATAATGAGGGCGACGAGCCCGGCTTCACGCAGCCGCTGATGTACAAAAAAATCAAGACGCATAAGACGACGCTGGAGATATATTCCGCCAAACTCGTTGCGCAAGGCGTCGTCAGCGCCGGCGAAGTCGATAAAATGAAAGCCGACTGGCGCGCCCGCCTCGACGCGGAAAGCGAGGCGGGGCTGGCCTACAAATCGAATAAGGCCGACTGGCTCGACGGCCGCTGGGCGGGAATGAAATCCGCCGGCGAGATCGGCGATGATCCGCGCCGCGGACAGACAGGCGTCGATATCGATAAACTCAGGGAGATCGGACGCAAGATCAGCGTCACACCCCCGGCCTTTAACGTTCACCGCACCATCCAGCGCTTCCTCGACGGACGCGCGAGGATGATCGAAACCGGCGCGGGAATCGACTGGGCGATGGGCGAGGCGCTGGCTTTCGGATCGCTCGTGGATGAGGGGAGCCGGGTGCGCCTGTCCGGGCAGGACAGCGAGCGCGGCACATTTTCGCAGCGCCATTCCGTGCTGATCGATCAGGAGAGCGAAGCGCGCTACGTGCCTCTCAATAATATCCGCGACGGCCAGGCGCGTTTCGAGGTCATCAATTCGATGCTCTCGGAGGAGGCGGTGCTGGGCTTCGAATACGGCTATACCCTGGCGGAGCCGGATGCGCTGGTTATGTGGGAGGCGCAGTTCGGCGATTTCGCCAACGGCGCGCAGGTTTTGTTCGACCAGTTTATCTCCTCGGGCGAGCGCAAATGGCTGCGCATGTCCGGCCTCGTGTGCCTGCTGCCGCACGGCTATGAGGGGCAGGGTCCGGAACATTCCTCCGCCCGTCTCGAGCGCTTCCTGCAAATGTGCGCCGAGGACAATATGCAGGTGGCCAACTGCACGACGCCGGCGAATTATTTCCACGCTCTGCGCCGCCAGCTGAAACGCGACATACGAAAGCCGCTGATCCTGATGACGCCGAAGTCTCTGCTGCGCCATAAGCGCGCGGTTTCGACCCTTGATGAGATGAAGATCGGCTCTTCCTTCCACCGCCTGTTGTGGGACGACGCGGAATATCTAAAGGGCGAAAAGATTCAATTGGCGGCCGATGATAAAATCCGCCGCGTCATTCTCTGCTCGGGCAAGGTTTATTACGACCTCTACGAGGAGCGCGAGAAGCGCGAAATAAACGATGTGTATCTGCTGCGCGCCGAGCAGTTGTACCCCTTCCCGCTGAAGGCGCTTGTCACCGAGCTTGGCCGCTTCAAGGGCGCTGATGCCGTTTGGTGCCAGGAGGAGCCGCGCAACATGGGGCCGTGGTCCTTCGTCGAGCCCTATATCGAATGGGTGCTGGCGCAGACCGGCGGCAAAGTAAAACGGGCGCGATACGCCGGCCGGCCCGCTTCGGCGGCGACCGCGAGCGGCCTCATGTCGAAACATATGGCGCAGCTCAAAGCGTTTCTTGAGGAGGCATTTTCCGCCTGACGCCGTCGGGCGGTTATTTTAGAAATCCAGCACGAAAGGCCGCGCGCCGCGCGGGCGAAATTACATGGCTATTGAAATCCGCGTTCCCACCCTGGGCGAATCCGTCACCGAGGCGACAATCGGCAAATGGTTCAAAAAAGCCGGTGACGCCGTGCGCGCCGACGAGCCGCTGGTCGAACTTGAAACCGACAAAGTGACCCTTGAGGTCAACGCGCCCTCGGCCGGTGTGCTCTCGGAAGTGCTGGCGAAGGACGGCGAGACAGTGAAACCGGGCGCGCTGTTGGGGCAGATCGCCGCCGGCGCGGGAGCCGCGCCCGCCGCCTTGCCGGATGTTGCCGCTGCCGCCGCCTCCGGCGCTCCCGCGAAGCCCGCCGCCGCCATGCCGCCCTCTCCCGCCGCCGCGAAGGTGGCCGCGGACAACAGCGTTTCAACCGCCGGGGTCGTCGGCTCCGGCAAGCGCGGCCAAGTGCTGAAGGGCGACGTGCTGAACGCCATCGCCGCCGCTCCGCTCGCGGCGCCCTCGCCGGTCGCGCCGATTGTGGCGCGTGCGCCCGCCGCCTCCGACGACGCTTCGCGCGAGGAGCGCGTGCGCATGACCAAGCTGCGCCAGACCATCGCGCGGCGCCTGAAGGATGCGCAAAACACCGCCGCCATGCTGACGACGTTCAACGAAGTCGATATGAGCGAGGTTATGGCGCTGCGCGCCAAATACAAAGACATTTTCGAGAAAAAGCACGGCGCCACGCTCGGCTTCATGAGCTTTTTCGTGAAAGCCTGCACCCAGGCGCTGAAAGAAGTCCCCGCCGTCAACGCCGAAATTGACGGGACCGATCTTGTTTACAAAAACTATTATCACGTCGGCATCGCCGTCGGCACAGACAAAGGCCTTGTCGTGCCGGTGGTGCGCGATGCCGACCGCATGGGCCTCGCCGAAATTGAAAAAACCATTGCGGGCCTCGGCAAACGCGCCCGCGACGGGCAATTGAAAATCGAGGACATGCAGGGCGGCACGTTCACCATCACCAACGGCGGGATTTATGGCTCGCTGATGTCAACGCCGATTCTCAACGCGCCGCAATCGGGCATCCTCGGCATGCACAAAATCCAGGAGCGCCCGATGGCTGTGGGCGGCAAAATTGAAATTCGTCCGATGATGTATCTGGCGCTTTCCTACGACCACCGCATTGTCGATGGCAAAGAAGCTGTGACTTTTCTGGTTCGGGTCAAAGAGGCGCTGGAGGATCCGGCGCGGCTGGTGCTGGATTTGTGAGGACGGGCGGAGCGCGCCTTGCCTGCTAGTTTCTGAAACGGATTTCCATGACCTACGATCTCATCGTCATCGGCAGCGGCCCGGGCGGCTACGTCTGCGCCATCCGCGCGGCGCAGCTCGGGCTGAAAACCGCCATCGTTGAAAAGCGGTCCACCTACGGCGGCACCTGCCTGAATGTCGGCTGCATTCCCTCCAAGGCGCTGCTGCACGCCTCTGAAATGTTCGAGGTTGCGGCGCATGATTTTCCCGCCTTCGGCATTCTCACGGGAGCGCCGAAACTCGACATGCCCGCTTTCATGAAACACAAGGACGATTGCGTTTCCGCCAACGTCAACGGTGTGGCTTTCCTGCTGAAGAAGAACAGGATTGAGGGCTTTTTCGGAACCGGATCGATCAAGGCCCCCGGCAAAGTCGAAGTCATCGGCGCGGACGGAAAAGTCACAGCGCTTGAGGCTAAAAACATCGTCATCGCCACCGGCTCGGACGTGGCAACGCCTGCCGGCGTCAAAGTGGGATTCGATGAAAAAACTATTGTATCCTCCACCGGCGCGCTGTCGCTGGAGAAGGTCCCGGGCGAACTCATTATCATCGGCGCGGGCGTCATCGGGCTGGAGCTGGGCTCCGTTTGGCGGCGGCTCGGCGCGCGCGTGACCGTGTTGGAATATCTCGACCGCATCCTGCCCGGCATCGATGCCG
>JANYFM010000064.1 GCA_025362655.1 Hyphomicrobiales bacterium | reverse complement strand
AGTTTCCGCGACGTGGAAGATTTGCTGGCGGAACGCAGCATCTTTGTTTCCTACGAGACCGTTCGGCGGTGGGTGAACCATTTCGGGCCGATGATCGCTGCAGACCTGCGCAAGCGCCGGCCGCGGGCGCACACAGCGTGGCATCTCGACGAGGTCTTTCTCAAGATCGACGGCCGCCTCGTCTATCTGTGGCGCGCCGTCGACAGCGAGGGCGAGGTGCTCGACGTTCTTGTCCAGGCGAGACGGGACCGGCACGCCGCGCTGAAATTGATGCGCAAACTGCAGAAGAAACATGGCTTCGTTCCCAACCGCATGATCACGGACGAGCTGCGATCGTATGGTGCCGCCGCCCGCAATCTTGGGATCGGCAAACGTCACGAGCGCGGTCGATGTCGCAATAACCGGGCGGAGAATCCGCATCAGCCAACCCGGCGCAGGGAGCGCAAGATGCAGGGCTTCAAGAGCCGGGGTTCCGCCCAGAGATTTCTTTCAACTCACGCCGCCGTCTACAACACCTTCAACGTCCAGCGTCACCTGATCTCGGCAGCCACGCACCGAACCTTCCGGGCGTCGGCGATGGACGCGTGGCGCGCTGCCGTCGCCGCCGCTTGAAACGGAACGACGCAGGCGATCGTCGCGTTCTGCATTCGACAAGTTGACAATGCCTCGACAGTGGCTGGTGGGGGAGGTAGGACTCGAACCTACGAAGGCATAGCCAGGGGATTTACAGTCCCCCCCCTTTGCCGCTCGGGACACTCCCCCGGAACCGTTGGAAACCGGCCCGCAAAAAACCCCGCGTCACGCGGGGCTGCTGCGCGCTGCTTATGGGAAACGCGGGCCTGCCCTGTCAACCCATAAAGCATTCCCTGAAAATCGCGTGACATTGCGCCGCGCCGGCGCGCGTGACATGGGTTCGCCCTCATCCAAACGCGAAGGAAGCCCCGTGGCGAGACCCCCCTCCCGATTCGGGTCGTCAGGCAAAGGCGGCGACGGACGCGGCAGGACGCCCGGCTTTCGCTATCCCCAGCGCCCCGCGGGCTCCCAGCGGCCAGCAAGCCCTGACGCGCCCGCCGGCGTGCCGCTCATGTGGGGTTACCACACCGTGCGCGAGGCCCTTGCCTCGCCGCGCCGCGAAATCCGCAAGCTGTTTGCGACGCAGGCCGCCGCCGCGCGCCTCGCGGCGGAAATCGCCGGGCGCGGGCTGACCGCGATTATCACAGACGCCGAAGCCATCACGGCGCGCCTGCCGCCCGACGCGGTGCATCAGGGCCTGCTGATCGAGGTCAAGCCGCTGGAGCCCATCGCCATCGAGGATTTACCGGCCAACGGCCTGATCCTCGTGCTCGACCAGATCACCGATCCCCACAATTTCGGCGCCATCCTGCGCACCGCCGCAGCCTTCGGTGTCGATGCGGTGCTGACCACCGAGCGCCATTCGCCCGCAATGTCAGGCGTTCTCGCCAAAAGCGCCTCGGGCGCGCTGGAGCATGTGCCGCTGTGCCATGTCGGCAATCTCGCCCGCGCCATGGAGGCGCTGGAGGATATGAACTACCAGCGCGTCGGCCTCGATTCCGACGCGGCGGATTCGCTGGAGGAATTGACGCTGACACGCCCGCTGGCTTTGGTGCTGGGCGCCGAGGGCAAGGGCCTGCGCCGCCTCACCCGCGAGAATTGCAGCGCGCTGGTCCGCCTCGATTTGCCCGGCGCCATCCGCAGCCTCAATGTCTCCAACGCCTGCGCCGTGGCGCTGACAATGGCGAGGATGAAGCTGCGGTAAACCGGCGTTCTAATCCGCCGTGCGAACATGCCCGCTGGAGGCGCCCGCCGGACGCGCCGGCCCGCAGGGAGGCTGAATGCCGTAGATCACCTCGGGCACACGGGCCGAGGGGGTGAACGGCTTCAAGTGATAGACGGACGGCCCGGTGCAGGGCGCGGGCGATTGTGCCGGGGCAACAATGCGTTCCACTGGATATTCAACCCGCGGCGGCACATCGGGAACGGGCGCGGCGGCTGTCGCATAGATGCCGCCAGCGGCCACAATCGGCAACGTCCGCGTGAACCCCGCGCGCCAGACGGGCGCGTGCTGAACGCGATCCCCGGCTATGCGCGGAGCCACGGGATGAAGCCGCGGCACAACCGGCGGCGCGGGGGCGCGAACCAACGGACGCGAAGTCGCCGTTGGAAGCGGAGCGGCTGCAAGGGGAGCGGCAACAAGGGGAGAGATCGTCAACGCGGCCATTACGGCGGCCTGCGCGAGAGGGGACCCGGGAGACATACGCTACTCCATCATCGAGGCGGCCTCCTCAAAACGATATCTGGCACAGTCCGCCCGGCTCCCAAAGCGATATTTACTTCTTGTTATGGTTAACCCGAAATCCGGTAAAACGCGGCTGAATCCAGCCTTTTGCCCCGCACATAGACTAAGGTTTCACGCCCCGCCCCTCGACAATGCCTAACGAAATCTTAAAGAAGGACGCAACCAGACGCGCGCGCGGCCTCCCCTGCCCCAGGGGGATCAGCGCACGGCTGGAAGCGACAACTGAAAACAGGCGAGGAGACTTCAATGGCGATGGCAGCGGCAGGCGGACAAGCCGGATACCGGTCGATGACGGCGGAGGAGCGCAAAGTCATCATCGCTTCTTCGGCGGGAACCGTTTTTGAATGGTATGATTTCTACCTCGCGGGCTCGCTCGCCGCCAATATCGCGCAGACCTTCGTTCCCGGCACCAACGACACCGCGAAATTCATTTTCGTGCTGTTCGGCTTTGCCGCCGGGTTCGCCGTGCGGCCTTTCGGCGCGCTGTTCTTCGGCCGCCTTGGCGACATGATCGGCCGCAAATACACATTCCTCGTGACCATGACGATCATGGGCCTCGCGACTTTCGTGGTCGGCTTGCTGCCGAGCTACGAATCCATCGGCTATCTCGCGCCCATCGCCTTCATCGCCTGCCGCCTGCTCCAAGGCCTCGCGCTCGGCGGCGAATACGGCGGCGCGGCGACCTATGTTGCCGAACACGCGCCGCAGGGACGCCGGGGCTTCTACACCTCATGGATTCAAACGACGGCCACCGTCGGCCTGTTCCTGTCGCTGATCGTCATTTTGACCCTGCGCCTGAGCATGACACCCGAGGCTTTCGCGGCCTGGGGCTGGCGCGTTCCCTTCCT
>JANYFM010000072.1 GCA_025362655.1 Hyphomicrobiales bacterium | reverse complement strand
GGCTTGCAGCTCGCCGCGCGGCTGCGGGAGAGAATCCGCGGGGATTTGCCCGTGATCGTGCTGACGGGAGACATCACGTCCGAAACGCTGCGCGGCATTGCCGCCGGGAACTGCGTCAAACTCAACAAGCCCGTTGATTGGAAAGAGCTGAATCTGGCTGTCCAGAGTCAGCTCCGAATTGCGCATGTTGCGGCGCGCTCCGTCAAGAGCGCCCGGCCCGCGCCGCCCGCCGCGCTCGGGCAAGCGACTGTCTTCGTCGTTGATGACGATCCGCAAATCCGCGAATCGCTGCGCGAGGCGCTGGAGGATGACGGCAAAATCGTGAAAGCCTATCCCGACTGCGAAAGCTTTCTCGCCGCCCACCGCCCGATTCCCGAATCGTGCCTTCTGATAGATGCCTATCTGCCGGGAATGAGCGGTGTCGAACTGCTTCAGCGCCTCAGCGCCGCGAAAATCCCGCTGCCCGCTATTATGATAACGGGCAACAGCGATGTTTCCATGGCTGTGCGGGCCATGAAGGCGGGCGCTCTGGATTTCATTGAAAAGCCGATAGGCCTCAGCGAACTCGCCCATAACGTCGAACGCGCGCTCGCGGCGTCGCGCGACATCGGCAAAACCTCAAGCAGCCGCGATGCCGCTGTCGGCCAGGTGGCGTCGCTGACGCATCGGGAGAGGCAGATCATGGATATGGTGATCGCGGGAAGCCCAAGCAAGAACATCGCGGCGGACCTTGGGATCAGCCAGCGCACGGTCGAAAACCACCGCGCCTCCGTCATGAGGAAAACCGGCGCGCGGTCCATTCCGGCGCTGGCGCGGGTCGCCTTCGCCGCCGGAAGGACTTGATTCGGGGGCGGAGGCAGCCAATGCCAAGCGCGATCCAGCGGTTTTGATGCGCAAAGCCCGCCGGCGCAATGTTCAAGATAGAGAACCGCGGGCCATTGGTTGATGCCCGGCAAGCCGCGGACCGCATTCCAAATGCGAAGTGCCGGGAATGCTTGGACGCGCGGCACTGACGCGGCGCCGGCCTCCCAGGTATTTTCCGAGTCTTTTCAGCCCGCCGCGCGGCGCATAGCGTCACGCTGTCATTTTAACTTCAATCCACAGTCCCAATTAACCGCAGGAGAACGACATGCAGGAACTCGGCAAACTTTTCGAACACACGCTGATGGACATCTACTACGCTGAAAATCAAATTCTCAAGGCGCTCCCGAAGCTGGCGAAAAAAGCCAAATCGCCGGAGCTGGGCAAGATGTTCGAAGCGCATCTGCACGAGACCGAGGGTCAGGTGAAGCGGCTCGAGCAAATTTTCAAGATGCTCGGCAAGCCCCCGAAGGGCGTGAAATGCGAGGCAATCACCGGCATTCTCAAAGAGGGCGATGAGGTCGTCGATGAGTTTGGGGACAGCACGGCGCTCGACGCCGGGATGATCGCCGCGGCCCAGACCGTTGAACATTATGAGATGGCCCGCTACGGCGCGCTGCGAACCTGGGCCGAAGAGCTGGGAATGAAAGATGCCGCGAAGCTGCTTGAGCAGACGCTGATGGAGGAACGCGGCGCCGACCAAAAGCTGACGAAGCTGGCGGAAACCCGCGTCAACGCCAAAGCCGCGTAATTTCGCCCCGCGGGCGCTTTGTAAAAAGCCGGCGCGGCGGGTTCCGCGCCGGAGTTCCACAGACCCGCGGCGGTTATCGCGCGGGGAAACCTTTGAACCGGGAGGCCGCTATGAATGGCATTGTTTATCTCGTCGGGCTGGTCGTCATTGTCCTCGCCATCCTTTCGTTCCTCGGGCTGCGGTAACCGTTGCCTGCCGGGATGTTTTGCACGCCCGCCGATAGCCAAAACCAGAAGGAACCCGAACGATGACCCTCGTGGATTCGCCCCAAAAACACCATGATCTTTCTCCCGAACACGCGGAGAACATGTCTATCGGGCCGCGGCTTGACGGGCGGGCCATCCTCGCGGGTTCTGTTGTTTCGGCCGCGGTGTTTTCGCTGCTCGCCAATTTTGGCGTGGCTGTGGGGCTGTCGGCGGTGTCGGGCCTATCCGGCAAGGGATTATCGGCAACCGCTGTCGTTGTCGCCACCGGGCTTTGGGTGTTGTGGATCACAATCACCAGTTTCACCGCGGGGGGCTATATCGCCGGGCGGCTCGCGTGCGGTTATGCGGGCGCCAGCGAGCATGAAAACGATGTTCGCAGCGGCGTCCATGGATTGCTGGTCTGGTCGATTGGAACGCTGGCCGTGGCATGGATTGCCGCTTCATCGATCACCGGGGCGGCGAAAGGCGCGGCTGTCTCCGCGGCTCCCGCTGCGCAGCTCATTCAAAAGCTCGCCGAGAGCGCGGATCCCCTCGCTTATGCCGCTGACCGCATTGGGCGCTCGCCGGCGCCCGGCTTGGCTGACAGCGACCGCGGCTCCGCCATGCGCATCTTTGCCGCCAGCGCGGTCAACGGCGCGATGAGCGCTGATGATAAATCCTTCCTTGCGGCGCAGATATCCGCCCGCGCTGGAATTTCGCAGCCGGATGCGGCGGCCCGCGTCGATGAGGAGATGGCGCGCCTCAACACTGCCGTTGAGAAGGCCAAGCAGATTGCGGAATCCGCTCGAAAAGCCGGCGTTTTCCTCGCTTTCCTCACGGCGGCGTCGCTGGCCATCGGCGCGGCCGCCGCTTGGTGGGCGGCTGCCCGCGGCGGCGCGCATCGGGATTCGCGGCTGGACTTAAACCACCTCACCGCTTGGCGCTGAAGGTCCGTCTTAACCCTGAAAATTGGAGGCAGTTATGGGACGCGGGATTCTTTTGTGGATGATTGGCGTGCCGATCCCGATCATTTTGCTGCTGGCGTTATTCCGGCACTGACGCGCGGCGCGGCGTCACGCCGGAGCCGGGTTAAACGGCGGTTGGAGGGTTGTCGGGGAGCGCCGCTTTTGTTTCAACCGGATTTGCCAGCAGGCGCATCATGCTCAATAATTTATCCAACGGCACAGGCTTGCTGAGAACCGGCGCGCCGCCAAGCGAGGCCGGGAGCTGGCGAGCGGAATATCCGGACATGATCGCAAAGGGAATTGACCGCGCGCGCAGCGCCTCTGCAACGGGCGCGACGCTTTCGCCGTCAAGATTGACATCGAGGATCGCCGCATCGAAGCGCAGGCTGCCAGCAAGATCGAGGGCGTGGGCCAGCGTGCCCGCTATACCCGCGATTTCAAATCCGTCGCCTTCAAGCGACTCGGCGATCAAGTCTGCTATCAGCGGCTCGTCCTCGACGATGAGAATTTTCATAAATCTCCTTCGGCCCGGCCATCGCCGCCGGACACCCTGCGAAATGCTTGTAATTCGCGCGGCGGCGCCGGTCCAGACCCATCAGAGCCGCCATGAAACCCACGTCGCCCGCGAGTAAATATGCAGCGCGCAGGAAATTGCAATGGGCAATTTTTCTCGGCGGATTCGTTCCCGTTGCCGCAGGCCTCGCGGGCGTCCTCGAAGGCCCGTCAGCCTTTGGCGGCGCGGCGCCGGCCAGCGCCGGGACCGA
>JANYFM010000047.1 GCA_025362655.1 Hyphomicrobiales bacterium | reverse complement strand
GTGGAGGAGCGCACCGTGGGGCCGGGCCTCGGCCAGGATTCGATCGATGCCGGCAAGAAAGCCGCTTACATCGCCGGCGTTCTTGTCATCGTCTACATGCTTATGACCTATGGCGTGTTCGGCATTTTCGCCAATGTCGCGCTGCTCATTCACATCGCCCTGATTTTCGCCTCGCTGATCCTGCTGCGCGCCACGCTGACACTGCCGGGCATCGCCGGCATCGTGCTGACCATCGGCATGGCCGTCGATTCCAACGTGCTCATTTACGAGCGCATCCGCGAGGAGGCGAGGATGGGCCGCTCTCTGATCTCGGCGCTGGACGCCGGCTTCAACCGCGCTTTCGCCACCATCGTCGATTCGCAATCGACGATGATGGTGGCGGCGGTCATTCTCTATTTCCTCGGCTCCGGCCCGGTGCGCGGCTTTGCGGTTTCGCTCGGCCTTGGCATTCTCACGACCATCATCACCGCCGTGACGATGACGCGCATGATGATCGCTTTGTGGTATCGCTGGGGCAAGCCCAAGACTTTGCCGATCTGAGGAGGCGGAAATGAATGTGTCGCCGAGCCAGGTTTCCGGCGGACCGCAACTGACAGAGCCTGAGGCCGGGATAGGCGCCTTCGGGCGGTTTGGTCCGCGCCGACCGGTTTATGAGGTGAGTGCCGTTGTCGGACATGTCCGCGCCTTCCGCGTCGGGGAATGGCCGGATATCACCGCGACGTTCAAAGACGCCTAGCCGCCACCCGGACACTCAAATGAAACTTCTCCGCCTCGCTCCTGAAAACACCAAATTCGGCTTCATGCGGTTCCGCCGCTGGAGCTATCCGTTCTCGGCGGTTATGTCGCTCATTTCCGTGGCGCTGTTTCTCACCGTCGGCATGAATTTCGGCATCGATTTTTCCGGCGGCACGCTGATGGAGCTGCGCGCCAAAACCGGAGCCTCCGATGTAGCGGCTCTGCGCGCCATCGGTGACAGGCTCAATCTCGGCGAAGTCGAAGTGCAGGCCTTCGGCAATTCCAACGATGTGACCATGCGCATGCGCGTGCAGCCCGGCGGCGACGCGGCTCAGCAGGTGGCGGTGAAAAAAGTGCAGGATGCTGTCGGAGCCAATTACGAGTTCCGCCGCGTCGAGGTCGTCGGCCCCCGCGTTTCCGGCGAACTCGTTCAGTCCGGCACGCTCGGCGTCGTGCTCTCCATTGTCGCGGTGCTCACCTACCTGTGGTTCCGCTTCGAATGGCAATTCGCGGTCAGCGCGGTCATTGCCACCATGCACGATCTGCTGCTCACTGTGGGCTTTTTCGCGGTGACGCAGCTTGAGTTCAACACGACGTCCATCGCGGCGATTCTCACCATCGTCGGCTATTCCCTCAACGAGACCGTCGTCGTGCTGGACCGGATCAGGGAAATGATGCGGAAATACAAGCGCATGGGCATCGCCGAAATGATCGATATCTCCGTCAACGCGGTGCTGCCGCGCACCATCATGACGGCGACGACGGTGTTCCTCGCGCTGCTTTCGCTGGTGTTCTTCGGCGGCCACGTCATCCAGTCGTTCTCCCTGGCAATGATGTGGGGCCTCTTTGTCGCGGTCTATTCCTCGATCTTCATCTGCTCGCCAATCCTGATTTACCTCGGCGTGCGCACCGATGCCCGGGCCACCGCCAAGGACGCGTCCGAGGCGGCGGCGACGGCATGATTTCTCACCCGAGCGTTTTATAAGCGGGAGCCGACAGATTCGGATTCCACCCATTCGAAGGCAAAGCGCCTTCCGCTGCGGGCCTCAGGAGCGCAGACCCGGCGCCTCGCGGCCGGTCCGCGCCACATATTCCGTGTAGCCGCCGCCGTATTGATGAACGCCCTCCGGCGTCACCTCCAGCACCCGGTTCGACAGCGCCGCCAAAAAATGCCGGTCGTGCGACACGAAAAGCATCGCGCCCTCATATACCGCGAGCGCCTTGATGAGCATTTCCTTGGTCATTAAATCGAGATGGTTGGTGGGCTCATCCAGCACCAGAAAATTGGGCGGATCGTAAAGCATTTTCGCCATCACCAGCCGCGCCTTCTCGCCCCCCGAAAGCACCCGGCACTTTTTCTCGACATCGTCGCCCGAAAAACCAAAACATCCCGCGAGATTGCGCAGCGAACCCTGGCCGGCTTGCGGGAAGGAATCCTCCAGCGATTGAAACACCGTGCGCTCGCCCTCCAGCAATTCCATCGAGTGCTGCGCGAAATAGCCCATTTTGACGCTGCCTCCGAGCGCCACCGCGCCGCCGTCCGGGTCCGCCGCGCCCGCCACCAGTTTCAGCAGCGTGGATTTGCCCGCGCCGTTAATGCCCATCACCGCCCATCGCTCCCGCCGTCGCACCTGAAAATCCAGCTCCGTGTAAATGCTCCGCGCGCCATAACCTTTGCGCACGCGGCTCAGGCTGACCACATCCTCGCCCGACCGGGGCGCGGCGGGAAAGTCGAACTGCACGCTCTGGCGGCGTTTGGGCGGCTCCACCCGGTCGATTTTTTCCAGCTTCTTGACGCGGCTCTGCACCTGCGCGGCGTGCGAGGCGCGCGCTTTGAAACGCTCAATGAACTTGATTTCCTTGGACAGCATTGCCTGCTGGCGCTCGAACTGCGCCTGCTGCTGCTTTTCGTTTTGGGCGCGCTGCTGCTCGTAGAACTCATAATTGCCGGAATATGTGGAGAGGCCGCCGCCGTCGATTTCGACGATTTTGGTGACGATGCGGTTCATGAACTCGCGGTCGTGCGAAGTCATCATCAGCGCGCCCGGGTAGTTCTTTAAGAACTGCTCCAGCCAGATCAGGCTTTCGAGATCCAAATGGTTGCTGGGCTCGTCGAGCAACATCACGTCCGGCCGCATCAGAAGAATGCGCGCCAAAGCCACGCGCATTTTCCACCCCCCCGAGAGGGCGCCGACATCGCCGTCCATCATCGCTTCGGAAAAGCTCAAGCCCGCCAGAACCTCGCGCGCGCGGCCCTCCAGCGCATAGCCGTCGAGCTCCTCAAAGCGCGCCTGCGCCTCGCCGTAACGCTCGACAAGGCGGTCCATTTCACCGGCGCGGTCAAGGTCCGCAAAGGCGGCCTCCAGTTCCCGCATCTCGGCGGCGACAGCGCTGACGGGCCCGGCGCCTTCCATGACCTCCGCCACAGCGCTGCGGCCCGCCATATCTCCCACATCCTGGCTGAAATAACCGATGGTGATGCCGCGGTCGACGCCAACCTGGCCCTCGTCGGGCTCCTCTTCGCCTGTGATCATCCGGAACAACGTTGTCTTGCCCGCTCCGTTGGGACCGACAAGACCGACTTTCTCGCCCCGGTTCAGCCCGGCGGAAGCCTCGATGAAAAGAATCTGGTGGCCGATCTGCTTGCTGATGCTGTCGAGACGAATCATGGGGGAGGGGACCTCGATGGCGGCGGGTTTGCGCGGCCTTATGGCACGGGAATGGCCTGCCGGCTCGGGAAAAAAGCGACTCTCGGGTGGCGCTCCGCGTCGCGGATTTATCGCTGCCGCGCCGCTTCCATTTTTTGGGAATTCCATGCGTGGCTCCGGAAAGGCTGATCATCGGAAAATCATCAGCCAATCGCGTTGCCGCCTAAAGCATCGTTCCGATCCATCGCGCTATTCCCCCGCGCGCGCTGAGCCCCTATTCTCGCGCCATGACCCTTGCGCCCCCGCCAAAACATGCCGGCTTCGTCCCCGGCGCCCATGGGATCGAATCCTTCGGCTCCGGCGGTTTCCGCTTTGCTGAAATGTCGCATCGCGGCTCCATCCTGGCTTTGCCCTCCGGGGTGAGCGCCTGGGCGCCGCTGACCCCGCCGGACATCACCCAAGAATCCCTCGCGCCATTGTTCGCGGAACCCGAAGGCGTGGTCGAACTGCTGATCATCGGCACGGGCGCGGATATGGCGGCGCTGTCGCCGGCGCTGCGCGGGGCTCTGCGCGCCGCAAAAATCCGTTTCGATCCGATGCCGACGCGGCTCGCCATTTCCACCTATAATATTTTGCTGGATGAGCGTCGCCGTGTCGCCTGCGCCCTTTTGGCGGTGGATTGATGCGGGCGGCCGGGGATCCGCGCCTCGCCGGCGCCTACGGGCATTGCGGCGCGCAATTGCGCTCGCTCGATGCCGTCCGCTGGCTGGCTTGTCTTTTCGTTCCGGGGGACAAACGCCCGCATTTGCACGCGCTCTACGCTTTCAGCTTGGACATCGCCCGTATCCGCGAAATCGTCAGCGATCCGCGGCCCGGGGAAATCCGGTATCAATGGTGGCGCGAGGCGCTCGAGGGCGAAGCGCGCGGCGATATTGCCGCGCATCCGGTCGCCTTGGCGCTTTTGGTCACCGTGCGCAAATTCAACCTTCCGCGGCTGGCTTTGACCAATCTCGTGGATGCCCGCACATTCGATCTCTATGACGATCCCATGCCGGGCCTTCGCCAGTTGGAGGGCTATTGCGGGGAGACGTGCTCGGCTCTGTTTCGTCTTGCCGCGCTGATACTGGCGGACGGGCGCGAACCCGGCGGCGCCGGGGCCTGCGGCCATGCGGGTGTCGCATACGCCCTGACCGGCCTGCTGCGCGCGCTTCCCTGGCACGCCGCGCGGGGCCAGGTTTATTTGCCGGCGGACATTCTGGCGCGCAATGGCGTCAGCCGCGAGGACATTTTGAGCGGCAAATCATCGCCGGAACTGCACGGGGCGCTGCGCGAATTGCGGGTTCTCGCGCGGGATCATTGTCGGGCGGCACAGGCGGAGCGTGGCGAAATCGCGCCGGAGGCGCAGGCCGCCTTGCTGCCACTGGCGCTGGTGGAGCCATGGTTGAAGCGGATGGACGCGCGCGGATATGATCCCTTCAGGGACCCGGCGGAGTTTCCGCTATGGCGGGCGCAATGGGCGCTCTGGCGCGCCGCCGGCAAAGGGAGCGGTGCATGAGGCTCAGGCTGCCGGCCAGCGTTTTTCTGATCGCTCTGATGTGCGGCGGCGCCGCCGCCCAGCCAGCCGAACCGTTTTACAAGGGCAAAACCCTTACCATTCTCGTCGGCCTCGAAAGCGGCGGCACGGTGGATTTATTCGTGCGGAATTTTTCGCAGTTTCTGCGCCGGCATTTTCGCGGAAGTCCCGCCATTGCCGTGCAGAATATGCCCGGCGGCGGCGGCCTCACAGCCACCAATTATCTCGCCCATCGCGCCAAGCCCGATGGCCTGACGATTCTCTATGGCCCCTGGGACCCGCTCGCTCAGGCGTTGAGCGCGCCGGGTTTGCAGGCGCGTTACGAGAATTTCAGTTTCATCGGCGCGACCGGCGATGTGCGCGTCCTCTACGGCCGCAACGATATGGTTTCCGGCGGCCTGAAATCGCCGGCCGATATCGCGCGGGCGCAAAACGTGCTCGTCGGCGCGCTCAGCCCGACCGACATTTCGGGCCTGCTGCCGCATCTGGCGCTCAATGTGCTGGGAATATCCAACCGCAGAATCGTCGGTTATCGCGGCGGCGCCGATGTTTTCGTCGCCATGCAGCGGGGCGAGGTGCAGCTGAATTCAACGAGCATCACCACGTTCCGCGGGCGCACGGCGGGGTTTATAGCGTCCGGCGAGGGCAGGGGCATCGCCTATCTTGTCCCGGCGGACAAAGACGGGCGCTTTGACCCCGTGCCCTATATCGCGGATATGCCGGCATTTCCCGATCTCTATCGCGATATAAGCGGGCAGGCGCCGGAAGGCCCGATGTGGGAGGCGCTCAATTGGCTGACGCGCCAGATCGGCGAAATGACTTTCGTGGGGTTTGCTCCGCAGGGGACGCCGCCGGAAGCCGTTGCTGAATTGCGCGCCGCTTTCGCCGCCGCCTCCAACGATCCTGATTTTGTCAGGCAATCCCTTGAACAGAACGGAGCGCCCTACAGTTTCGTCGGACCTCCCCGGGCCGCAGCGATTTTTGAATCGCTGGCGGGCGTGACGCCGGCCGTTCTCTCGACTTTGAAAGAGGTGACTTCGGCGGGAAGATAACCAGCAGCCAGCCAAATATCCAGATCGTCGGCCGCCCTTGCTGTCAGCGCGCGTTTGCGGGCGAGAGACTTCTCGGGCCCGCGCAACCGCTTTCCATCTTCAGATTTCACCGCTTGCTCCAGCGGCGGGAACAGGCCGAAATTGACATTCATCGGCTGGAACGAGGGCGGGCCGGCGTCGATGGTCACGATATGTCCGCCGGTGATGTGATTGAGCAGCGCGCCAATGGCTGTTGTCGCCGGCGGCATCGTGAAATCGCGGCCAAGCCGCTCAGCGGCGGCCAGCCGCCCGGCGATCAGCCCGGTGGCGGCGCTCTCCACATAGCCCTCGCAGCCGGTGATCTGCCCGGCGAAGCGCAGGCGCGGCTGGGCTTTCAGGCGCAGCAGCGGGTCCAGCACTTCGGGCGAGTTGAGAAAGGTGTTGCGGTGCAAACCGCCAAGCCGGGCAAACTCGGCCCGCTCCAGCCCGGGAATGGTTCGAAAAATCCGTGCCTGCTCCGCATGTTTCAGCTTGGTTTGAAAGCCGACCATATTGTAAAGCGTCGCCAGCGCATTGTCCTGCCGCAACTGGATCACCGCATAAGCTTTGCCGCCGCCGCCTTTTCCTTCGCCTCGCACATGCGGGTTGGTCAGGCCTACGGGCTTCAGGGGACCATGCCGCAGAGTCTCGCGGCCGCGCTCCGCCATCACTTCGATCGGCAGGCACCCGTCAAAGTAAGGCGTGCCCTCCCAGGCCTTGAACGAGGTCTTATCGCCTGCGAGCAGCGCATCGATGAAGGCCTCGTATTGGTCCTGCGAGAGCGGACAATTGATGTAATCGGCGCCGGTGCCGCCCGGCCCCGTCTTGTCGTAGCGGGACTGAAACCAAGCTTTGCCCATGTCGATGGTGTCGCGATGGACGATGGGCGCGATGGCATCGAAAAACGCCAGCTCTTTCTCGCCGGTCAGACTTTGGATGGCGGCGGCAAGACCCGGTGAGGTCAAGGGACCAGTAGCAATTATGATGCTATCCCAGTCGCTTGGCGGGATATTCGGAACTTCCGCGCGAACCAGTGAAATGAGCGGTTGCGCTTCAATCGCCCGTGTCACCGCGTTGGAAAAGCCATCGCGGTCCACCGCTAGCGCCCCGCCGGCGGGCACTTGATGGGCGTCGGCGCACGCCATGATCAGCGAATCCATCCGCCGCATTTCCCGGTGGATCAGGCCTACCGCATTGGTTGTGGCCTCGTCGGATCGAAATGAATTGGAACAGACGAGTTCGGCCAGCCCTTCGGTTTGGTGGGCCTCAGTCCCGCGCTGCGGGCGCATCTCGTGGAGCACAGCGGGAACGCCGGCGCGGGCGATCTGCCAAGCGGCTTCCGAGCCCGCAAGACCGCCGCCGATGACGTGAATGGGTTGCATTGGCGCTTGTTGCGCCGGCAGCGGGCGGGGTCAAGCGGGGCCTTGCGGCCATAACCGCCGGCTCGCCGGCAACGCAAGAAAACGCCCGCCGGGGGAGGGAACCGGCGGGCGCTCTAACGCGGACTGCGGCGAAGGAGGAGGGGAATGCCACCGTCCGCGAAACTGTGGATTTTGCCTTTAGGTTTGCGCGCTGCGGCGGGCAACCACATCGATATCGTAGCGGCTGACGCCGAGGTCGCTCAGTTCGCGGTCGGAAAGCAGCGAAAGCTCGCGCACGGCGGCCCGGTAACGGCGCCAGTTGTGGAATCTGTCGGCAATGGTCTTCATCGTCATGGTCTGGCTCCTTTCGGCTTCCCTGAGAGGAAGCGGGTCTTCTGCACTGCAACATAGCCCTCTTACGCGCTTTAGGTAGGGGCTCATCGGCATCACAGACATGCGTGAGATGCATAACAAATTTGAACAATAGGCCAAAATAGCAAAAAATACGCAAATTATGGCAACAAAACATCTTAATGTGGCGTTAAGAAATGCAAATTAGTCGAATCAGGCTGTGGCGCGGCCATATTCACCCCGGTGACCCGATAAGCCCTCGGTGTTGCGGCGCAGCGCGGCTGCGTTGACGAATTGCAGACATACAGGCAAGAACGCGGCGTTTGATCGCGCGGTTCATCATGTCTGCAAGAATTTCAACGCCGGCGAATGTGGATGCGACCGGCCGCGAACGGCTGTTTGGGCAAACCCCCGCCCTCGCCGCCGGTATCGCACATTTGCTGATCTGGACGCTGGGTCCGGCCCTGCTCTTTGGCAATCTCCACGCGGATACGCTTGAGGCCGCCTATTGGGGCCGCGACTTATCACTGGGTTATGCGAAACATCCGCCCCTCGCGACTTGGCTGATCGATGGCGCGCTGCGGGTCGGCGCGCCGCCGGTGTTAAGCCTGATGCTGCTCGCGCAGGCGGCAATGGCGGTCGCGGCGTGGTTCGTTTGGAAAACGGTTCGTCTTTACGCATCGGCCCGTTCAGCGGGACTGGCTGTGCTGCTGTTTTTGATTTCGCCGGCGGCGACAATCTATGCGGTGCAGCTCAACCACAATGCCCTGCTGGCGCCGTTCTGGGCGGCGTCGATGTATTTTGGCCTCGCCTATTTGGAGGAGCGCCGTCCGATCCACACCGCCGGGCTGGCGATTGCCGCCAGCCTCGGCCTGATGACGAAATATGAAATCGCTTTTTTGCTGGTCAGCCTTGTCGCGCTCGCCGGGCTTGTGCGGCGGTTTCGTCCGGCGTTTCGCGCGCCCGCCAGCTATTTCTGCATCGGTTTGTTCGCGGTGATCGCCGCGCCGCATATCTGGTGGCTGGAGGCCACTGGCTGGCCGAGCGCCGCGCGCGCCCTGGGCGCCGAGAAAATCCGCGATGCCGCCTCGCTCAACATCAGCGGTGTTAATGCCATCGTCGGTCTGTTCACTTTGTTTATTGCCCCCGGCGCTATCCTGTTCGTCAGCATGGGCCGCCGCTCCGGCCCCCTTGCCGCGCGCGGCCCCGATGCCAAACTGATTGCCCAGGTGTTGGCATTTGGCCCGCCGCTGGTGTTGCTGGCCGCCAGTCTCGCGACCCTGCAAATCGTCAAACCCTTGTGGGTGCTGGCGCTGGCTTCAAGCGTGGCGGCGGGTCTGTCGCTGTTGTTCCGCGCGGGGGGCGTTTCCGGCGGATTTGGCGAGCGCGTCAGCGCCCAAATCCTTATCAGCCTGTCGGCGTTGGTATTTGCCGGCTTCACCGCGTATCTCGTGGCGGCGGGGGCAGTCGGCAAACCGCTGGCCGCTTATTCCGCCGACGGTCGGGCGCTTGCCGCCGAGATGGAGAAAGAATGGGCTGCGCACAGCGCCGCTCCGCTCGCCTGCGTTGTTATCGCCGACCGCAAGATCGGCCCCACCGGCGTGTTATTTTTGAAAGGCCGCCCGGATTTCGTCGATTTCTCTTCGCCAAGCTGGGCTACCCCAAGGCAAATCGGCGAATGCCGCGCCAGCGGCGCGATTGCCGCCCTCGCTGAGCCATCGAACGCCCTCGACCATTTTCCCGCCGCGTGCCGCGCTGGAAAAAAGCGCTACGATCTGCCGGCCATGCCCGGCATGGGCAAGTCCACCTGGCCCGTGGATATTGTCTATATTCCGCCCGAGGGCGCCGGGGCGGTCTGTGAGGGCCCTGCGCGCTGAACGTGCTCACGGCCCCGGTTCGCTTGGATTGGTTCCCGTTGAGCGAAATTGAGGCTTTCCGACAGCTTCGAAACGGTTTACCGGTGCATGGTTTCGGCGTTCAAAAGTGAACGCCTTCCATGGAGTGTCTCAATGAAAAAGCTTTCCTGTCTCGCCGTTGCCGCCGCTTTCACCCTTGCGGCCGCCGGCTCCGGCTTTGCCCAGTCGCCGACGCCGGCGGTGCCTGCCAAGCCTGTGGTGCCAGCGGTTGCCGCGCCTGTCATGCCCAAGCCGCAGACCGTCGCCGCCAAGCCCGCGCCGATGAAAATGTCCGCCGACGAGAAGGCCGCTATGTCGAAAAAATGCTCTGCCGACGCCGACACCAAGGGCCTTCACGGCAAAGAGCGCGAGAAATTCCGCAACGCCTGCAAGAAAGGCAAATCTTAAGATCAGCGGCCAAAGGCTCAGCCCCGCGTTGAAAGCGCGGGGCCGGGCACTCTATCCAGCGCTGTGGGTTCGCAGACCCGATAAGCGCCCGGCGGCCAGCCGAAGAATGGCTTGCAGCGACCTGCTCACTCCGCCGCCTCGCGCCCCCTTGCCGGCGCGGGCGCCGGCCGCCTCGCCAGCACCGCCTTCAGGAACCGCCCGGTATGCGAGCGCGGGTTCTTCGCGATGTCCTCCGGCGTACCCATGGCGACGATCTCGCCGCCGCCTTCGCCGCCTTCGGGGCCGAGGTCGAGCACCCAGTCGGCGGTCTTGATCACCTCAAGATTGTGCTCAATGACGACGACACTGTTGCCCTGGTCGACAAGCTCGTGCAGCACCTCCAGCAGTTTCTTCACATCGTGAAAATGCAGGCCGGTCGTCGGCTCGTCGAGAATGTAAAGCGTGCGCCCGGTCGAGCGTCGCGACAATTCCTTCGACAGTTTGACACGCTGCGCCTCGCCGCCTGACAGCGTCGTCGCCTGCTGGCCGACATGCACGTAGCCGAGCCCGACCCGCGCCAGCGTCTCCATTTTATCGCGGATCGGCGGCACCGCCTTGAACAATTCACGCGCCTCCTCGACGGTCATGTCGAGCAGGTCGGCGATGGATTTGCCCCGGTATTTCACTTCCAGCGTCTCGCGGTCGTAACGCTTGCCCTTGCACACGTCGCAGGTGACAT
>JANYFM010000007.1 GCA_025362655.1 Hyphomicrobiales bacterium | reverse complement strand
ATCAGGGCTGTTGCGGCATTCATGGGGCGGCCTATAACATGATTGCCGCCAGAGCCTATTGCGATCTGATGGAACCGGATCGGAATAGGCTCTGAATTCCATGTTTCGACGCGCTTTCTCAACGCGAACCAGGTTTCGCTTCGCTGGAAACGCTTTAGCGGTAGGAAATCATAGCGGCGCGGGTGAGAGTCACCTTATCCGCAATGCGCGCCGCGGTCGTAAGGTGGTGGGCTGTGTAGAGCTCCGAAAAAGCCTCGTTCGAGGACATGCCGTCGATCGGCGCGATGACGTTGAAGCCGCGCAACGCCGCCGCGGCTCCGGTGTGCAGAACCGTCGATTGGGCGGCGGTGCCGTTGAGGATCACAGTCTGCACGCCCCTCGCCCGCAGCATGGCCTCGAAATCGCTGGCGAGGAATTTGTCCGGCCCGAGCGGGGGCAAAACCGGCTCGCCGGGATTGGGGCTGATCTCCGGCAGTATGTCCGCCCCGCCGGTTCCCGCAATGGCAACGCTGTAGACAACGAACATGCCGCGCGAACGGGCGTCCGCCAGCAGCTTCGCCATCACCGGCATCGAGGCGGCGCAGCGCGGGCGGCGCTCGCTTGAGCAGGTCTGCGCGGTGAAATCGAACAGCAAAAGGGCGGTCGTTTTGGGATCGACAACGACGGGCTTCACCGCCGGCGGCGGCGGCAGTTTCACGCCGGCCCAATCGTCAAGCACGCCTTGGGCGCGGACGCCGGAAAGCGGCCCCGCGCTGAGCGCGGCCGCGATCACAAAAGCCCCTGCCAACGCGGCGCGTCTGCGGGCCATGGCTATCCTCCGGATGGGTCCGTTGCCGCCGCGAAAAACGCGGCGGAAGGCCAATTCAACATAGGCGCGGCGTCCAACGCCGGGCAAGTCCTGTTATGGCTTAAAGCCCGTATTGCGCGCCTGCCAGCTTATTCAAGCCTGACTAGGGGGACGATCCGGCTTAGCCGCCCGCCGCCGCGGTCAGGCCCGCCGGGGCCTTGCCCTCGTGCATCGCCCGCAGACCGGCCCGCGCGCCGCGCAGGAATACATCGATATAGAGGCCGGCCACGGCTTCATGATCCGCCGCGACAGCGGATTTGTAGACGTGGGCGCGGATGCTATGGAAAATGACCGCGCCATGCAGGGACAGGACAAGCTCCCGCTCACCCTTCATCAGTTTGCGCGCTGTGAAATCAGGCAACCCTTCCTCTTGGCGCATTTCCGCCACGAGGGGGAGGACGAATTTGCGGCTTTGCCGGGGCTCGATGCGCGCGGTCACCGGCCAGCCATCGAGAGCGCCGCGCAGATAAAGCCGCAGGCGCAAATGGTCGGGATCCTCGGGATCGTCAGCGTAATTGGAATAAAACGCCCGCAGACGCGCTTCAAGCGACACATCCTTTTGCGACAGAATTTCCGCCCATTTGGCGAACCAAGCGTCGGCAAAGGCCGCATCAAAGACCGCCTCGATCAGGGCCTCTTTCGAGGAAAAATATTTATAAAGCAGCGCTTGGCGCACACCCAGCCGGTCTGCCAAATCTCGCGTCGAGGCGGCAAAGCCGTTCTCCGAAAAGAATAGCGCGGCCTCTTGCAGGATAAGCGCTTTGCGCTCAGCAGCGGGAAGCCTGCGGGCGCGCTGCCGAACAGGCGCATCGCGGGACGAACGGGCGGCGCTTTTCAGCGCGGCATTTTTAGCGGATTGGGATTTCGACGCGGGTTTTTTCATTGTTGCTTTTTTCATTGTTGTGATCTGCAACTGTCTATTTGTGAACTGTATAGACTTTGGTTCGTGATTTCAAGACGATAAGCCTAAATCGCGCGAAGTGTAAAGCGGGAATGATGGCGACTCGCCGGAAAGGCCCCAACGCGCTGGCGACGCGCCGTTCTACCGCGCCTCCCACGCGCGCAGCAGATGATGCGCGATGGCAATTTTTTGAGGCGCGGCGAACCCCTGGGGATGCCGGCCCTCAAGCATAAGCCGCACGTCGGCGCGGCTGAACCAGCGGGCATCCTCAAGCTCGTCGGCATCGATGGTTATCTCCCGCGACAGCGCCTCGGCGAGGCAGCCGATCATCAGCGAAGCCGGGAACGGCCAAGACTGCGACGCTAGATAGGTGACCTGCCCGGTGAGGATGCCGGATTCCTCTTGTATTTCACGGCGCACCGCCTCCTCGATGGTTTCGCCAGGCTCTAAAAATCCGGCCAGCGCCGAATACATGCCTTTGCCAAAGCGGGCTGAGCGGCCCATCAGGCAATCATCGCCATCGACCGCCAGCATAATCACGACAGGGTCAGTGCGGGGGAAATGCATGGCTTTGCAGGCCGGGCAGTCGCGCCGCCAGCCGGCCCCGGAAATGCGCGAGGGCTGGCCGCAATTGCCGCAGAACCCGTGGCGCGAATGCCAGTGAAACAGGCTCTTGGCCTGCGCCATCATGGCGAGCGCGTCGGGCGCGGCGGCGCCCGTCAGCGCAAGGGCGCGCAAATCCGTCAGGACGAGATCGGGACGTCCGGGAACGAAGCGCTTGCGGCGGTCCATCATAGCGCCCGGCTCCGGCTCGCCTTCGACCTCCGCCGCGGATTCATCGATCCGCGTGGCAAAGCACGGCCCCGTGGCAACGCTGCCAAGCAGGGCTTGTCCGCGCGCCGCGCCGAGCCGCTCCGCATCGGCGAGGGAAAACCACGCGTCGAGGCCCAGCGCGGTCTGCCGCAAGACGGGCGTTTCACCGATCAGAATGAGAGTGCGCGCCCGCGGATCGGCGAGCAGCGCGGCGACAAAGGCCGCATCGTCGCGCTTCTCCGACAGGCGATTGAGACCGCTGCCGGAAAAGGGAATCTCCGAGGAAAGCTCCGGAAAGGTCCGCATCGCCCCGCGCATGGTATTCATGGGCTCCAAAGATTGGCGCGCAACATGAAACGTCCGCCGCCGCGAGGCAAGGCTCGCCCGCGTCGCCACGGCGGGGAGGCGGAAAACAGCGGCCCATGCCTTGCGGAAACAGGCGCGCTGGTCCAAATAGGGGCCGGGAGGTTGGCGGTGGACGTTCCACTCGCCAACCGGGTCAGGTCCGGAAGGAAGCAGCCCTAACGAGACCGGGCGGGTCTCTGTCCAGCCTCCCAATTTTATTGGCGTTTCCCTCGCGGACCCGCGCGCACCATCCAGTCCTGGCCCATGACCGACGAGCGCACGCAGGATTCCGCCGGCCCGGGCGCTGTCACGGGCCCATCGCCCGCGGAACCATCGCCCGGCTTCGATTTCGCGCCCCCCGCTCCGCAATCCGGCGCTTACCGCGTTCTCGCCCGCAAATACCGCCCCTCCAGCTTTGACGATCTGATCGGCCAGGAGCCGATGGTGCGCACGCTCGGCAATGCGTTCAAACTCGACCGCATCCATCAGGCCTATATCCTGACCGGCGTGCGCGGCGTCGGCAAAACCACGACGGCGCGGATTCTGGCGCGCGCCTTCAACTACGAACTGCCGGCAAAAGACGGGCGCCCCGCTGTTGTCAAACCCTCCATCGACATGCCCGAAATGGGCGCGCACTGCCAAGCGATCATCGAAAGCCGGCACATTGACGTGATCGAGATGGACGCCGCCTCGCACACCGGCGTCGATGATATCCGCGAGGTCATCGAGAACGCCCGCTTTCGGCCTGTCATGGCGCGCATCAAAGTCTACATCATCGACGAGGTGCATATGCTCACGAAGCAGGCGTTCAACGCGCTGCTGAAGACGCTGGAGGAGCCGCCGGAGCACGTCAAATTCCTGTTCGCCACCACGGAAATCGAGAAGGTGCCGGTCACCGTCCGCTCGCGCTGCCAGCGCTTTGATCTGCGCCGCATCGATTCGGAGCTGATGATCCGCCACCTCGCGGGCATATGCGGGAAAGAGCATGTCGCCATCGAGCCCGCGGCGCTGGCGCTGATCGCGCGGGCATCGGAGGGCTCGGTCCGCGACGCGCTGTCGCTGCTCGATCAGGCCATCGCCACGGGGGCCGCCGCGGGCGGCGATAAAATCGGCGCGGAGGTTCTGCGCTCCATGCTGGGCAGCGCCGACAGCGGCAGCATCATCGATCTTTTCGAAGCCGTCATGAAAGGCGAAATCGCGCCCGCGCTCGGCATTCTCGCGGAGCAATATGACAAGGGAGCCGATCCCGCGCATGTGCTGACCGCGCTGGCTGAATTCACGCATTTTGTCACGCGGCTAAAACTCCTGCCGGGCCTGCGCATGGACGCGTCCATGACACCGGAGGAGTTTGAGCGCGGCACCCGGTTCGCAACCGCGCTGACGCAGCAGACGCTGACCCGGGCATGGCAATTGCTGACAAAGGGCCTTCAGGAAATGAAGGATTCGCCGCGCCCGATGGCGGCGGCGGACATGGTGCTGGTGCGCCTCGCGCACGCTGCCGACCTGCCCCCGCCCGAGGAGATATTGCGCAGGCTGGCAAGCCAGCCTGTTGACACCGCGCCGCCGCGCGCGCCGGCGGCGGGCGCTCCCTCCATGCGGGCGCCGTCAGCCGCCGCGCAGCCGGGCGGCGCGATGCGCCAGCCGGCCGCGCATGCCCTCGCGCGGAGCGAAGCGGCGGCCGAGCCGCGTGTCCGCCTGATGCGCTTTGAAGATGTGGTGACGCTGGCGAAGGCCAACCGCGACATCCAGCTGACAATCGCGCTGGAAGGCGACGTGCGCCTCGTGAGATTTGAGGAAGGCAAGATTGATTTCTCGCTGGTCGAGGGCGCGTCGCCGCAAATCGCGCAAACGCTGATGCGCCGTTTGCAGGATTGGACGGGCATCCGCTGGATGGTGGCGCTGTCGCGCGAGGAGGGCCGGCCCACTCTGCGCGAGCAGGCGGGCGCGCGCGAGGCGGAGCGCCTCACGGGCGTGCGCGCCGATCCGCTGGTGCGCAGCGTGATGGAGCGTTTTCCCGGCGCGGAAATCGTGCGCATTTCGCCGCCCGGCGGGGAGCCCCCGGACTCCGGGGCCGCCGTTTCCGAAAATACCGGCGGGGGCGACGAAATCGGCTATTCCGATGATGCCGGGACAGAGGATGAGCTTTAATGTCAAAGCGCGGGGATAGGCCATGAAAGACATCATGGGATTGATGAAGCAGGCGCAGGCCATGCAGTCGCGCATGCAGGAAATGCAGGCTGAGCTGGAGAGCGCGCAGATTGAGGGGCAGTCCGGCGGCGGCCTTGTGCGCGTCACGCTGACCGGCAAGGGCGTCATGAAAGGACTTTCCATCGACGCCTCGCTGATGAAAGCCGATGAAAAGGAAATCGTCGAGGACCTGATCCTCGCCGCCCATGAGGACGCGCGGAAAAAATCCGAGCGGATCATGGAAGAGAAGATGAAGGCGGTCACCGCGGGCATGCCGCTGCCGCCGGGCATGAAACTGCCGTTTTAGCGGCGGGGATTCCCCCTCATGGCCGAGCGCGTCGCCGGACCCGAGATAGAGCGCCTGATTCAATTGCTTTCGCGGCTGCCGGGGCTCGGCCCGCGCTCGGCGCGGCGCGCCGCGCTGCACCTCATCCGCAAGCGCGAGGAGCTGCTCGGCCCGCTGGCGGACGCGCTGCGGACCGCCCACGAAAAAATCCTGATCTGCGCCGAATGCGGCAATGTCGACACCATCGATCCCTGCACGGTCTGCCGCGATCCGAGGCGCGATCCCGCGATGCTGGTGGTCGTCGAGACGGTGGCGGATTTGTGGGCGCTGGAGCGCGCCGGGGCCCTGCGCGCGCGCTACCATGTGCTGGGCGGCGCGCTGTCTCCGCTGGACGGCGTCGGCCCGAAGGACATCAATATTGAAACGCTGGCGGCGCGCGCGGCGCGGGACGGCGTGCGCGAGATCATCCTCGCGGTCAACGCCACCGTGGACGGGCAGACGACCGCGCACTACATTACCGATCTCGTGGCCCACCTCGGCGTCAAAGTCACCCGTCTCGCCCATGGGGTGCCCGTCGGCGGCGAGCTGGATTACCTCGATGAGGGCACGCTGACAGCGGCGATGCGGCAGCGCACCGCGTTTTAAAATACGGAGGAAGGCGCATGCTGAAACTCTACACCGCGCGCAATTCGATCTGCACCCAGAAGGTGCTGATCACGCTGCGCGAGAAATCCCTGCCGTTTGAGATCGAGCCGGTCAATCTCTTCACCAACGAGCAATTCAGCCCCGCCTATCTGAAGCTGAATCCAAAGGGTGTCGTGCCGACGCTCATGGATGCGGGAAAGCCCGTCATCGAATCCTCGCTGATCTGCGAGTATCTCGATGAAACTTTTCCACATCCGCCGCTGATTCCGGCGGCGCCCTATCTGCGCGCGCGCATGCGGCTGTGGTCAAAACTCGTCGATGAGCAGATTTTCGAGGCAACGCGCGAACTGAGCTTTTCCGCGCATTTCCGCTACAAAATGCAGACCATGACAGAGGAGCAGCGGCAGGGGCGCTATGCCAACACCGGCGATCCCGCCAAGCGCGAGCGGCTGATGTCCACTTATGAGCTCGGCGTTGAAAGCCCCTATGTGTTTCAGGCCATCGGGCATTTCGAGAAAGCGTTCAAATCGATGGACGAGGCGCTTGCGGAAAACGGCGAATGGCTGGTTGGCGATGCCTTTACGCTCGGCGATATCAATATGATCCCCTATGTGGCGCGCCTCGACTATCTGCAATTGCTTGATGTGTTCACAGCGGAGCGCCCGCGTGTGCGCGCCTGGTGGGAGCGCTGCGCCGCGCGCGCAAGCTCAGAGACCGAGATCGGCGGCCGGCTCACAGGGGAAGAAATCGCGGAAATGCGGCACTACGGCTCGAAAATCCGGGACGCGGTGGCGGCAAAGCGCCGCGAATACCTCGCCGCGCTGCGCTGAACGGGCTCACTGCGCCTCGAATTTAAGCTCTTTGGCGAACATCCGCCAGCGCTCCTGCTGGAGCGCGATGAACGCCGCCGTGCTCTCGGGCGTGCCGGCGCCGGATGTCGCGAGGCCGATGGCGATCAGGCGCTTTTGAATGTCGGGTCCGTCAAGAAATGTCCCGATCTCCCGGTTGACGCGCCGGACGATGACGTCGGGCACGCCCTTGGGCGCGACCACCGCGAACCAGCCATCGACGATAACGCCCGGCACGGTCTCATTGACCGACGGCACATCGGGCAGGCCGGGAAACCGCTCGCCGGAGGTGACGCCAAGCGCGCGCATCTGGCCGCCGTCGAGAAACGGATTGACCATGGCAATGGAGCTGATCATCACGGGAACGCGGCCCGAAGCCACATCCGGCCCCATCTGCGAGCCGCCGCGATACGACACTTCAGGCATTTCAATGCCAGCCCTCTGAACGATTAGCCGCCCGGCAAAAATAGCGCCGCCGACGGTGGCGTCCACCGCATAGGACAGCTTGCCCGGATTGGCTTTGGCGTAAGCAATGAACTCCGCCATCGTTTTGAACGGCGCGTCCTTGTTGGCGGTGACAATTTGCGGGCCGAGGCTGCACACCATGGCGACGGCGGTGAAATCTTTCGCCGGATCGTAAGGCAGCGTCTTGAAGGTCACGGGATTGCCGGCGAGACCGGAGGTATTGGTGAACAGGAACGTGTAGCCGTCAGGCTCCGCCTTGGCCGCTGTTTGATGGCCGGTGATGCCGGAGGGTCCGAGCACATTCTCCACATACACGCCCTGGCCGAGCGCTTTGCCCAGATCATTGGCGAGCAGGCGCGCCATCGTGTCGGTCGCGGTGCCCGCCGCATTGGGCACAATCAGTTTGATTGGGCGGGTGGGCCAAGTCTGCGCCTGCGCGGCGGCAAGCCACAAAACGCTGATGGCGGCGGAGATGATGCGCAGCATGTTTACCCCTCTAGCGGCGCGTCCCGATCCGGCGGGAGACGATGCATAATATCAGTTCTTCGGACCCGCCGCCGGCTTATACCGGCGGCGCATGGGCGGGCAGGATCGTGCCCTCCGCCACGCCAAAGCCGATACGGTAGCCATCGCCCTGGGCGAAGCCATGGAACGCCAGGCTGTCGCCGTCCTCCAGAAACGTCCGCGCCTCGCCGTTGGGCAGCGGGATCGGCTTTGCGCCGCCCCACGACATTTCCAGAAAGCATCCGAGCTGGCCCGGCTCCGGGCCGGAAATTGTGCCGGAGCCGAGGAGATCGCCAACGTTCATGGCGCAGCCCGTGCAGGCGTGATGCATGAGCTGCTGCACGCTGGACCAGTACATATATTTGAAATTGCTGCGGCTGATACGCGCCGGCGCGCTCATCGTTTTGGTTTTGATGAGAATGTCGAGGGTGACATCATAATTGCGCTTCGGCGACTGGCGCAGATAGGGGAAGGGCGCAGGGTCCTGCACTGGCCCCTCAACGCGGAAAGGCTCCAGCGCTTCGGCTGTGACAATCCATGGCGAGATCGTCGTGGCGAAAGCTTTGGCGAGAAAAGGCCCGAGCGGCTGGGATTCCCATGCCTGAAGATCGCGCGCGCTCCAGTCATTGAGCAGGGTGAAGCCGAAAATCATCCGCTCCGCCTCCGCCTCCGGGATCAGATCGCCCATGCTGGAGCCGCCGCCGAGGACCGTGCCCATTTCAAGCTCGCAATCCAGATTGGCGCAGGCGCCGAACACGGGATGCTCAAGATTGCGGGGCTTGCGCTGCCCCAAAGGGCGCCGGATCGGCGTGCCGCCCGCGACAACCGTGCTGGCGCGCGAATTATAGCCGATGGGCATGGTCAGCCAGTTGAGCGCGAGGGACGTATCCGCTCCGCGCAAAATCTTTCCAGCGTTCATGGCGTGATCCTTCGATGAGAAGAAATCGCTGAAGGAGAGCACCGTGAAGGGCATATGCATTTGCGCCTCCGCCACGGGAATGAGCGCGCGGGCGCGCAGCGCCGCATCATCGCGCAGCAGCGGCGTGTCCGCGCGCAGCAATTCGCTTATGCGGGCGCGCGCGGCGCTCCACGCCCGCGGGCCAAGCGCCATGAAAGCGTTGAGAACGCTGTCGCTGAAAACCGGGGCTGCCGCGCCGGCCGGGCGCAGCAGTCCGGCCGCCTCCAG